>DASXKQ010000192.1:0-23544 GCA_036496745.1 Polyangiaceae bacterium
TCGCCGTCACGATCTTCGGGCTCGTTGATGCAGCGATCGTCGACGTCCGGGATGCCGTCGTTGTCGTTGTCGGGATCGGGACAGCCGTCTTCGTCCTGGAAGCCGTCGAAATCCTCCGGTTCGTCCGGGCACTGATCCTGATCATCCTTGTAACCGTCGCCGTCGCGGTCGCCGATCGACGGTTCGAAGACGAAGCCCAGCACGAGCCGCAGATCCGCCGCTTCGAAACCGGTGGAGAAGGCGCGGCTGCCGCCGCCCATCATCAAGTAGCTGTTTTGTTCGACGAACAGCTTGATGCCGCCCAAAAACTCCTCGGAGAGCTTTTGCTTGGAGTCCGACGCGCCGGCAAGCTCGTAGCTGCCGTACGTCTCACCCACGAGATCGAGGTCGTCGAGCACGCGATAGGAGAGGCCGAGCCCGAAGGTACCGAGGTTCGAGTACTCGAACACGCCCTCCTTGAGCTGCGTGCCCGGCGCGGTGCCGGCAGCAGCCCCGTTGGGCGGGAACGATTCGTGGCCGAACTCCGGATTTTTACCGGTGTGACCGCGGTAGCCCGCGTCGAGCCCGATGTGAAAACGCTTGGTCGCGCCCAGCCGGTTCTCGAGCAAGACGTGCGGCCAGAACCACAGCCCCGGATCGGCGCCGAGGTCGCGCGGGGTGCCGCCGAGGGGGATGCCGGCTTGCAACAGGAACGACACGCCGGGACCGCGATCGACGCGCGTGAGTCGGTACTTGCCGTGGAGCGCGAGGGTGCTCAGCGTCTGGGCGTTGAGCTTGCCGCTGTTGTATTGCGCGCCGTCCGGGCCGATGTCGTAGGCCTCGTTGCCCGTCATGAGCACGACCGGGATCGACAGGCCGACGATGGCCTTGTTGGCGATGCCGTAGCTCACGCTGAACGTGCCCTGGAAGGAGTCGCGGACGAGCGCGGGCACGCCCGTGCCCTCGCCGGTCTGGAGGCAGTGTTGATCGGTGCAGGTTGGGCCGAGATTCGAACCGTTCGGGTCCGGCACGGCGGCATTGGCCGGGCGGTTCGTGGCGCGCGTGCGCATGATGTTGCGCCCGTAGTCGAGTACCAGCCCGAAGCTGATGTTGCCCGCGCCGAGAATGTCCGAGCCGTTGACCGAGAAGAAGCCCTTGGAGTCGACGGCGGGTCGGAACAAGTGCGTGTCCATGCCGTCGCCGTTGGTGCTGGCGCGTTGGTCCTGAGCGCCGCGCGGCACCTGCGCGTGCGCGGTTTCGGAGAGCCCCGAGAGGGCCGCAAAGAGGGCGCCGGCGAGCCCCAAGCTCGTGGCTCCTCGCCTGGTGAGCGGCATGCGCATTCTCGGTGGCCCTTTCGTCGCTGCGGCTTCTCTCGAAAAATAGAGCTTTAGCGTGGGCCGGACGGTAGCATCCGAGAAATTGTCATGTCAACGTGACAGGGCACTAAAACGGCTCGAAATAACTGTCTTTCCGGAGCTTGTCTGACCTTCGGCAACGAACCGCACGATGCGCGCTTTTGATCTCCTCAGGCTTGCGGGACTCGTGCTGTGGTGGGTCACGACCTCGAGCCTCGCGCGCGCACAGCAGCCGACGCTCGCGGGCCGTTGGAATGCGGGTGCCATGCGCGCGGATTGGGCAGTCGGCCAATGGGGCGGGGCCTGTGGGCCGGCACCGAGCGGCACGGGCGCGCCCGGCGGCATCGTCACTGTCACGCAACAGGGCAGTGAGCTCGTGATGAGCGGCGCGGGGCGGACCTTTTCGACCGCCGAATGCTGGGAGCAATTTCCCGGACTCGTGCGCACCAGTCACGCGAGCGGCGCGCGCAACTGGCATAGCGCGTGTCGCACGGGCGCCGGCGATCCGCGCCAGGCCTCGCTCGTCACGAGTATTTCGGCGACCGACACGCAGATCACGTTCGACGAAACAGGGCAGTACCAGTTCGTGATCAACGGGCAGAATTGCACGGCGAGCGTGCGCCGCGCTCGAGTCATGCTCCTGCAGCAACGCGAGGGCGAGAGCCCGGCGCCCGCGATTCCCGCGGACAGCGCGGCTGCCGCGGCGCTCGCGCCGTCCGCCGATCCGGGCGCGAAGGCAGCGCGCAGCTGCGTCGCGCCCGGTCCGCCCGAGCGGCTGGAGGTACGTCCGTCACGCAAGCTGATCCGCGCCGGGGAGTCGTTCCAATTTCGCGCGCTGGTGCTCGACGCCGCCGGCTGCGCGACGGGAGCCACGCCGACGTTTCACCTGCTGACGCCTGACAGCACGCTCACCCTGACCTCACGCGGCTTGATCACCGTGCCGGACAACGCGCCCGAGTCGACCGTGGAGTTGCAAGCGTCGCTCGGCGAGCGCTCGGTGCGCGTCGAGGTGGAGATCGCGTCGGCGGCTCGCTACGACGCGCTGCTCGCCCAGGACGGGCTCAACGCGGCTGGTGAATCGAACGACGCCGCGGTCGCGCGCATCGCGACCTCTTCGATCGGCTCGGGCAAAGCCACGGCGCCTGACGATTCGGGACGGCGCCGGGCGTTGTTCGTCGCGGTCGTCGGGGGCGTGGCGATGGTGCTCGGCTTGCTCGGTTTCGTGCTCGTGCAGCGCAGCCGTGTAGCGGAGCCCTCGCCCGAACCGGAGCCGCGTCGGGCGCGGCTGCCCCCGGCGCTCACCCCGCACCAGCCGCCGCCCCTCGGCATGATCTGTCCGACGTGTCGTGAGGAGTACCCGTCGGACGTCGAATTCTGCCGAAATGATGGCAATCGGCTGCTGCCTGCGCAAAGCGCTAACGACACGACCGGGCCGAGTGGCGGCGTGTGCCCGGTGTGCGGGCAGGGTTTCGATCCCGGCGTCAACCATTGCCCCAAGCACGGTGAAGAGTTGGTGCCCGTGGCCGCCAGCTCAGCCTTGCATCGAGAAAGCGCAGCTCAGATCAGGAAAATCTGTCCGGTGTGCGGCAAATACTTTCCCGGCGAAAGTCAATTCTGCGGTGGTTGTGGCGCGTCGCTCGTTCAGGTGAACTAAGTGATGAACTGGTGTATGGCGGCTGGTTTTTGCTAAGGTCACCGGACAGCGATGAACATAGTTTGTGGCTCATGCAGCGCGAAGTACACGATCGCCGAGGACAAGGTTCGCGGCAGGAAGGTGAAAATCCGCTGCAAGAGCTGTGGAACGCCGATCGTGGTCGATGGCCAGGGCGGCTCGGCCTCCGACGCGCCCGCGGACGTCGACGCACTGGTCGACGTGGCCGAAAATCCCGTCACGTGGTCGGTGAACCTCAGCGACACCGACTCGCGCACGATGAGCGTCGATGAAATCGTCGCTGGCTGGAAATCCGGGCTCGTCACCAACGACGCGTTCGTCTGGAAGGACGGCATGGGGGACTGGGTGCCGGTGCTCGAGTCGGAGCTCGCGCCGTTGCTCGGCAAGTCGCCGAGCGTGCCGCCCGCCGCACCACCGCCGTCTCCGCTCGCGCAAGCGCCGGCTCCAGCCCCCGCGGCCTTTCAACCTCCCGCGGGTCGCGGGACGATCCCGCTGTTCATGGCGCCCAAAGGCACGCCGGGTCTGCCGGCGGTCGCGGCTCAACCGGCTCAGCGCGCGAGCGGGGGTCGCGCACAAGAGGCTCAGGATCTGTTCGGCGGCATCGACGCGGCCGGCAGTGAGGAAGAAGTCGCCACGAGTGCGCCGGCGGTGCCCGTCGCGGGCGGCCCGGCGTTGGACGACGGAAAGCTCACCGGGGCTCGCAACGAGAACTCGGTCCTCTTCTCGCTCGACGCGTTGAAGGCGGGCTTTGCCGGACCGAGCGCCGCACCCGCGGGCGGTGGTCGTGCCGCGCCTGCGCCACCCGCCAAGGGCAAAGGCTCCGGTCCCGGCCGTCCGCAGCAGATCTCGAACCCCGACGATCCCTTCGGCATGGGCGGCAACGCAGGCATTACGGGGCTCGGCGGCGTCGGCTTCAATTTGGCCGACAACCAAGCGCTGCTGACGGCACCCGCGCCGCCACCACCACCGCCGCCCGTCGCGCTCGACGCGAGCGGCGCGCCCATGGCAGCGCCCGCGTCCAAAACCAAGCTCGGTATTTTGATCGGCGTGGGCGCGGGCGTGCTCGTCCTGGTCCTGGCGCTCGGTATGTCGCTCGGCAAAAAGAAGGCGTCCGTGGATGACGGTATCGCGTCCGCGCACGCGTCCGCGGAGGCGCTCAAACCGGTGGACACCGCGCCGGTCGCGTCCACCGCACCACCCGAAACCAAGCCGGAAAACTCGGCAGCCGAGACCAGCTCCGCCGCGCCCTCGGCGTCCGCGGCGCCCAGCGCCGTCGCGGCGGCCGGCCCCGTCGCGAAAGCGGCGAGCAGCGACGTGAAAAAGCCGGACAAGCCAAAAGAAGACGCGGCCCCCGCTGCGGACGCACCGGCCTTCAGCAAGGCATCGGCGATCTCCGCGCTCGGCGCGGCCTCCTCGGCGGCGACTTCGTGCAAGAAGCCCGGCGGACCGACAGGAACCGGCAAAGCCACGGTCACCTTTGCTCCGAGTGGTCGCGTGACCACGGCGACCGTGAGCGGAGGGTCGTTCGCAGGCACGCCGGTGGGCGGCTGCGTGGCAGGCTTGTTCCGCAGAGCCAAAGTGCCGGCGTTCAGCGGCTCGGCGGTTACGGTGTCCAAGAGTTTCAGTATTAATTAGGGTTCCATCTCGCGTTTCCGGCCAATCTCTGGACAGCGTGGGACCCCTGCCGTAGACCTTCTGGGAGTGCTTTGAGTTTTTAGCGGTCGCTCAGCGCCAGTTGGGCACCGGACCTTCGGGTCGAACGAGGTTGGTTGATGTCGCATCGCTTGGCTTCCGTGGCTCAAGCATGCGGGTTGCTTTTGGTGCCCTGCATGGTCGCGGGGGCTTGTTCGGCGCAGAGCCCGTCCGACCCGGCTGCTCTGCCTAACGCGGGCGCTCAGGGCGGCAGCTCAGGATCGAATAGCTCCGCAGGCACCACCGGCTTCACCGGGGGCACGGGGGGCTCGATCCCGCCCGCTGGAGCCGGCGGCGGAAGTGGCAGCGGCACCGCCGACGCGGGCGCGCCCATGCAAGTGCAAAAATGCCCGGGCACCCCGGTGACCGAATTGATCGCGGATTTCTCGTCGAACTTCACGGGTGATCTAGCGAGTTGGACGTTCGGCGCTGCGGCGAGCGGCGTCGGTGACGCTGCGATTCCGAGCGTTGCCTTCTCGGGTGGCGGCTACGTGTATCCGGCGGCGCCGAGCCCTGGGGCGCTCTCGGGTGACTTGTCGCAGGGCAACCTGCACGTCACCGGCACGGTCTCGACGGCGTCGGGTTTCGGGTTGTGGTTTGCGACGTGCTCGGATGCCTCCGAGTACAAAGGCATCTCGTTCAAGATCGGCGGCAACGTCGGCGACACGACGCAGCTCACATTCAGCATCCAGACCAACGACGACGCTCCGATTGATCCCACCAACGCGAAGGGCGCCTGCTTTTATACGAGCGGCAGCGTCAACTTCACGCCGGACTGCCAAGCTCCCAGCACCGCGATCACGATCGGCGAAGTGCCCGTGATCGTACAGGTGCCGTTCGCCACGCTGGGTGGTGGCAAGACGGCCGCCCAAGTGAATCCAGCCGAGCTTTTGGGCATTCAATTCGCGTTCGCCAACCCCACGGTGCCCTACGACGTGGACGTGAAGCTCGACGACGTGCGCTTCTACGGCGGGGGCGACGCCGCGGGCGCCGCGGGCGCGCCCGATCTGCCGTGATCGTCCTCGACAAGGTCAACAAGTCGTATCGCGCGAGCGACAGCACGCTGCACGTGCTGAAGGACGTCGATCTGACCGTCGAGCGCGGTGAGCTCGTGTCGATCATGGGCTCGTCCGGCTCCGGCAAGAGCACGCTGCTCAACATCTTGGGCATCCTCGACGACTACGACAGCGGCGCCTACACGCTCGGCGGGCGCATGGTGCGCTCGCTCAGTGAGCGCGAGGCGGCGCACTACCGCAATCGCTTCATCGGCTTCGTCTTTCAGTCGTTCAACCTGCTCGGCTTCAAGACCGCGCAGGAGAACGTCGCGCTCCCGCTCTACTATCAAGGCGTGTCGCGCCGCGCGCGCAACAAGATCGCGCTCGAATACCTCGAACGCGTCGGACTCGCCGCGCGCGCGCGCCACTTGCCGAGCGAACTCTCCGGCGGCGAGCGCCAGCGCGTGGCCGTCGCACGCGCGCTGATCACCAAACCCGAGCTAATCCTCGCGGACGAACCCACCGGCGCCCTCGACACCGACACCTCTTACCAGCTCATGGATCTATTCCGCGAAGTAAACGCCAGCGGCATGACCGTCGTGATCGTGACTCACGAGCCCGACATTGCGGAGCGCACGAGCCGGATCATTCGCATGCGGGACGGGAGAGTCGCCCAGAGCTCATAGCCGCTCAAAGTTCAAGCGCCCAAAAGTTTCAAACGCCCAAAAGTTTCAAACGCCCAGAGTTTTTACAGTGGATCGGGCCGCGCAAGCGGCCCCGAATCGACTTGGAAGTCTTGGCAGACCAGATCACGATCCAGAGGCAGCAGCCAAACCCAAAAAAACCGGCGGACCCGGGCGCCTGCTTTCCCTCAGGTAGCGTTAGTCGCGAGACGTTGAACCGAAGCCATACAAAAACAAAAACCCAACCTTGGACTCCCTGCAAGAAATCTTCGAGACCCTGCGCAGAAATAAACTGCGCACGCTGCTCACGGCGCTCAGCGTCGCGTGGGGCATGTTCATGTTGGTGGTGTTGTTCGGCGCGGGGCGGGGCTTGGAGAATGGGGCGGCCTACGAGTTTCGCGACGACGCGGTGAACTCGATGTGGGTCTACACCGGCAAGACCACGTTGCCGTTCGCCGGCCGCGGCAAGGGCCGCGAGATCAAGCTCGACAACGAGGACTACCGCTTGTTGCCGGAGAACGTGCCGGGCATCGATCACATCACCGGCCGCTTCTATTTGTGGGGTGAGTTCCAGGTCGCCTACGGCTCGAAGCATGCGGCGTTCGACATCCGCGGCACGCACCCGGATCATCAGTACCTCGAAAAAACCATCATCACTTCCGGCCGCTTCCTCGATGAGCTGGATTTGTTGGAGAGGCGCAAAGTCTGCGTTTTGGGCTCCAAAGTGGTGGAGTTCCTGTTCGGCGCGCACGACCCGCTCGGTGAGTACGTGAACATCCGCGGCGTGCAATACCGCGTGGTGGGTGTGTTCGAGGACGTGGGCGGCGAGAACGAGCTCAAGAAAATCTACGTGCCGATCACCACTGCGCAGCTCGTCTACAACCAACCCGCGCGCATTCACCAGCTGATGTTCACGATCGGCGACGCCACGCTCGAGCGCAGCCGGGAAATGAGCGACGCCACCGCGCGCGTGCTCGGCGAGCGCCACGGCGTTTCACCTGACGACAAGCGTGCCCTGCACGTGCAAAACAATTTCGAGCAGTTCACGCGCGTGAACGTGGTGTTCGTTTGGATCCGCATCTTCGTGTGGATCGTCGGCGCGGGCACGCTGCTCGCCGGGATCGTCGGTATCAGCAACATCATGTTGATCTCGGTGCGCGAGCGCACGCGCGAAATCGGCGTTCGCAAGGCGCTCGGCGCAACTCCATTTTCAATCGTATCGATGGTGCTCGGCGAGGCGATCCTGGTCACCGCCGGCGCCGGCTATTCGGGGTTGGTCGCAGGCATTTTCGCGGTCGAACTCGCGTCGCGCTCGCTGCACGATGTGGCCTACCTGCGCGATCCCCAGGTCGACTTCTCACTCGGCCTGATCGCCACGGGGCTGCTCGTGCTCTCGGGCGTGCTTGCGGGCTTTTTCCCGGCGCGCCAGGCCGCGCTCGTTAAGCCGGTCGAGGCGTTGCGGGCGTAATGTTCGACTTCGACGCGTGGCAAGAAGTCTGGGAGACCTTGAGTCGCAATCGCTTGCGCGCCGCGCTCACGGCGCTCGGCGTGTTTTGGGGTATCTTCATGCTGATCGTGATGCTCGGCATGGGCAACGGCCTCGAAGCGGGCGCGATTCGCAACATGGGCGGCATCACCAACTACAGCGTGTACGTGTGGGCGCAGCGCACGTCGATGCCGTACAAAGGGCTCGTGCCCGGGCGCTGGGTGCGCCTCAACAACGCCGACATCAGTGCGCTCGAGCGCACCGAGGGCGTCGAGCACCTCGCGCCGCGCATTCAACTCGGTGCGTGGCGCGAAGGGCAACCCGTCACCTTCGGCGCCAAGACCATGCCCTTCAATGTGATGGGCGACAGCCCCGAATTTCAATACGTGGAGCCGATTCAAATCACGCTCGGCCGCTTTCTGAACCAGCGCGACATGGCCGAGGAGCGCAAAGTGGTCGTGCTCGGCGAGCAAGCGCAAAAGGCGCTCTTCGGCGACAGTGACCCGCTCGGCAAATACGTGCAGGTCAAGCGCGTCTGGTTCCAAGTGGTGGGCGTCCTGAAATCGCTCAAGACCGGCGACGACGGCGAGCGCATGTCGTCATCCGTGTACATCCCGTTCACGACCTTTCAGGGCTCGTTCAACCTGCGCGATCGCGTGGGCTGGTTCGCGCTCACCGCGCGGCGCTCGCTGCCCGCGTCCTTGGTCGAGGCCAACGTGCACCGCGCCTTGCTCGAGTCACATCGCATTCACCCGGACGACTCGCAGGCCATCGGCTCTTACAACATGGCCCAGAAGTTCGAGCAGATTCAGGGGCTCTTTCGCGGCATCCGCAACTTCGTCTGGTTCGTCGGCACGCTCACGCTGTTCGCCGGCATGCTGGGCGTCGGCAATATCTTGCTGATCATCGTGCGCGAGCGCACGCGCGAGATCGGCATTCGCAAGGCCCTGGGCGCGACGCCGAGCTCGATCGTGGCGCTCGTGATCAAGGAATCCCTGCTCTTGACCGGACTTTCCGGCTACGCTGGCGTGGTGGCGGGAGTATTCGCGCTCGAGCTCGCCGGCCGCGCCTTGAAAAACGTCAAAGAAGCCCCCGTGAGCGACCCGCACGTCAATCTGCAAATCGCGCTGATAGCCACTCTGGTCTTGATTGTTTCCGGCGTCGTGGCAGCACTCGTACCGGCGCGCCTCGCGTCCCGCGTCCACCCGGTTGAAGCCTTGAGAGCCGAATGATCCGCCGAGCCCTGCCCGTCCTGCTCACGCTCGGCATCCTGGCCGCGTTCCTGAGCACGCTCGTCTTCCTGTACAAAAAGAGTGAGGCGCACCCGATCGTGTACAAGACCGTGAACCCCGCGTTCATGGACATCGTCAAAAAGACGGTCGCGCCGGGCGCAATCGTGCCGCGCCGCGAGGTCGCGGTGAAGCCGCACGTGTCGGGCGTGATCGAGAAGCTCCTGGTCGAGCCCGGTCAGCACATCAAGCAAGGCCAGCTCGTGGCCAAGATCAAGCTCGTGCCCAACATGGTGCAGCTCGACACGGCCGAAACCCGCGTGCACTCCGCCGAGATCAGCTACCAGAACGCGCAAGCCGAGTTCGATCGCTTCCAAAAGCTGTACGACCAAAAGCTCATCTCGCAGACGGACTTCAATCAATATCAGCTGAACTCACAGCTCCGCAAAGCCGAGCTCGACGCCGCGCAGAGCAATCGCGACCTCTTGATCCAGGGCTCGTCCAAAAAGAGCACCCTGCTCTCCAACGTGGTCACCTCCACCGTGGACGGCATGGTGCTCGACGTCCCCGTCAAACAGGGCGCGTCCGTGATCGAAGCCAACACCTTCAACGAAGGCACCACCATCGCGTCCGTGGCCGACATGAGCGATATGATCTTCGACGGCCGCGTCGACGAATCGGAAGTCGGCAAAGTGCATGAAGGCATGCCCGTGGCGATCGCCGTCGGCGCGCTCGGCAGCGACCGCTTCGACGGCAAACTCGAATACATCGCGCCCAAGGGCGTCGAAAAAGACGGCACCATCGAGTTCGAAGTCAAAGCCGCCATCACCCTCAAAGAGGGCTCTGTCATGCGCGCCAACTACAGCGCCAACGCCGACATCATCCTCGAACACCGCGAACACGTCCTCGCCATCAGCGAGAGCGTGGTCAAGTTCGAAAAGTCCCAGGCCTACGTGGAAATCGAAACCACCCCCCAACACTTCGAACGCCGCAACGTCACCCTCGGCCTCTCCGACGGCCTCAACGTCGAGGTCATCTCCGGCATCGATCAATCCGCGTGCGTACAGAAGCCGGAGACGGATCCGAGTTTTAGGTGACTGGGGTATCCCAGCCGCAGTGGCTACCGACGATTTTGCCGCGCCGCTCGGTACGAGCTCGACTGGCGCAAAAAAGTTGGACACTGGCCCAGATCCATGGCGCTACGACACATTCGGAGCTGGTCACGGCTGACGGTCATGCCTATGCTCACGGCTGAACGTGAAGGCCGACAGCAAGCGACAAGTGCATCGCGATACCCGCGGCAGGAGCTGGTCGGTCGTCGTGGTACCCATTGCGCTGGCGGACGACGAAGACGCGAAGTTCTGGCGGACTCTCAGCCCGGAAGAGCGCGTCGTAGCCGTCCATGATTGCCTTGAAAGCGCGCTGAAGGCGCAGGGAAATAGTCGTGTCCCAAGACTTCGAAGAGTTGCTCGCGTCGTTGAACTCAAGGAGAGTACGATATCTTATCGGCGGAGCTCACGCCCTGGCTCTGCACGCGCGACCACGCGCGACCAAAGATCTGGATCTCTTCGTCGCGCCCACACGGCCAAACGCTGAACGGTTCATCACAGCTCTCGCCGACTTTTTTGGGGGACGCCCGCCCAGCTACGTGTCTGTCGACGCGCTGCTCGATCCGAAGCTCATCATTCAGCTAGGCGTGGCGCCGGTGCGGGTCGACGTGCTCTGCCATTTCGGCACGCTGTCCTTCGCTGAAGCATGGCGCACGCGTGTCGATGCCAAGTTCGGTTCGGTGAACGCGCACTACCTGGGCCGCGCACAGCTCATCGCCGAAAAGATGCACTTCGATCGCCCTCAGGACCGGGCTGACGTCGCCGTGCTTCGTGACAGCGCACGGCGATCTGTCCGAACGACCCGAAAGCGCAAGAAAACTGCCAAGCGGAGCGCGGGCAGCGTAATGTAGCGCAAGCGCTGATCCAAACAGGTATTTTCAAGTCCTTGAGGGCGATCGTTTCTTCGAGCCCTTCGCGCAGCGATGCAGCAGCATCGGGGTAAGCGCTCTGCGCTACGTCGCTCGTGAACGGGTTACCAAGCAGCGGCAGCCTGCTCGGCGCGTGCTCGGCGAGCCTGCGCGGTGCGGCGTATTCAGGTCGCTCTCCGCTGCTCGCTCGCCTGCGCGCGCTGCCTGCGCGGGCCTGGCCGCCTCCCAAACGCCGGCTCGCCTCTGGCGAGCGCGGCGTGGGAGGGGCACCGTTCGACTCATCAAAAATACTGCGTCTTGTGAAAGGCCTTCAGCTCGTCCTCCGTCAGCCATTTCAGTTTTTTCACCATCAGGTGGTCCCAGCGGCGGGAACCGTAGCTGCCCAAAACACCGAAGCCTGCTAACCCCGCGATCGCACCGACGAACTCAAAAAACTTGTAGGAAGGCGCCAGACCCGGATCACGCTGAATCCAAAGCGGTGGATGAGCAAAGACGTGTCCCTCAACAGGAATCTGGCGAATGCCAGCGAGGCCTTCATGGTTAACGGCAAGGATGAGTGGAACAATCCAGTTTCCGAGTGCAAATCCAAGCATTGCGGGCCCTAAGACAACTAAGACCCAAACAACGACTGCCTTTGGTCGATAGATCCACGTACTTCACCGGGTTATTTTCGACGTACGCATAGCGGTTGAGCGCCTGCGCGTCCGCTCCCGTCACGTACGGATCGGGCGTAATGAATCGCCCAAGAGTCGCGTCGTAGAGGCGCCCCTTCATGTTGACGAGCCCGAAGTCGTCGTCCTGCTCTTGCCCCGTGAACGAGCTCGACACGTGGCTCGGCGAGGTCGAGAACTCGAAGCCCTTTGCCTCACCGAACGCCGTGTAGCTGCGAGTTTCAGGGGGCTCGCCGCTCGAGCCGGTGATGGCGGTGTCTGAGCCGAGGTGATCCGGATGGAGGTACGCCGTCGTACTCGTGCCTTGATCGGTGTGTTCGAGCTGTGCGACTTGACCGCTGCCGCCGAAGACACGATACCGGTACGTGCGCGAGGTCGCGGTGCAGGGGCTCCAAGCGGGATCGGTTTCAGCGTCCAACGGGTCGCAGGCTCCGGAGGGGAATTGGTCGACTTCTTCGAATAGATCAGAGATGTCGATGGTCTGCTGTAGCACGCAGGCGCCCGAGAAACGCTTCCGGAAGCTCGGAATGGTGCTCATCCAACGTGGTCGAGCTTCGGCAAGCCCGCTCGGGTCGCGGCGCTCCTTATCAGGAACGCGCTGGAGCTCTCAGCGGTTATCGCCGGACCTCACCGAGCTTCCGGCAAGCCTCCGCTCAAATTGGGCGCCAACAGGCGACGGCTGCCGGAAGCTTCGCGAGGTCATCCACGGGTGATTTTGGAGCTGCCGGAAGCTCGAAATGCTCGACCGGCGATCGCTTTGAGCTTCTGGGAGGCGCCGTTCGATTTTGCGCAACTCGTGTGAGCTCTGTCCGAGGGATGTGCTGCCGCAGACGTCGTATTCGACGCAACGCGAATGCAAGAATGACCATGGACTCAGTATTCAAACCTCGCGCTCGGGTTGCGGCGAGCTTGCCGGTAGCGAGCACGGGCGCACCGCATTTTCGGGACGCCTATCAGCGGGCGTTGCCGGTGGCCCAGGCGCTCGGTGAGGGCGATTTGGTACCGCTCAATATCGATCTGCCAACGGCGGTCACGACCGCGATCGGTTCGCTCGGGCGGCTCGGGACGTTGCGAGCGCGCATCGTCCAGGAGCTGCCCGGGTTCGAGATTGGGCATCTCGATCAGCTCGAGACTTACACGCTCGCGGCGGCGCACGCGCACGCGGTTTACCTGGCGGCTTCGGCGCCGCCCGAGGAGCTCACGGCACTCGCCGAGCAGGGCGCGGCGCTGCGGGACACGCTGTACTCGGACGCAGTCGCGCTCGCGAAGCGCGGCATCATCCCGGGTGAGCGGCTGAGCGACTTCAAGGCGAACGTCGGATTCAAGAATCTCGCGTTCGATCTGCTCGGGCTAGCCACGCTCTTGCGCCAGAGTTGGCAGCAAATTGCGTCGAGGACCGCGCTGGTCGCGGCAGAGTTGGAGCAAGCCGAGGCGCTTGGCGAAAAGCTCGTCGCGGCCGTCGGCGCGCGCGAGCAGGCGCGCGGGCTCGTCGCGGAGGGCGCGCAGCAACGTCAGCGCGTGTTCTCGCTGTTCGTGCGCTCGTACAATCAGGTGCGGCGCGCGATCAGCTACCTGCGTTGGGATGAGGGGGATCTCGAGCGCATTGCGCCGTCGCTATACGGAGGGCGCAAGCGGCGCAAAGTGGAGACGCCTTCGCCTGTCGCGGCTGAGCCGGTTGCGGCTGAGCTTGCCGCGCTTGAACCGGTCACGCGCGAGCCTGTCGCCCCGGTTGTTCCGTTCGGGGTTCCTGCGCCGAGTGCGAGCCCAGCTGACGCGTCGCCCCTGCCACACGAGCGCGCCGTATCGCCTAGTTAGATCGTGGTAGCGTGCGATATGCCTTCACTGACGCACGAGGCATTGATTCAGCTGTTTCGGGATCGTCCAGAACTAGCGCCGGAGCTGATGCGGGATGCGCTCGGAGTGACGCTGCCCGCGTACACGGAAGTGCGCACGGATTCGGCGGAGCTGACGCATCGGCGCCGACGGAGTACCGGGCTGACTTGGTCGTGCTGCTCGTCGATGGGAAGCCGGTGCTCGGCATCGTAGTCGAAGGGCAGCTCAGCCCCGTCGCGGCGAGCACCGCGAATTCCAGAGTGAATTTGCGCGGAAATATACATCTATTGGCAAAGCAGAGGGCAAGACGGAGGCGATCTTGGCGGTGCTCGAAGCGAGAGGCTTGGAGATCTCCCCCGATCAGAGGGCGCGCATTCTTCAGTGCCTAGAGCTCGAGCTCCTCGAGGGCTGGCTGCGGCGCGCCGTCAGTGTAACTGCTACTCAAGATCTGTTCGGCTAGGATTCGCGTCACATGTCAGCTTCCGATTGATACCCGGGAGAAGCATGCGACTCATGGGTCGTTCGCGCCGGGCGTCCTGGCGTCTTTGGCCACCGCACCAAATAGTAGCGCGCCGTTACCCCTCGTTACCCGTTTTTCGGATGCCTGGGGGCTCGTAACCTAGCCCGCGACACGCAATGGTGTACGGTTTTTGAACCCGTGGAAGGCGGCCCCTAACATGCGCCGTCCAAGAAAACAACGTGCAAATGCGGATTGAGCTTCAAATCTGACAATGCTCGCTGGACGACTACTGCTTTCGACATGCTCATGCGTGCTTCGCGCGCAGCCGGGCAATCGTGACTAACCCTCATGAGTGATATTTCGTTATTTGGACTACGATCGTATCGGCCTCGTACTCGACAGTGCGGGTCGAGTTCCAGTGTGAGCGCGAGCCACGCGCGCATGAACCAGCAAAGATGTCGGCAGAACACTTCTAGCCACACGCACCCACCGAAGAGCGTGTGTAGGGCGCCCGCGCGAAATCGTCGACATGTGTAAACCACGCGTCGACCGCGCATCGACAACAAGGCGCAATCAAGCCCTGCTGATTTGTAGGATTTCACTTGCGAGTCCGTCCTGGCTACTGGCAGAGTCAATGGTTGGGCTCCAGGGTAGTTCCTGCGCATTGATGGAACCCTGGGCAAGGGAGATCGCGGCTCACACATGCGTATGATTGACTTCGCTTCGACGAGTGCTCACGGCCATGAGCCGTGGTTCGCTTACTTTTTTTCGAAAGGTGTGGCACGAGCTGCATCCTTTGTCGGCTTCGGAACAACTATCTCTTTTGAGGGATAGTTGAAGACGCCGCGAATGCTCTTTGGGGGGCGTGAAACGACAAACTAGGGCAACAAACAAGAGGAAGAAACCGATGGAAGCTCCAAGTCGTCAGGCAATGACAAGCAAGGCTCAGATGGTCTCTCGGCGTCGTGTGCTGGCTGCAGGGGCGGCCGTTTTGGTGATTGGTTTCGATCCGGTCTCACGGTCCTGGATCAGGAGCGCGCAAGCTGAGCCTCTCGATCACCTCCCGGATCTCGATGGCTTCGTCGCGCTGGATGCCGCATCGCTGGCGCAGCACTCGACGGACGCCGGCAATATCGTAACTCAAACACCCGTCGCGGTGCTCTTTCCCGGCTCGGTGAAAGACATCCAGAAGATGGTCAAGTTCTGCCGCAAGCGCGGCATCAAGGTGGCGCCGCGCGGTCAGGGTCACACCATGTTCGGGCAGTCCCTGGTGGGCGGCGGGCTCTCCATCGACATGGGCACCCTCAACCAAATCTACTCGATCACCTCGACGAGCGCCGAGGTCGACGCCGGCACGACCTGGAAGGATCTCGTGACCGCGAGCTCCGCCATGGGGTTTGCGCCACCGGTTCTCACGGGGTTCCTCGGGCTCTCGATCGGCGGCACGTTGTCGGTAGGCGGTATTTCACCGACCAACAACCAGGGAGCGCAGGTCGATCACGTGCGCGAGCTGGAAGTCGTTACGGGCGAAGGCGAGCTCGTGCGTTGCTCCCCCCGACATCAGCCCGAGCTGTTCGAAGCTTGCCTGGCCGGCCTCGGCCAATGCGGCATCATCACGCGCGCCGTCGTGGACATGGCGCCGGTCAAGCCGCAAGTGCGCGTGTTCTTACTGAACTACGTGGACAGCGCTTCCTTCTTCTCGGACCTGCGTGAGCTGCTCGATCGCGGCGAATTCACCGACGTGTCGATGCTCGGCTTCCCCAACCCGGCTGGCGGCTTCATCTTCCAGCTCAGCGCGGTAGCGTACTTCGACCCCGCGCATCCGCCAGACAACGCGCACCTGCTGCGCGATCTCATCTTCGATCCCGCGGCGGCACAGATCTCCGACGAGGCGTTTCTCAACTACGCCCTGCGCGTCGACGTGCTCGTCGACTTCCTGCGTTCCATCGGGCAGTGGGACGGCATCATCCACCCCTGGTACGACGTGTGGCTGCCCGGCGGGCAAATTGAAGATTACATGGGCGACGTGCTGCCTACACTGACCCCGGAGGACATCGGGCCGAGCGGCTTCTTCCTACTCTTCCCGCAGCGGCGCGCGAGGTTCAAGACCTCCCTGCTGCGCGTCCCTCATCAGGACGAATGGATCTACCTGTTCGACATCTTCACGGCCTCCGCGGCCCCCGGTCCGGATCCGGCTTTCGCGACGCGCATGGTCACCAGAAATCGCAACCTGTTCGACATGGCGCGAGCTCGAGGTGGAACTCGTTACCCAATCGGCGCTCTCCAGTTCAGCCGTTTCGACTGGGCGCTGCACTACGGCGAGGAGTTCGGAGAGTTCGTCAACTTGAAGCGTCGCTTCGACCCCGATCGAATCCTGACGCCGGGCCCGGGGATTTTCTAGCGCCCCTTGCGATACTTCATTTTCAACTCGAGCGAGAAGAGCGAGCCGAGCGTCTTGAAGGTCGGACGTATTTCCGTAGTCGTTTGACCGGCAAGGTGGAGCATGAACTCACAGGCGAGCGGAAATTGACGCTGAATTTCCTCCTGCATGGCCATTGGAGCGTCGTGAAACAACATTACGATTTCGCCTGGTGAGTGCGAGACGACGTCGATCTTCCCATGACTGTACACGCGGTTCATTACGGGCACGAGCTTCTCCGTTGCGCTCGACACCTCGAACAAGCTGAGCACGAATCGATAAACCTTGAGCAGCGTCTCGCGCGTCGGCTCGAACACTACCCGCCGGTCGAACGTCTTGCCGTCTTCGCCCGTCGCCGCGAGCACCTCACGGCGCATCGCATTCGAAAACGTCGTCCACATCTGCAGCGGGTACCAGCCGACGCTCACGATCTTGCCGCCGATGACGTCGGCAATGTCCTTGTTCACCGCTTTGAGCGCGCGCTCATAGACTTCGGAGCCGTACATTTTGATCATCCACTCGCGAGCGGGAAGAATGATCGAGCCCTTAATGTGCGGCTCCGTGAGGCTAGTATCCAGAGGGTTGTTCATGCCGAGAACGCGGAGCATATCGAGTTTCCGCTCCTGCTTCAAGCATCCCACTGTCATACAAACAGCGAGCTAGCGGAGCAGTGAATTGTGAACGAACCCACAGAAACAGGCTCAAAGAAGCCTTATCTCGGCCGACTAAAAGGCCGTAATCGCAACGACCTCCAACACTGGTGGAGCAAGTAGATGACACTCAAATCAAGTCGGGCTGGAACCTCTGCACCCGAGGCGCCGCCCACGGCGGGTAGCGACTCGGGCGTCTCACGCAAGGCGGAGCGCCCTTCGTTCATTGATGTTGGAGCAGCCCGACTGCGCGGGCTTTGCGCTGCTACTGGGATGAGCGGTAGCGCCGACAAGATCTTTGGCGTCTTCGAACGACTACTCTCCCCTTGGGGGCTGCAGCCACCGAGCGTCGAGCCTCTGTGGTCGTCGCAGGTAGGCGACGACCACACACCATTCGAGTTCTCCGTCGCGTTCGGCAAGAGAACGGAGCTTCGGATCTTGGTCGAACCGTTGGGCACGCCGCCCGGCTTGCTCTCGAACCGCGACTGCGCCTTTGCGTTGCTCGACAATCTCGCGACCGATCACCAGATCTCGCTCGAGCGTCTGCGGCGCGTCGAAGACTTGTTCTTGCCCAAGGATCCGCAGGGCCTGTTCGCGGTGTGGCTCGGCGTTTCTTTCTTCGACAACGCGCCGGCCGACGTCAAAATCTACCTGAATCCCGAGGCACAGGGACGCGCCAGCGCAGCCGCCCTCGTTGAAGAAGCGATGGCGCGGCTCGGCTTCTCGAGCGCTTGGGCGGTGATCGCGTCGTCGATCGGGCGCCGGGGCCGAGAGCTCGACGAGCTAAAGTACTTCTCGCTCGATCTCGCGCCTCGCGACGAGTCGCGCGTGAAAGTCTACGTGCGACACATGCTGGCCACCGTGGAAGACGTTGAGCAAGCCGCATCCGTGGCGCACTCCCATCGCGCGGGCGACGTCACCGAATTCGTTACCGCCATGGGCGGCGTCGGTTCCGGCACATTCGCAGGGCGTCAGCCTGCGACCTGCCTTTCGTTCGTCGAGAGCCGCGGCAGTGATGCAGCCGTCGCGACGCATCACTTCCCCGTCAACGGCGGCTATGCGCCGAACGACGCCGAGGTCGCCAAACGCATCGTCGAATACATGACCAAGAAGGGTCTGCCCGCCTCGACGTACCAAGCCACGCTGGCGGCGGTCGCCGATCGGCTGCCGAAGGACGGCATCGGGCTGCAAAGCTACTGCAGCTTCCGGCGCGATGGAGACCAGGTGCGCCTGACCGTTTACTACCCCCCGGAGCTCTATCAGCCGGGCCAGATAGCCTCGGCCAGTGCACGACCGCCGCCGACGACGCCTGCCGAAATCGTCCAACGTTTCGAGGAGGAATCGATCGCCGCTCATCCGTTCATGCGCCGGCTGCGCAGGGAACCGGTCGATCTCTTCAAGCTCTGGAAGCTGATGAAGAACGCGCAGATAGGCATCATCAACGGCTTCTCGCGGCGCTTGTCGCAGGTCGTCGCGAAGGTCGACGACGATCGAGTGCGTTCGATCCTGGCACATCAGCTAAACGACGAACTCGGCAACGGCAAGTTCGAGAGCGCGCACAGTCAGCTGTTCGCGAAGCTAGTCGCGGGGCTCGACCGCTGGCAAGCGCCGACGCAAGATGATGCGTTGCTCGCTCCGGGTAGGGCGCTGAGCGCGCGGCTCGAAGACATCTACTTCACTCCGGATGCCTTTGAGGGCGTCGGCGCGACGATGGTCATCGAGATTTTCGGACGTCAGGTCGACATGTTCTTCGGTGACGAATTTCGTCGTCAGAAGGAGGTCGATCCCAAGTCGCTCGAATGGCTCAACATGCATGAAGAGTTAGAGGTCTCGCATTCAGCAGAGTCGCTAGACCTCGCCCACCTGGTTCCCGCGAAGACCCTGCCCTCCGTTTGGCGCGGCGCTCTGCGCGTGAACGTGGCGAGCACGGCCTTCTTCGACGCGATGTACGGAGTCTGCTTCGGGTGACCGAAGATCTGACGCGGTACCGGCGTCGGTTCCCGGTCCTCCGGGAGCGCTCGTATTTTACCGCTCAGTGCCTAGGGCCGATACCGGACGAGGTCTTCTTCGACCTCAATGAGTACGCTCAAACGTTGTTGCTGCGCAGCCGCTCGCTAGAACGCTGGCTGTTCCGAATGTACGAGCTGATTGGCCTCTTCGAGCAATTTCTGAATGCGCCACCCGGATCCGTGGCCCTACGTGACTCTGCGACCGCCTGCCAAAGCGCGATCGTTTCGGCAATCGAGCCGACGCGTGAGCGCGATCGCATCGTGACGGTTCAGAGCCTGCACTTCAGATCCACTCGCTACATGTGGGGCGCCCAGGAGAGGCGAGGCTTCTCGCTCATCGACGCGTCCGGAGCCGAGCCTTGGATTTCGGCGGAGGAGCTATGCTCAAAAATCGACGAGCGCACCTCGATCGTCGCCATTCCGTTGGTATCGGCGCAAACCGGGGCGCTGCTGCCCGTGGCTGAGGTCGTGAAACACGCTCGCAAAGTCGGCGCGCTGACGATAGTCGACGCCTATCAAGCCGTGGGAGTCATTCCGATCGATGCTCAGTCCCTCGGCGCGGACGTCGTGATCGGCGGGACGCACAAGTGGCTGTGCGGGGGAGACATGGGCCTGGCATTCATGTTCGTTCAGCCCGACCTCTCGGAGCGCCTTCAGCCCATGTATCCAGGCTGGATCGGCCACACCGATCTCAAATCTGCGACACCTACATTTGTTCCCGCCAAGGGAGCCCAGCGATTCCAGCAGGGTTCGCCGGCGATGGAGCCCATGTATACCGCTCGTGCCGGCTTGCGCTTCGTGCTCGATGTCGGTGTTGAGGCGCTACGCGCTCGCTCTCTGGTTCTGACTCAGAGGATGATCGACGGCGCGCGCGAGCGCGGCCTGACGTTGTTTACACCGCATGAACCCGAGCGCCGCGGAGGCATGTTGTGCTTCGACGTCGCAGACCCGGAGCGCATGGTCGCGGCACTAGCAGCCGAGAATATCGACGTCGACACTCGCCAAGGCTCAGGCCTACGGGTCGGGCCATTCCCATGTATGGATGAAGCAGAGTGTGACCACCTGCTCACGCGCATTGCGGCACTGAATCGCAGCTGAGGCGCCTGGTCCATATTACCGCTCCCGTGACCCTCATAATTTCGACTGGGCGCCCAAGACCAGGCGGCCGGACGGCGCTTGCTACGCGCGACGCGATCTTATCTTGCGCAAGGCTCGCGCCGTTTCCTGTCGCCCGCTAGACGATCTCGATCCTACTATCGTATCCGTTCCAATATCTAAGTCGGGAAGAGGAGAACAGAATCATGCCTCGCCAATCTGGCCGTGTCGCGACTCTAACAGCAGCGCTCGTCGCAACCCTCGTCGCGCGCGCTCACGCAACCACCGAGCCACCGACCAACTACGACGCACGCTCAGTTGGTATGGGCAGCACGAGCGCAGCGAATACGCATAGCGCCACAGCGGTGTACCACAACGCGGGCGAGCTCGCCGAAGTCCAAACTTTCACGGGCACGGCTGCGATCGCGCCGACTTTGGTGCCTCTTCGCGGCCCCGCGGACGGCCCCAATACTCAAGTCGACAGCAAGTCGACGGTGTTCCCAACTTTCTTCCTCGGAGCCGGCTATCGCTTGAGTGATCGCGTCGTCATCGGCCTCGCCACCTATGCGGTGGGTGGGTTTGGCGCGGAGTACAGCGCCATCGCGCTTCCGCCCGGTACGCCGCCCGGCGTGCCGCCGCCACCGAACGGCATCACGGTTGGGGCGTTCGAGCTTTCACCGGCAGCCGCTTTCGAAGTCACGAAGAATTTTTCGATCGGCGTCGGCTATCGCGCATCCTACGTGATCGAGCAGCTGAAGCTCAGCCTGCCTACGCCGCCCGCAGGCGCGCTCGTCGCGGGCAAGGCAAACCTTTCGGGGGCAAGCTACTTGGGCGGGCACCTAGGCTTGTACTTTCGCGCCACGCCGCAGTTGCGCTTCGGCCTCGCGTATCGCACGAAGACGACGACGAAGGTCGACGGCAAGCTCAACGCAGGGCCCATCACCGACACTTGGTCGTCGAAGTTCTCGTTTCCTCATAGCTTCCGCGTCGGCTTCGCGTACGACGTGATCCCGGACAAGCTTACCGTCGCGTTGGACCTCCGCTACCTGCTCTATTCGGAATCCAACAAGGAGATCGTGATCCACAGCTCGCAGGGTGATCAGACCCAGACGCTCAACTGGATCAATACGTTCGCGGTCGGCGGCGGCCTCGAGTATGTCGTCTCGGACATGATCCCCGTGCGCGCCGGATACGTGCTCACTCAGTCGGCCACTCCCAAGGATCACGCGGGCTTCTTCTTCGTCCCGCCCGGCTTGATTCACTCGATTCACGCGGGCGTCGGCGTCAAGCTCTCGAAGCTCGAGCTCGACCTCGGCGGCTACTACGCGTTCGGCGGGTCCGACGTCGACAACACGCCCAATGGCTATCCCGGCCACTACGGGATGAAGACGTACGTCGGGTCGTTGTCAGTCAACTACCGGATGTGAGAAAAAGGCAGCGCTCGTCGCGCGCTGACGGCGAGTCGCAAGTCGGAGCGGACCGCTCGATCTCCGCCGACGCGCAACGAGCTGAGAGCCCTACGGACACCGCACAGGCCGCGCCGACGGCAGCTTGAGCCGCGGGTGAGCTGGATCGAGCAGCGCGTGATCACTGCCGGCGAGGCGCTGGCGCTTCTTCAACCCCGCGAGCAGCGCGTCGCGGAAGAGCAGATTGCTGTCGATCTGGATGCGTTCGCGTGGCAGCTCGAGCGGGCGGAACAGGTCGTCGCCGCCGAGCGCGAGGTAGTCGCTGGTGGCGAGTAGCAACGAGTCTTGGTCGGCGATCGCGTGTTTGCCGTGGCGGAGTAGGCTGAGCTTGGGCCCCGTCTTGTCACAGCTGAGCACGAGCTCGATTCCGCTCAGCGAGATCAGCGCGTGGGCGTCGCTCGTGAGGTGGGCGAGCAAGAGTCGTTTGAGTTCGGCGCCGGTCAGACGGATCTGAGCGACCTGGTTGTCGAAGGGCATGGCCTCGAACACGTCCCCGTACTTGAGCGGGCCGGCGTTGAAGTCGGCTCGCAGCGTACCGCCGTTGAGCAACGCGACGTCGGCGCCGGGTACGGCTTCGCGCAAGAGGTCGGCAAACAGGTTGCCGAGAGCGGACTCTTGTTTGCCGGAGCCGTGGATCGCGTCACTCAGCGTGACGCCGAGCGGCTGGTTCTTCCGTTCGTCCGCAAGTGCGAGCGCGGGCGCGATGGCTTGCTCGACGCTGGCACTCGCTCGCACCGGCGCGCCCTCGTAGTCCGAAAGCACGCACGAGCCGTCCTCGAGCAGCTTCGGACACAGCTCGTGCGGCGGAAAGAGCTTGCTCGAGAGCAGCGCGTGCGTGCGACGATCGAGCGCGAAATCGATGCGGGAAAATGCGCGGCCGCGCGCGTACGCCTCGACGATGGGAATGCCGTTTACGATCTGCGCGACGCCGGCGTGCGTGTGGCCGGCGAAGATCGCGTCCACCAGCTTGGGCGGCAGCGCGGCGGCCACGTCGAAGATCTCGCGGTTGCCCCCGCAGCTTGTTAGATCGTGAGGGTCGTCGAAGCGCTTGCAGTCGGCGCCCGCGTGGGCGACCGCGATCACGAGCTCTGCGCCTTGCTTGCGTAGCTCGCTCGCTTCAGTCACGAGCGTCGGCGCGAGGTCGGCCACGTCGAGTCCCTGAAACCAGGCGGACATCACGATGCTCGGCGTCTCCTTGGTCAGGAGGCCCACGAAACCCACGCGCACCCCGGCGATGCTCACGAGCCGCGAGCTCTCTACCCAGCTTGGCCGCGCGCCGTCACGCTCGCGCAAATTCGCGGACAAGATCGGAAAGTGCGCCTGCAAAATACGCGCTCGAATCGCGCCCTGCGGATCGCCCGCGGAGCTCGGCCCTGCCGGTCCGAAATCGAACTCATGGTTGCCGAGCGCGGCCAGCGTGACGCCGAGCGCATCGTAGGCCGTCACCACCGAGGCGCCCTCGGTCAAATTCGACTCGAGCGTGCCCTGAAACATGTCGCCCGCGTCGACGAAGGCGACGCCGCCGCCGTCCGCCGCACGGGCGCGGCGCACGTTGTCGAGGTAACCGGCGAAGGCCGGCAGCGCGCGCAGGCGACCGTGCAGATCGTTGAGGCCAAGCACGCTGAGCGTGAGCGGCGGGGAGGGGGAGCTTGCGGCGGCGCTTGCGATGGGCGCGATGTGCTCTGGCCCGTTCATGGGCCGGCCCACTCGTGTTCTGTCGCAGGCCAGCGCAAGCATCGACCACCCGTAAAGCAACGCACTCATGCGTCGAAGGAAAACGATGTAACGAAAACGAGACACTGGGGTGCAAACCTCTGCCGTGTACGCTAGGCTCCTTGCATGCTCGAGAAGGACGAGATCGCGCGCACGCTT
>DASXKQ010000193.1:0-18237 GCA_036496745.1 Polyangiaceae bacterium
TGGCGATCACACGAGCACAGCCGCAAGTGCGCCTCAGGTGCGCGCTGCGCGCAGCGCGCGCCCGCTCTACGACACCGTCGAATCGGCCGCCGCCAAACTGAGCAGCGCCCCCGAAGCGCTTCGCGCTCGCCTCCGCCGCGCCCAACGCCGCGAAGGCGACGCCGTCGTCGCCGACCTCGGCGGCGGCATTCGCGCCTTCAAATTCGGCCGAAATTGGCGGGTTCGCTTTCCGGAGCCGTAGCCCGGGGCGTTCGCTTGCGCGCGTTCGGCTACAATCACGGCCGTCGCGCGTGAGGCGACCGCCTGTGGAGAGAACCATGGGAAAGTTCGACAGTGGAGTCCGGAAGCGGACGCGGGACGGTAGGTCCCGACTGGTCATTGATTTTCGATTTCGAGACAAGGACGGGCGCGAGCAGCGGTTTCGGCGCGATGCGCGTATTCAAACGCGAGCGGGTGCGGAGGCCGAAGCTCGGCGCCTGATGGAGGTCGCGCACGCGACGGGCACGCTCGACTTGCTGCCGGCAGCTCCCACACTGCGGGCGTTCGTCGAGGAGACGTTCGAGCCGCTCTACCGCACGAAGTTTCGGGCGGGCACTTGGAAGCGCTACAAGGCGCTTTTGAGGCAGGGGCTGCTCGATGAGCTCGGCTCGTCGCGTGTGGACGCGATCAATCCGCAGATCGTCCGGGCTTTCATGACGATTTGCGCGAAGCGCGAGATCCAGGCGCGGGGTCCGGTGAATTTTCTTCGGACCATCCTCTCCGCGGCGGTTGAGACCGGTTACCTCGGGCACATGCCTGAGCTGCCGAAACCGCCACCGCCGGGAAGGAAACTGCCGAGCGCGCCTTCGATGGAAGAGATCGAGGCGATGCTCGGAGCGGCGCGCGGCTGGCTCAAAACAGCCATCGCGTTCGCCGCCTTTGCCGGCCTTCGGCAAGGCGAGGTGCGCGCGCTGGAAGTTGGTGATGTCGATCTGAAGACCGGCATCATCACGGTGCGGCGAGCTCTCTCGGAAGGGGAGCTCGTGGCGCCGAAGTCGGGTCACGATCGGGTCGTTCCGATCGCGCCTCGGCTAGCTGAGCTGATCGCGCCTGCGCTGCGTGGGAAATTGCCGGCGGCTCACATCGTCGTGAACCGGCGAGGTGAGACGCCGTCGCGGCAAGCGGTGTGGACGCGCCTGAACAAGCTTCAGACGCGGCACAAGCTCCCGCTTCGCAGCTTCCACGCCCTCCGTCACTTCCTTCTGTCCGCGCTCGTGCGCGGCGGGGCGAACCTCGAAGCGGTCCGCGAGCTCGCGGGTCACTCGAAGCTCGTCACCACGCAGCGCTACGTGCACGCGACGGGGGCTGATTTGCGCGATGCGGTTGCCCGGCTTGGGTAACTGGCGGGAAACGGCAGATCAGCTGATCTTCTAAGTCTCGAATACCTGAACCGAAAAACAGAAAAGTGGTCGGGGCGGGCGGATTCGAACCGCCGACCCCTTGACCCCCAGTCAAGTGCGCTAACCAGGCTGCGCTACGCCCCGGACCGCCGTTCGCATCGGGGGTCCGACCGAAGGGCTCGCGGAACGTAGTCGTTTGCGCGCTGATTGCAACCACAATAGTCAGCTCCGGACGAGTGTCTCGGTTCAGGGCCGGATCTAGGCCGGGTTTGCGCGTAAGAAAATCATGGCAGCGTGTCGGGGCCCGCCGCCTCGACGGCGATGCGCTCGGCGTCGGAGAGCGGGTAGTTGTAAATCCGGAACTCGTCGTAGGTGCCGTGCAGGTTCACGTCCTGCGGCCAGATCGAGCGGCCGAGCCACGCGGTGACGTCGTCGATGTTCGCGAGCGGATGAAGTGCGTTCGTACCGAGTAGAGTGCCGTTCACGTACAGCGCCATCGTTGCGTTCGTGCCGTCGAACACGATCGTGATGGGGACGTACTGGCCAGGGGCTGGAAACGGCGCGTTGCTGTCGACTGCGTCGCTGAAGGGCAGGGTAGAGTAGGAAACGGTGGGGCCCGTCCCGGGGCAACGCAGGGGCGTGCTGAAGAGCTCGGTGACGGCATTGCCCTGCTGGTTTGGGCCGGTGTCGCTGCTGCCGAACTCGAACAGGCGTTGCCAACAAGCACCCCCGGCCCAGTCGAGCCAAGCCACGATCGTTGCGTCCGTCAGTCCGGAGATCAGTCGGCTCGGCAAGCTCACATAGTCGTCGCTACCGTCGAGCGGCAAGTGACCGGCTCCGTCGAGCGTCGCGCCGTTGATGATCGTGCCGTTGGCGCCGCTAATTGAGTCGACAGCCTCGGTGCCCGTGCCCGAGAAGCTATAGCGGTGAATGAGACGCCTGTCCGCGGGTGACGCATCGGGCGGACCGGCTTCAGGCGAGCCTGCTTCAGCCGGCAGTGCGCCATCTGCGCCGCCCGCCCCGTCGAGAGCGACCTGCGGGCGAGGCTGTTCGAGCAGACTCACCACGGTTTCGTTGCTGCATCCGAGCGCGGCCAAGGACAGTAGCGCTGGTAGCCAGCGAACGTGGCGCATGTTCAAGAGTCGCGGCACGCGCATGCGCGTCAGTCTAGTCCCGCTGAGTGAAGGACGCGAGCGACTTACTGTTCGGCACTGACTCGCGCGAGGGCCCGCGTTGCTTCGTGCGCAAGCGGTGAGCTCGGATATTCCGAGAGCAGTGTTTGCAGCAGCGTGCGCGATTGCTCGAGGTTTCCGACTCGCTCGGAGGCGAGGGCCGACTGCAAGAGTTTGGTCTCTTCCGCCAAGGTGCCGTGCGCAGGGACGTCGCGCGGCGAGCTGCGCAGCGCCGCATGTGACGATTTTACAGCCGGGCTCGGCTGGTGTGTCGTGTCGTCTGCGCTCTGCGTGACTTCGCCGGCCGGCGCGCTCGCCGCCGCGGGTTCGAGCGCGGAGCAACCCCACGCGTCGCCGGCGTTGAGCGCGGTTTCCCCGCTACCGTGATAGACGATGACGACGCCCTGCGTGACGCGCACGCAGGTCTGGTTGCCGCTGCTGAGGGTCGGATCGAAGCGCACGGAAAAAACCGTCCCGTGTACGACCACGCGAGCGTCGGGAGTGACCACCGAAAAGCGCTCGCCGTCCGCCAGGTGCGGGACCCGACACGTCACTTCTCCATGTCGCAGGTCCACGTGGTTCGAGCTCTTGTCGCCGAGGATGCCAGCCACGGACAGCTGCGTTGCCTCGGCCAGGCTGAGGTCGAGGCCACTCGAGCCCTTGAACTCGGCAGGGCCACGCGTTGCCGTTTGGATTTCGCTTTCACCGATGCCGACGGAATCTCCGGCGTGGAGCAGGCGGCCGTTAGCGCTCGCGGACGTGTCGCCTCCCAACAACGTGAGGCGTGGCTCCGCCAAAATGGCTGCCTGCGCAGCGGGCGCCGACAAATGTCGCACACCGAACCACGCACCCGCGGCCGCGGCGACCGAAAGAGCCGCAGCCAGTCCGACGGACAGCGCTCGACGCTGCGCGCGACGGTCGTACAGGCGTACGTTTTCTTGCTTCAACGACGCGACGATGCGCGCGCGCCGCAGCGACAGCCGCTCCACGTCTGCCACGCTGACGGGGCGATCACGCAGCGGAGCGAGTAGTTTTTTGACCTCGGCGGCTTCGTCGTTCATGACGGCCTCACGAGGCGCGCGCGGGCGCGGCGGAGTAGCTCTTTTCGACCACGCACCAGGCGCGACTGTGCGGCGGCGATTGAAACGCCCATGATCAGTGCGATCTCGGAGAGCTCGTGGCCGTGCACGTCGTGCAGGATGACGGTCTCGGCGTGCGCCGGATCCATGCGCGCCAAAATGGCGTGTAGCTCGGCGATTTCGGCGCGCGCTTCGAGTTGCCGTTCGAGGTTGCCCGATGAGATACGTGCAGCTTGCTCCTCCGCGCGCGAGCGATCTTCCCAAACGACGCCGCGTTCACGCACCTTGGCCCGCAGGGCGTCGATGCCGACGTGTGCGGAAATGGCCGTGGCCCAAGTCGACAGGCTGCACGCCCCGGCGAAACGCCGCTCTGTGAGCGTGCGCACGATGCGCTCGAACACGATCTGCACGAGATCGTCGTGATCCTCGGCGCTGGTTTGCAGCACGCGACGGAGAGCGCGATCCACGACGGGGTGCAAGCGATCGTAGAGTTCCTCGGCGGCCCACTCCTCACACGCGACGAGGCCACGCACGATGTCCTCGTCGGAAACGCGCTCGCCGGACGGCGCGCCCACGGCACCACCCTGCAGAGCCCTCAAGTGCTTGAGCTCGGCCATCGCTGGGTGGTTGATTATCGCACGCGGAGGCATGGGAGCGGCTCGGATTCAGTCAGTTGGTCGGGGAGACTCCGGGAAATCAGTCACCTTAGATCGTAGCGGACCACAGAAATGAACCTCCACCCGAATGACGGCAAGCTCTCGACCGTCTTGTCCGCGACCCGGATGACGACCGTCGGCCGTAGCACGGACGCTTCGAGCCCAGCCACGAGCGCCCAATTTGCCGTGAAATACCAATCTCCGTCGAGCCCCCAGCCCGGACCGAGCCGAAATCGCCGCGCGGATTCCGTCCGCGGGCCTTGGCTAGCTTCAATGGAAACGGATTCGAACACCGCCTCCATGTGGAGCTCCAGGGCCGCCTGGCCGTCCGCCAAACCTACATGGGCGCCAAAGCCGAGCGAACCGTCCAGCCATTGCAGTCCCGGCGAACCCACAGGACGCGCTCCGTAGGATAGAGCACCCAACGCGAATGCGGCCGGGTGGTTGAAGGCAACTCCGAGGCGGAGCGTTCCTCCCGCCTGCCAAGGTCCACCCGACAAATCGTTGGCGAGCTCACCACCTGCCTCGGCACGGAGCCAAGCGTTTTGCTCGGGCTTGGTCGGTGGCGGCAACATAGGTGGAGGCGGCGGCACGACCGGAGGAACGATCGGCGCGGGCTCCGGTGACGGCCTTTGCGCGAGTACCAAGGCGGCCACGACGACCCCTGCGGACGCCCAGCGTTCGTCGGCGGAATCGAGCGTGGAGAAGCGCAGCGCGGTCGTCGCTACCGTCGGCCCGTTCGGATCTGCTTGGTGGAGCTCGATGGAGCAAGACTGCTGCGTTTCATCATCGAAGCGAACGACGGCGAACCACTCCGCGCTTTCTCGATCCGCCCCGTGCAAGAGGCAGCGGTCCTGACCTAAAGCCTTATTGCACGTCGAAATCGCCGGCGTCGCGCGCTTGATTTCACTCGCCGGCACATCGACGATCACTGCGTAGGCAGCCGACATCCGCTTGCTAAGCTAGAGCAAATCCTGCGCACTTCGTTGGACAAACGGTTCGAGCGTGCCCGGCGGGCTCAGCGCGCGCCCGGGATCCCACCCGGATAACGGGCGCGCCGGGGCTCGCTAACCGCGGCCAGCGTATGGGCGATGGAGGTGGGGCTGATGCCGTCGGCTGCTTGCGCTTGCGGGCTGCCCGCCAAACGCGCCAGATCAGCGAGGGTGATGATGCCAATCAGCCGTCCCTGGTCGTCGACCACGGGCACTCGGCGGATCTTGCTTTGCTGGATGATCGCCACCACCGTCGCAGGCGTGTCGCGCGGCGAACAGACCTTGACGTCGCGCGCCATCGCACTCGCGACATGCGAATCCCGCAACGGCGCGCCCTGCAAATGCGCCGCCATGCAGATGTCGCGATCGGTGATGATGCCGACCAAGCGCCCGTCGCTCTCCACCACGGGTACCGCGCCGCAGTCGGCTTCCCACATGATCTGCGCGGCCGTACCGAGCGTGTCCTCCGGTGCGATGCTGCGCACATTTCGCATCATGATCTCGTCGACTTTCATGGGCTCGCCGCGAGCCTAGCACCGTAGTTCGCGAGCTTGACCCACAAAAAAGCGCAGTCCGCGCGACCGCTGCACTCCTCGGGTATATACTAGTGCGGTGGATTTCAAGAGCTACGCCGCACAAACGGATGATCAGCTCGACCTCCTGACGGGTGCGCTGTTGATCGCGCGTGACGCGCATCCAGAGCTGGATATCGCGGAGCAAACTCGCCGACTCGACGCGCTGGCCGAGCCGCTCGCGCGACGCGGTGTCAACGAACTTCCGGCGCCGCTGCAGGCGCGCGCGCTGGCTGATCACCTATGCGTGCGCTCCGGCTTCCGCGGCAATCGAGAAGACTATTACGACCCACGTAACTCGTTTTTGTGCGACGTGATCGAGCGCAAGGTCGGCATTCCGATTTCGCTCTCGATCGTGTTCGTCGAGGTAGCCAAGCGTGTCGGCATCAACGCTCGCGGTGTCAGCTTTCCAGGTCATTTCCTGGTGCGCGTCGACCGCGAGCAAGAGGCGGTGATCATCGATCCGTTCTCCGATGGCTCGCTCTTGGTCGAAGCAGATTTGCGTGAACTGTTGCGGCGCATCGGCGGCAAGCTCGTCTTGCGCGATGAAATGCTGGCGGCCACGCCGGTTCGTCACATTCTCGGGCGCATGTTGATGAACCTGCGCGGCATCTACGCCGAGCGCGCGGCTTACCCGAGCTTGCTCTTGGTACTCGACCGGTTGATCGATCTGTTGCCGGACGCGACCGATGAACTGCGCGACCGCGGCTACCTGTGCGCCAAGCTCGGCGCGCCCGCCGCGGCGATCGCCGATCTGAATTGCTACTTGAGCGCGTTCCCGCACGCGGGAGACGTGGCTGAGGTGCGTCGCTTCCTGGCGGAGCTCGAGGGTGCGCGCGACAAGAGCCTGAACTAATTGCTCAAGGTGTTGGCAAGCCGCCGCTCGTGACGCGGCACTGGTAGCTGCCGAGCAGGATCTGCGGGCGCTGGCACTCGACGTCTACGCTGGCGTCCCGCGTGGGCTTACCCTTTTGCACGAGCTCGGTCTGAAACCCGAACTGTTGGTTGAGCGCCGAGCGTGATTCGTGCAGGATCTTCACACTGCAGCCAGGCGCACCGCAGGCGGTTTGCTCCGCCAGTTTGCGAACGTCGTCGTTGTTGCCGTAAGTGTTGTTCAAGCCGAGCGCCGTGGCGCCCAGGCACACCACGGCGAACACGAAGCGGACGACGCTGCGCGTTTCCACCTCAACCGGCCATTTCGAGCTCGTAGAACGGCGGCGGGCGGTCCTTGATCCACCACAGGCCGGCGCCAACGCTGGTGAGGTGCTTGGCCAAGATGCCGCGGTAGTACGAGCCGTTGCGCACATGAATGTCCTGGTCGGTGCGCGTCTTGTCCGTCCGATCTCGCAGATCGGAACGCGTGGTCACTTCCATGTAGACCAAACCCCGTGACATGGCGGCGATGTTGGCGACGGCGGGCGCGACATCGGGATCCGGCAAATACTGGAGCACGCCCTGGCAAATAATGAGGTCGTGTTTCTTCCGATCACGCCAGCGCGCGATGTCCCGGTGCATGAAGCCGTGCTTTTTGCACATCAAGCTACTGACTTCGGTGCCCGTGTACGAAATGCCCTTTTCATGCTTCTCGATCCAATGCTTCCACAGACCGACGCCCGCACCGATGTCGAGAACGCTCTTGAGCTCGACGTGGTTCCAGCGGGCAAACCCAAATACGAAGCTCGCCAAGTTGGCGTGCTCCTCGGGCGATACCACGCGAGTCTGGGGTGACTCGTAGAAGCGGTGGTAGTACGCCTCATCGAAGCGCCGAAAGCGATCCATTGCGAGGCACTCTACTACTACGGTGCCGAACAAGAGCGCAGCAGATCAGGGCGACGGGATCGGCGCGTTTTTGTAAACTGGTTGGCCGGTGGTGCGCTCCTGCCGAGCCTCGGGTCCAATGGGGGCGATGCAGCGCAGCGGTCGCTCCGTGTCTTTCTAACCTATTAATATTACTGCTAGTTAATGAAAGCTTGCAAGCTTTCGCATGTATGTAACTATGGGGTCCGTAGGCATGACGGCGGCTGCTCCTCTCGACGCGCGTTGGCACTTGTATCGCCTGCTGAGCGATCCATTCCGGCTGCGCCTGCTCGCGCTCGCGGCAGCCGAGGAGCTCGCGCTCGGTGAGCTAGCGGAGTTACTCCACGAGTCGCAGTCGAACGTTTCGCGTCACGCCGCGCCTCTCCGCCAAGCGGGGTTACTGGGCGAGCGGCGGCAGGGAACCAGAACGCTCGTGCGCCTCGCTCGAGAGGTGGAGCACGATCCGGTCGTGTCGGACGCCGTGCTGGCGGGGCGCAAGTTGTGTGAGACGGACGGCAGCCTGGCGCGCATTGCAGGCGTGGTCAAAAATCGCGATCAGCGTACGCGCGAGTTTTTCGCGGTGCCCGCGCAAAGCGACGAGCCGCTCATGCTGGCTGCGGAGTTGCCCGCCTATCTGACGGCGCTGGGCGCATTGCTCGAGCACCGTGATTTGGCGGTAGACGCCGGCACGGGTGACGGCCCTTTGTTGGACGTTTTGGCGCCCACGTTTCGCAAGGTCGTAGCGTTCGACCGCAGCGACGCGCAGCTGGCGCGTGCCAAGCGTCGCGTGCAAGCGCGAGGTTACGAAAATGTGCAATTGCTCGCCGCGGAACTCGACGATCGTGCGCTGAGCGCCGCCGTCGGCGCGGGAGCGGACGTCGTGGTCGCGTCGCGGGTTTTGCACCACGCGCCGCTACCGCGTGAGACCTTGCGTTTACTGGCGGCACTGCTGCGTCCAGGCGGACACTTGCTGCTGCTCGACTACGCGCGGCATGCGGATGAAGCTCTGCGCGACGCGCAAGCCGACGTTTGGATGGGCTTCGAGCCCAAGGAGCTCGAGGACTTTGCGATCAGCGCCGGCCTCAGCGGTGTCCGCGTCAGCGAACTCGCACACGGTCTCGTGCAGAACGGATTGGACGGCCATTTGCCGTGGCTCTTGCTCGCCGGTAGGCGTCCAGGGGTTCGACAGACTCACTCCCGGTAATTTTTCCGGGCGACTCGATAGGTACATAAGGAGACGAAGCATCATGGCTCAGAGTGAAGTGGTACAGGGCGGCGCCCCCGTTCGGCGCAAACAAGAGAGTGTTCCGACGCAAGAGGGCAAGAACTACCGCGTAGCGGACATCGGTCTCGCCGATTGGGGCCGCAAGGAGATCGAAATCGCCGAGACGGAGATGCCGGGGCTGATGGCTCTGCGCGAGGAGTTCGGCGCCAAGAAGCCGCTCAAAGGCGCACGCATCGGTGGCTGTCTGCACATGACGATTCAGACGGCGGTCTTAATCGAAACGTTGACCGCGCTCGGTGCCGAGGTGACTTGGACGTCGTGCAACATCTATTCGACTCAGGATCACGCCGCAGCCGCGATCGCCAAGACGGGCGTGCCCGTGTTCGCATGGAAAGGCGAAACCGAGGTCGAGTACGACTGGTGCCTCGAGCGCCAATTGTTCGCGTTCTCCGGTGGGCAAGGTCCGAACATGATTTTGGACGACGGCGGCGATTTGACGCTGTGGGTCCACAATAAGCATCCCCAGCTGTTCACCGGCTCGGATCCGATTCGCGGCATCAGTGAAGAGACGACTACGGGCGTTCACCGTCTGTACGAGATGTTCAAGAAGGGCACGCTCAAGTGTCCGGCGATGAACGTGAACGACTCGGTGACCAAGAGCAAGTTCGACAACCTGTACGGTTGCCGCGAATCCCTCACCGACGGCATCAAGCGCGCCACGGGCGTGATGTTCGCCGGCAAAGTAGCGGTGGTTGCGGGCTACGGCGAGGTCGGCAAGGGCTGCGCTCAAGCCATGCGTGGTCTCGGCGCTCGCGTGATCATCACGGAGATCGACCCAATCTGCGCGCTGCAGGCGGCGATGGAGGGCTACGAAGTGCGCACGATGGACGAAGTCGCGCCCGTTGCCGACATCATCGTGACGGCTACCGGTTGCTGCGACGTGGTCCGTGCTCCGCACATGCAGGCCATGAAGAACGAGGCCATCTTGTGCAACATTGGCCACTTCGACAGCGAGATCGACATCGCGTGGCTCGAGGGCAACAAGGAGATCCGCGAAGAGGGCATCAAGCCGCAGGTCGATCATTTCATCTTCCCGAATGGTAAGAAATTGATCGTGCTCGCGCGCGGTAGACTCGTGAATCTCGGCTGCGCGAACGGCCATCCGAGTTTCGTGATGAGCTCGAGCTTCACCAATCAAGTGCTGGCTCAGCTTGCGTTGTTCGGGGAGAAGATGCCGGTCGGTGTGCACCTCATCCCGAAGAAGCTCGACGAGAAGGTGGCGCGCCTGCACCTGGGCAAACTCGGCGTAAAGCTCGATCGCCTGAGCGCCAAACAAGCCGAGTACCTGTGCGTGCCGGTGGAAGGGCCCTATAAGCCGGAGCTGTACCGATACTGAGCTCCTGAGCTCCGGCGTGGCGCGCTCTTGGAGCACTCGCTCCGGCGCGCCGCGCAGGGCTCGCGCTTTAGCGGGCGGAGTGTTAGCCTCTCACCGCAATGACGCCGGGCGAGAAGAACATCGTCAAATGCTTGGTCGCGGTCGCGTGGGCGGACGGCAAAGTCGCCACTCCTGAGTCGGGCGTCATCGAGGGCCTGCTCTGCGGCTTCGATGCCAGCGACGAGGAAGAACGCGAGCTGCTCGACTACGCCAAGCACAAGCGCACACTCAGTGCGGACGCGCCGCTCGGAGCTCTCTCAGAGGAAGAGCGCGAGCTCCTGCTGGCGAACGCTGCGCTGCTCACTCACGCCGACGGCGAGCAGAGCGCAACCGAGAAGGCCCTACTCGACAAGCTGGTCCAGCTACTCGGGTTTCCAGAGGACGAAGCCGAACGCATCCTGGCCTCGGTGCAGGATGGCGCGCTGAATCTGAGCTCGCGCATGCTCGAGCCGGATCAGGGCTGATATTTGCTAGCGCGTTGGCGCTTGCGCGAATCCCGGACTACGGCGCGCGCACGTTCGGTGGCGGCAATAGTGATTGGCCGACGCCGAAGCCCGAGACGCCACCGGAGACGATGAACGTCATCAGCTCACCGCTGTTCACGTCGAGCGGCTCGATCTGTTCGCGCGGCACGAGGGCGAGGTATCCGGCAAAGTTATACGACTGCGGAAAATAGACGGCAACGTGTTGATAGAGGCCTAGCTGTGGGATTGCCTCGCGTGTGATGAAACCGAGAGCGCGCAAACCACTGGTTGGATGCAGGGCGACCGCTACCGGCTGATCGAAGCTCTTCTTGTCGCCCACGAATGCACGAACGAGGTCCTTGATCGACGTGTAGATGAGCTTGACCAGCGGCAGGTGCGTCAAGAGCCCTTCGGCGAATTCGACGATTGAGCGTCCGACGACGTTCGACGTCAAAAATCCCACGAGCACGACCAGCAGCACGGTGATCACCAAGCCCGCGCCGGGGATCCCAATCGGCAGCCACTGATCGATCGTCCTCAAGATCGTATACAGGATGTAGATGGTCAGGCCGAGCGGCGCAGAGACCAGACAGCCACGCACGAAATAGCGAACGAAGATCTTCACTGGCATGTGGCTCAGCTTAGAGCCGCATGAGCAAATCGGAAACGCGAACTGCTTTGCTCAAGTATCCGGCTGCCAGATAGCCAGCCGCTCGAGCCCTTCCAGCCGCTGTAATACGAAACGCTCCGGCGGGCTCAGCTTGTCGCTGGCGTCGCGCAACGCCTCGACGTACTGACGCAGCAGCTCGCGGTCGATGCCGCGCACGCGGCGTAAGACCGTATACAGCTCGTCCACGATAGGCAGCGGCATGACCGTGCCGAGAGCGCGGTACATCCGAAAGGGAAAATCCAGCCACCCCGCTTTGCCGGTCGCCAGCCCCAGCTTGATCGCATATTGGCTAGCGGAGCGCGCGAGCTCGGGTGGTAGTCCGCGGCCGGTGCTCGCGTCACTCAACGCGGCGACCAGATGAGTCGCGATCAGTCGCTCGGCCTCTTCACCGCGACCAAGCGTGAGTGCCTTGTCCACGACTCCGGCCAAGAGCTGAAACGCGTCGGCGCGCCGCGTGGCGATCGAGATGTCGTCACTCGCGTAGGTCCCGGCGGGCACGAGGTCCGAATCGCGGGGCGCTCGACCGTCGGTGATGGTCGCGCTCTGCCGGATCGGCGTGACTTCCAGCTGGGTGAGTACGAGCGCGGTGTCACCCAAGCAAATATTGTCGCCGGGCGTGAGTGGGGTCGCTGCCGCGATCCGTTCGCCGTTGACGAGCACGCCGTTGCGGCTGCCGAGGTCTTCGATCGAGATCCCTTGGTCGCCAATCGTGAGACGCGCGTGCAGACGCGAGACGAGCCCGCCGGCGAGGATGATATCGGCGCCGCTCCCGCGGCCGAGGAGCGTCGACACCTTGGTGATCCGGTGCTCGACGCCGTCTTCCCGAAGGGCATAAGTGAGGGGAGCACGCGAACGCAGGCCGCTGTCCGCCGCGGTTTCCGCCTGGATCGCCCGTTCGTTGACCACTTATGCAACAGCATATCGAATATGCGCACTCATGTCTACACGAACCTACATGGTCCGCGCGGGCAGACGTTGGCGTGAAACACACCGAAAATATTGGTGAATATCAAGCCCTTGGGTAACTGCCGAGGACCTTGACCATCGAGCAGATGGAACGAAGCTCGGCGAGCGCGCTCGCGACCGCTGAGTCGAGCCGATGTCCTTCGAGGTCGGCCAAGAACACGTACTCCCAACGCTTGCCGAGCGCGGGCCGCGATTCGATGCGAGTCAGGTTGAGTCCTGCGCGATCGAAGACCGTGAGCACGCGCAGGAGCGCGCCGCGCGCATGCGCGGTCGAGAACACCAGGCTCGTTTTGTCGGCGCCCGTTGGCGCGGAGTCCCGGTCTGCGACGACGACGAAACGTGTCTGATTGTTCGCATGGTCTTGAATGCCTTTGACGACAACCTCCAAACCATAGAGTTCCGCGGCGAGCGGGCTCGAAATTGCTGCGGAGTTCACGTCGCTTGCCGCCTCGCGCGCGGCCGAACTCGTCGACGACGACACGATTTGGCGCGCATTCGGCAGATGCTCGAGAAGCCAGCGACGACACTGTGCGAGCGCCTGGGGATGCGACGCTACGCGCGTGATCGCCGAGAGTTCGCTGCTCTTCGCGAGCAAGCACTGTGAGATGTCCAGCACGACTTCGCGTTGGATGGACAAGTCGTGTTCGATCAACTCGTCCAGCGTCTGATTGACGCCGCCCTCGGTGGAGTTTTCGATCGGTGCGACGCCGTGGCTCGCGCCGCCGGCGCGCACAGTTGCAAAAACCTCGGCAATCGTGGCGTTCTCCAGGTAGCTCGCTTGGTTGCCGAACACCTGGCGGGCCGCCATGTGCGTCCAGGTTCCCAGCAGGCCGAAGAACGCCACGCGGACGGGCTCTGCTGGCTCGGGCATTACACCCTCAGCGACCCTTTTCGATCACCGCACGGATCGCGGCAGCGGCATGCACTCGTGCGTAGTCTTTCCAGCCGAGTAGCTCGGCCGTGCCCTCGACGATGGCCGCCCAGTGATCGGCTTCATCGTACAGGGCGCGCACTACGTAGAGCACGCGCTCCATCGGCATGCGGTCGCGCAGCGCGGCAGGCATGCCCTTGTGCAGTACACCAGCGCAAGCGTTTAACGCGGCCTGCGCGTCTGCGATGCGTTGGCGTGGAGCATCGCGGAGTGCAGTATGTGCGCGACCCACTAAGTGAGCGACACGCAACACGTGAGCCTCACTGGACCCAGCCAGGCTCCAGGCAGCCCACGTGCGCGCGAGCGTCGCCTGATCGACGGGATCAATCGAGCCGCTGGCGATACGCCGCTCGAGCCAATCCGCGAGTGCGCGCGCCGCACGCATCCACTCAGGCGCCGTGGGCGGTAGCGTTTCACGCAGCTTTTTGACTTCGCGATCGGTCTGCGGATTGCTTTCCGGAAAATCCGTGCGAGCATCGAGAGCCGTGAGTTCCCACTCAGGGGGAGCCGAATCGTTCAGCGTGCGGTGCGGATTCGCGGGGAACGGCGCCTTGTGCCCCTCCTCGAAGAGGGGCCACGTCCCTGCGAGGTCGGCGCGCTTCTTGGACATCGGAGTTTTAGCGGACAATCGCCAGCAACGCCTGCAGTCGTAGAGCGAGGCTCATGTCGCCCTCGACGCGCAGTTGGTTGCTGAAGAAGAGTTGTTCGCCGGAAACCCGGCCCTCGAAGAGCGCTACGCCATTTTCAGCGGACATCGCGAGCGTACAATCTGCCACCCCGTCGCCGGCGCTGAGCGTCGCCGTTCCCTTGAGGTTCATCAGCCAGGTGCCGCCGCCTTCGCCCTCGAGCACGAATTTGTAACTCGCACCAATCGACGAAACGGCGTCCTTGTTGGCGGCGAGTCGCGCACCGACTTGTGTCATCACTTCTGCGGCGGTGGTCATAATCAGTCCGTCTCGCGTTTGGAGGCTTCGGCACTCGGACGCATGCTCTGGGCGCGCTGCCCCATGGGTACGAATTTGCGCTCATCGTAGCCCGTGTAAATCTGCCGCGGACGCGCGATCTTCTGATCTTTGTCGAGCAGCATCTCCTCCCACTGCGCGAGCCAGCCAGAGGTGCGTGGGATCGCGAACAATACGGGGAACATGTCGACCGGGATGTCGAGGGCCTCGTAGATCAACCCGGAATAGAAATCGACATTTGGATAGAGCTTGCGCGACACGAAGTACTCGTCGCTCAGCGCTATTTTCTCGAGCTCGAGAGCTACCGCCAAGAGCGGGCTCTTTTTGCCCACGAGGTCGAATACCTGATCCGCGAGCCGCTTGATCACACGCGCGCGTGGATCGTAGTTCTTGTACACGCGGTGGCCGAAGCCCATCAGACGCGCGCCCACGCCGCTCTTGACCTCCTTGACGAAGGGCGGAATGTTGCTGACCGAACCAATCTCGCGCAGCATGCGCAGCACGGCCTCGTTTGCGCCGCCGTGCAGCGGCCCGTACAACGCAGCGGCTGCACCAGCGACGGCCACGTACGGATCGGCGCGCGAGCTGCCGATGCTACGCATCACGTTGGTTGAGCAGTTCTGTTCGTGATCGGCGTGCAGGATAAACAAGACGTCCAGTGCCTTGACGATCTCGGGGTGCACCTCGAACTTCGGCTCGGCGATGCGTTTGAGCATCTGTAGGAAGTTCTCGGTGTAGCTCACCTCGTTGCTCGGGTAGACGAAGGGCATGCCGACGCTGTGCCGGAAGCTCCACGCGGCGAGCGTAGGCATCTTGGCGATCAGGCGCACGATTTGCTGGCGCCGAATGTCGCCATCGAGCACGTGTTTTGCCTCTGGATAGAAGGTGCTGAGCGCGCTCACCGTGGCGACCAGCATGCCCATCGGGTGCGCGTCGTAGCGGAAGCCGTCGATGAACGTGCGCACGTTTTCGTGGACGAAAGTGTGGTGTGTGACGTTGCGCGTAAATTCGTCGAGCTCGGGTTGGGTCGGCAGCTCGCCGTTGAGCAGCAGATATGCGACTTCCAGGTACGTCGCGTTCTCGGCCAGCTGATCGACGGGGTAGCCCCGATAACGCAGAATGCCTTTGTCGCCGTCGATGTACGTCACGGCCGAGCGACACGACGATGTGTTCATGAAAGCAGGGTCGTAAGTCATCAGCCCGAAATCGCCGTCGTCGACTCGGATCTGCTTCAGATCATTGGCGCGAATGGTCCCCTCCGCGATGGGCACCTCGTAGCTCTTGCCGGTGCGGTTGTCAGTGATCGTCAGGGTATCCTTGGGCATGATCGCTTTCGCTTTGCGGAGGTGAGTGGGGGAGAAGGGTCCCGCGTCCAGGGGGCGTTTTCAAGAGGGGGGCGCGTTGCGCGCGCCGCTCGGGCGGATTGGCCGGGGCGGACCGCCACTTTTTAGGCCTATCTCCAGGCTTTTGGCATGTCATGGGCATGCCCCGGCCTCCCGCTCTTATTCGCCCGCGTGGCATCCTGCTGGCGAGCCTATTTTTCGCGCTGAGCTGCTCGAAGAGCCCATTCGGCGGCGGCGATCCAGCCGCCTCGCGGCTCAAACCCGAAAACGGGGGTCTCGAATTGGACCCGAATGACTTCTCCAAGATCCCAGTGCCCCCAGCGAACGGCCCCTTGCTGGCGCCGCTGTCCATGACCGTGGCGGTCATGCAGAAGCCCGACCCCAAGGCCGAAACCCTGGGCTACCTACGTGTCGGCGCGCGGGTCGCCCGTTCCGAAAAGCCGATCGGATTCGAAGGCTGTCCAGATGGCTGGTACGCGGTGCGGCCGGCGGGAGTGGTTTGTGCAGGGCCGAACGCCACGATTCACCTCGATCATCCGCTCGCGCGCGCGCTGCAGGTCGAGCCGGACCGTTCTAAGCCGATGCCGTACAAGTATGCGTTTCTGCGTGCCATCGCGCCCAACTACCTGCGCGTGCCGAACAAGGCGGAGCAGCTGGAATACGAGATGCGCCTCGAGCGACATTTGCGTAGCTGGCAGAAGCTCCACGACAAATGGGACACGCTGGACGTCGGTGCCAACGACGTGTCGCTCGACCCGCGCGGCGTAGCGGAGGGCGCGATCCCCGAGCATGCCCTGCCGATGAGCGAGAGCCAGCGCTTCGGCGGCAACGGCGACGATCACGTGCCTTGGTGGCTTGACGGCGATCGTCGCATCCCGAACATTTCGTCCTTCAAAGCGCCGAGCTTTGCCGTCATTGCGGATCGCTTGAAGCGTCACGCCGGGGTATCGTTGATCGGCTCGTTCGTGGCGGGCGGCGCGGCACAGAATCGGCGTTTCGCGGTCTCGGCGGATGCGCGTCTGATCCCGGCGGACAAGCTCAAGCCCGACTCGGGTTCGCCGTTTCACGGGTACGACATTGCCAAGCTTGGCCTACCGGTCGCGTTTGCGCGCAAGGAGGGCACTCACTTCTACGACTTCGACGGAGGTCGTCCCGAAGCCGCGGAGCCGTTGGTTGGACGCGAGCTCATCGCGTTGAGCGGCAACGTCCGCGAGTACGGTGGGGATCGCTTCGTGCAAGCGCGTAGCGGCAAATGGCTGAAGAGCGCCGAGCTTCGCACCGCGGCCAAGGCCAGCAAGCTACCGGCTTGGGCTGAAAAACACGCGAAATGGATCGACGTTTCGTTGGTCAACCAAACCCTCGTGCTGTGGGAGGGCGACGTCCCCGTGTACGCGACGCTCGTTTCGACCGGGCGCGACGGCATGGGCGATCCGCAAAAGACGCTCAGCACTCCGATGGGGACGTTTCGCATCTACCAGAAGCACGTGACGACGACGATGGACTCGAACGTGGCGGATCATGAATTCGAGCTGCGCGACGTGCCGTGGGTGATGTACTTCAAGAGCGGCTACGCGTTGCACGCCGCGTACTGGCACGACGACTTCGGGCACGTGCGCTCGCACGGCTGCATCAACATGTCGCCGATTGACGCGCGATTTACGTTTCTTTGGTCCGCGCCAGAGGTCCCCGAGCATTGGCACGCCGCCTACTCCGTGGACGGTCAAGAGCAAGGCACGATTGTGTACGTGCATCCGTAGTCCGCCAGGACCAGGGCCACTCCCTCACTCGATTGAGAAGCTCTTCGACACGGTCACGGGGTCGCCGCCGAAGGGCGGAACTCTTGCGGAACGAAATAGGCGAGCCACACAGCCGCCGACCTCGGTGCCCGCGAAAGCTCCGGTGATGTTGGCTTGAGTTGCGCGCCCGCTGGGCGCGAACGTGACGGACGCCTTGCCGCTGCCGAATGGACCCTCGGCCTTTCGACAACTCGCGGCGTTGGCCGCCGCCGCACCCAGGGACGTTACTGCGGCCGCGCGGTCGAAGTCGGCGCCTCCTGCAGCGGGGGCGGGGCTCTCGGGCTTCTTGGCGTCAGCTGGCTTTGCGCCGCCGGGGGTTGCTGCTGCAGGGGTCGCACCCGCTCCTGCGGCCGTGGGCGCTGCGGGCTTGTTCACGGCTGATGCGACAGCAGAGGCGCTGGTCGCCGGCGCCGTCGGCTCACTGCTCGCAGATTCTGCTGGCGCGCTCGGGGTGGCGGAAGGCGTCGCATTGGCGGCTGCCTCCGGCTTGGCGGATGCCAGCGGAGCCGCGGTCGCCGTGCTGGCGGTCTTGTCCGCGGCGTCGGTCTTCTTGCCGAGTCCGAACACGACGACACCGCCTCCGACGAGCGCCACCGCGACGCCGATACCGACGCCAATCCATAAAGAACCGCCGCGCGCCGGCGCCGCGGCGTGCGGCTCGGCGACCTCACGAATCAGCTCGGGTGCAGGAGCGGCGGGTCGTGTGAAGTCGGGTGCGGCCAATATGCCCAGCCCGCCGCCGCCCACGTTCATCAGCGAGTTGGGCGAGCTGTCGCCGAACAGTTCAGCGGCAGCTGC
>DASXKQ010000194.1:0-19940 GCA_036496745.1 Polyangiaceae bacterium
TCCACGGCCTTCACCTCGTGGCCCTCACCCCAAGCGCCGGCGCCCGTGACTTCACCGAGCGTGCGCAGCGCCACGGCAAGATGCGGCTTCGAGCGCACCTGGCCGAACAAATCGACGGCGCGTTTGATGAGTTCACGCGCCTTCTTGAGCTCGCCCTGCTCGAGGTACGCCTTGGCCAGCGCGCGCTTGGCTTGCGCGAGGTGCAACTTGTCGCCGAGCTCCTCGCACAGCTCCTCGGCCTGAAGCAGGAACTGAATGGCTTGCGCGCCGTTGTTCATGCGCTGATGCGTCTCACCGATGTTCGTGAGCACCGTCGCGATCCGATTGTGCTCACCGACGTCGCGCGCCACCACGTGCGCCTCGCTGAAGAGCGCGAGTGCCTTGGCGTGGTCGCCCTGATCCAGCGCGAGTTGACCCAGGTCGTTCAAGCTTTCCACGATGCCGAACGGGTCGGCGATTTCACGCCGAATTTTCAGCGCTGCCGCCAGCGCTTCGCGCGCCTGTGCTTGCTGGCCGTGGTCCCGCCAGACCAGCCCGATGTTGTTCAGGCTGAGCGCGATCGAGCGACCGTCGCCGAGCTCCTTACGCATGTCGAGTGCTTTGCGTAGCTCCTCGAGCGCCGCTTCGTACTCGCCGCGCATCCACAGCAATTTGCCGATGTCGTCGTGGCTGGCGGCGACGCCGCGCGCGTCCTTGACCGCCTCGAACAGAAACAGGCCCGTTTCCAGGTGATCGCGCGCCAGGTCGAGTGAGCCCGTGTCCCGATGCACACGCCCGATGCGGTTGTGCGCGGCGCCGCCCTTGGCCTTCAGTCCCAAGCGATAGGCGATCGCCAGCATCTCACGAAACTCGGCGAGCGCGTCGTCGGTGCGGCCGAGCAGGAGCAATACGTCGCCGTGGTTGTGGAGCGCGTCCACGCGCCGGCGCGCGTCGTCATCGCCGAGTAGGTCGAGGCCTTTTCGATAGTAGTCATGCGCCTTCTTGGCGGCGTACTGTTGGCGCGCGATGTTGCCTGCGTCCAGATAGGTGAATGCCGCTCGCGTGAGCGAATCACCGTACTCGAGGTGCCGGGCGAGCATCGCCACGTATTCCTCCTGGCTGCGCACGGTCTCTTTTTGGGCGAGCCAATCTGCGATTGTTTGGTGATAACGGCGCGCAGTCGCGGCGGGGGTCAGCTGCGCCAGGTGCTCGCGTTCCAGGTTGTGCTTGAAGATGTACTCGTGCTCGTCGCTGAACGCGGATTCCGGCAGCTTGAGCACGTAGTCGCGCTGCACGAGATCCGTCAGCGCGCGCTCGATCTCGAGCGCGTCGAGCGCCGGTTCTTCACTCCAATATTCCGGGGTTTTCCGATCCAAACGACCGAGCGCGATCAGACCCCCGAGCCAGAACACGCCGCCCATCGCGCCGGCCTGCTCGAGCAGCCGGCGGTCCTGCGGGATCAAGGCCGCGATGCGCGCGGCCACCGCGTCTGCGACCGTGAGCGGCAGTCGCGCGTTGGCAAGCCGATCGAGATCGATCTCCCACGCGTCACCGTGTTCGCGCAAGACTCCGGCGTCGAAGAAGATCCGCACCATGTGCTCGAGCAGACCGGGAGTGCCGCCAGCCATGCCGACGCCGGCATCCACCAAGCGTTGCGCCGCCGCGCCCTGACACTTGGCCAGCAGACCAAGCATGATCTCGGTTGATTCTTGGGCGGAAACGGCGCCGAGCTCGATCAGCTCGTGACGCGCGCCGCCAGCGTCGCGAAAGCCCTCGTGACGCGACAGAAACTCGGGGCGGCCCAAGCACACGATCACTATTTTGCCCTTGAGATTGTCGAGCAAGTACTTCAAGAGCTCGACCGAATCGTCGTCGGCGACCTGCAGATCCTCGCAGATCAGGCAGAGCGGGCCGCGTTCGACGTCGGCCTCGACGAAGCTCTTCAAAATAGCGCGGCGCATGGCCCGCGCCTGCGTGGGGTCGTCGGCGACGGCGCGCGTGAGCGGGCTCTCCGCGAACGGCAAGCCCATCAGCTCGCCGAGGAAATAGCCGACGTCGCCCACGCGGCGATCGTCGAGCACGAGCGCGAGCTCGTCGCGGATCTTGGCGCTGGCCGCCGCGCGGTCCATGCCATCCGCCACTCCGAAGCGCGCGCGCAGCAAGCGCTCGAATAGCCCGTAGGCGAGGCGCTCCGTGCGCGGGACCGCCCAGAACGAGCGCAAGCCCGGACGCTTCTTCAGATACTCCTCGACCAAACGCGTCTTGCCGATGCCCGCGGGACCGATGATCGTGACGCTCTGCGTCTCGCCCTTGCCGAACGCTCGCTCGAACGCCAGGTCGAGCTGGCGCAGCTCGGGGTCGCGCCCGATCAAGGGCGCACGAAGCTCGAGCGTGGCCGGCGGCTCAGACTGGGTCATTGCTGCCGGGAATCTCGCCCTATTTCACGGGTAGTCTCAACCCCCTCGCCCCTCGTCATGGCTTTTTGCCACGGCTGACCGGATTATGCCTCCCTTTCGCGGCGGAAAGCCGCGTACGATCGTGCTCGCGAGGCCCCTGCCGTGTTAAAGCCGGGGCGCCCCTTTTCGTCTGCTAAGTTGCGAGTTTGACCGTGGCACTGCCCGAAAGAACGCCCACCCAATCCAGTAGCGAAGAGAAACGCTCGGTCGGTCGCGGCCTGTTCAAGAAATGTTCGGGCTGCGGGGCCGTCTCGACTCAAGAAGAGCTCGCGGCGCGCTTTCACGTCTGCCCGAGTTGCGGCCACCACCACACGATGAGCGTCTCCGAGTGGCGGCGTCTGCTTTTGGATGACGCGGCGCTCGATCGTTGGGACGAACACATCGCTCCGACCGATCCGCTTTCATTCGAGGACGCCAAGCCCTACCCGGAGCGTCTGGCCCGAGCGCGCGCGGTCGCTGGCACCAGCGAGGCAATCGAAATTGGTCGCGCGCGCATCGACGGCCTGACCATCGCCTACGGCAGCTACAATTTTGCATTCATGGGCGGCAGCATGGGCTCGGTGGTCGGCGAGCGCATCACGCGTTTGTTCGAGCGCGCGACGTCCGAGCGCTTACCCGTCGTGCTCCTGCACGCGTCGGGCGGTGCCCGCATGCAAGAAGGCATCTTGAGCTTGATGCAGATGGCCAAGACCATGTCGGCCCTCGGCCGGTTTCGCCAGACGCGAAAGCCTTACGTCAGCGTGCTACTCGACCCGACCACTGGCGGCGTTGCGGCCAGTACCGCGTTTTTAGGAGACGTAAACTTGGTCGAGCCGAACGCGTTGGTCGGCTTCGCAGGACCGCGAGTCATCAAAAGTACGATCGGCGGCAAGTTGCCGGAGGGTTTTCAAAGCTCGGAGTTTTTGCTCGAACATGGCATGGTCGATACGATCGTCTCTCGAGACGCGATGAAGTACACGCTCCACACTCTCCTCAAGCATTTGGGCGGCGACGCACCGTGACCGACCTGAAGACGACGCTGGAGCGCTTGTACGCTCTGATCCCGCGTGGCCGAAAACTCGGCCTCGAGCGCATGGAGGCCGCCTGCCAGGCCTTCGGTCATCCCGAGCGCGCGTTTCCCGCCATTCACATCGCCGGCACCAACGGCAAAGGCACCGTGACGGCGTTCGTTTCGTCGATCGCGCGAGCCAACGGTCTGCGCGTCGGAGTCTACACGTCGCCTCACCTCGCTCGCTTCGCCGAGCGCATCAACATCGACAATGTGCCGATCGCCGACGACAAGCTGATCGAGCTCCTCAACCGCGTGATGAACCAGGCACCGGACCTGACGTTTTTCGAGGTCGCGACGCTGGCCGCGTTCTTGGCCTTCCAAGAAGCGAAGGTGGATCTGGCCGTGCTCGAGGTGGGCCTGGGCGGGCGGCTGGACGCAACCAACGTGATCCCTCCGCCGCGCGTAGCCGCTATCACGCGCGTCGCGTTCGATCACATGAGCGATCTCGGCACGACTCTCGCCGAGATCGGCGCCGAGAAGGCCGGCATCATCAAGGCCGGTTCGAAGGTCGTACTCGGCAAGCTGCATCCAGACGCGGTCGCCGCTGCCGAACGCAAGGCGGCCGAGGTGGGCGCCACGCTGGTTCCGCTCGGCAGCCCCGAACCCGTCGCGGGCGCCCCGCTTGCCTACCCGCGTGTGGCTTTGGTCGGCTCCAATTTGGCCGTCGCAGTGACGATCGCGCGTGAGCTCGAAATCGCGCCGGAAGTGATCGCCCAAGGCGTCGAGCAGACCGTGTGGCCAGGGCGCAACGAGCTCCTGCACCGCAACGGGCAAGAGCTCACCTTGCTCGATTGCGCGCACAATCCAGACGGCGCGGTGGCGCTTTCGCACGCGCTCGATCCGAGCGTGCTCGGCGACATCGAGTCGCGCAAAGAGATCGTGCTCGTATTCGGGGCGTTACAGGGCAAGAATTGGCGCGCGATGTTGCGCCGGCTCGAGCAGGTTGCCGGGCACCGGGTTTTCGTCGCGCCGCCCCTGAAAAAGGCCGTTAATCCGCAGGAAATGGCCCAAGTCTGCAAGGGTGAGGTGGTAGCGACCGTCGGTGAAGCGCTGGCTCGCGCCCGGGCGCTGGTCGGACCGCGCGGCGTGGTCGTCGTCACGGGCTCCACGTTCCTGGTCGGTGCCGCGCGCGCCTTGCTCTTGAACCTGCCCACGGATCCGCCGGTGGATCTCTAGTCGGACGGCCTGGCGGGAGCGATGCCGTCATTCGACGTGGTCTCGAAGGTCGACTGGCCCGAACTCGGGAACGCCTTGAACCAAGCGCAGAAAGAGATCTCCCAGCGTTTCGATTTCAAAGGTACGGACGCGGAAATCGAGCGCAACGAAACGGGCGTGGTCGTCAATGCAACCAGCGACGACCGCGTGCGAGCCGCGATCAGCGTGTTTCAGGAGAAGCTCATTCGCCGCAAAGTGAGCCTGAAGCATCTGACCATCGGTAAGCCGCAGAAGGGCCCCAAGGGCTCGAGCCGCATCCAGATAGAAATCAAGGAAGGCATCGAGACCGACAAAGCGCGTGAGATCGTCAAGCTCATCAAAGACAGCAAGCTCAAGGTCCAGGCAGCGATTCAGGAGCAAGCCGTGCGCGTGAGCGGAAAGAAGCGGGACGATCTGCAAGCCGTGATTCAGCTGCTGCGCGGGGCGGAGAACCTCGGGCTCGACCTGCAATTCAACAATTTTCGCGACTAGAGGCAACCAAACGAGCGATGAGCAAACGAGAGCTTTTTGGAACCGACGGCATTCGCGGTCGCGCCAACGTGAGTCCTATGACGCCGGAGCTTGCGCTGCGCCTCGGGCGGGCCATCACGCTCGTCGCGCGGCGCGGCAAGTCGCGGGCGCCGCGCATTCTGATAGGCAAAGACACGCGCCTGAGCGGTTACATGCTGGAGACTGCCATGGCCGCCGGCATTTGCGCCCTCGGCGGCCGCGTGATGCTCTCGGGGCCGATCCCAACGCCGGCGATCGCCAATCTGACGCAGAGCATGCGAGCCGATGCCGGCGTCGTGATCAGCGCCAGCCACAACCCCTTCGCCGACAATGGCATCAAGATCTTCGGCCCCGACGGCTTCAAGCTGCCGGACAGGGAAGAAGAACAAATTGAAGCCTTGCTCGGCGACGGCAAGCTCGACTCACAAGGTAAGACCGGCGCGGGCGTGGGCCGCGCCGAGCGGCTCGATCACGCTGCTGGGCGCTACATCGTGTACGCCAAGAGCACGTTTCCGAAGGAGCTCACCCTCGACGGTATGCGCATCGTCGTGGATGCGGCCCACGGCGCGGCCTACCGCGTCGCGCCCGACGTGCTCGCCGAGCTCGGCGCAGAGGTGATCTGTATCGGCTGTCGCCCGAACGGCGTGAACATCAACAAAAACTGCGGGGCCTTGCACCCGGATCACGTCGCTCGCGAGGTCAAAAAGACCGGCGCGCAGATCGGTATCGCGCTCGACGGCGATGCCGATCGCGTGATCTTCGTGGACGAGCACGGCGAAATCGTGGACGGCGACGCGATCATGGCCCTGTGCGGCACGCGCATGCTCAAGCAGAGGCGACTGGCCAAAAAGACGCTGGTTACCACCGTGATGAGCAACATGGGGCTCGAACGAGCGCTGGAAGCCGCCGGCGGCCGCGTCGTCCGAACCGCAGTCGGCGACCGCTATGTGGTCGAGGAGATGCGTGGGCGGGGCTACACTTTCGGCGGGGAACAATCCGGCCATTTGATTTTCTTGGAGCACGCCACGACCGGTGACGGGGTGGTCGCTGCCTTGCAAATGCTGGCCATCATGCTGCAAGAGTCGCGTCCGCTCAGTGAGCTCGCGCGCGTGATGGAGCGCGTGCCACAAGTGCTGGAGAGCGTGAAGCTGCCCGCTCGCCGGCCTCTCGAGCAAATGCTCGGGCTTTCGCGCCGCATCGAGCAAGCGGAGAAGAAGCTCGGTAAGAACGGCCGCGTGCTGGTGCGCTGGAGCGGCACCGAGCCCAAGCTGCGCGTGATGGTGGAAGGCCCGGACACCAAAGTGCTCAAGGCCCTGGTCGCGGACATGACGGACGCCGCCAAGAAGGATCTGGCGGACGTCGGCTGAGAGTCGCGGACTCGCCGAGCGAGCCCACGCGAAACGGGGGTTGTCGCAGCCGCCCCACAAAAGCAAAACGGCCCCGGCGTCGAGACGCCAGGGCCGCAATGCGTGTACGGCTTGAGAGAGCTCAGCCGGCGCTAGCCGACCCGCTCGCCGAAGCGCTCGCCTTCACGGACACGTTGATCGAGACCGAGGCTTCCGCCTGGGCCTTGAGCGACGCCGCGAAGCATCCGGCGACCTTGAGCGCTGCGCTCGCGTCGCCTTGGGCCGCGCCCTTGACGCCTTCGAGCGAGGCCTTGACGCCGGCCGTGATGCCTTCGAGCTTGCCTTTCATGCTCAGGGTGACCTTGAGCAACGCGGGCAGGTCCTTCTCGAACGCGGTCTTGAGCTTGGCCGCCGCGGTGGCGTCCGCTGCGCCCGAGATCGTGACCGTGACCATGGCCGGCTTGCACTCGAGATTCGCGTTCACGGAGGCATTGCAATGCGCCTTGCACTCCGCGCTCATCTCCGGCGGCTTGACCTCGCCGCTGCACTTCGGCGCCTTCATTTGCACGCTGCAGCTGCCCGAGCAGGTGCCCTTGCACTCGCCCTTGGCGGTCGCCGTGCAGGTCGCGTTGCAGCTACCTTTGCACTCGCCGTGGCAGGTTGCTTCGGCCTTGCCGCCGGTGCACTTGCCGTCACAGTTGCCGGCGCACTTGGCCTTGCTGTCCTTGCCGTCGCACTTGCCATTGCAGGTGCCGTCGCACTTGCCGGAAATGTCGCCGCTGCACTCGCCGTCGCAGGTGCCGCCGCAGGTGCCTTCGCACTTGGCGCCGGCTTGCACTTCGCAGTCGCCCTGGCAAGCGCCGCTGCACTCACCGCTGAGCTTGCCGCCTTCGCAGGTGACCTTGGCTTCGCCCGGCTTGATCTTCGCGTCACAGCTGCCCGCGCAATTGGCCATGGCGTCGACTGACGCCGAGCACACCGGCGGCTTCACGTCCACCTTGAGCTTGCCCGAGGCCTTCGCCTTGATGTCGCCGATCGCCTTGACCGCGGCGTTACAAGCGGCTTCCGCCTTCTTGCCGGGGCCTGCTTCCTTCGGCTTGATTTGATCGTCGGTCGCACCGAGATCCTTGGCGAGATTACCGCAAGCGGTCGCCACCTCGGCCTCGAGGTCCACGGCGATCTTCTGCAGATCGGCGCCTGCGGCGAGACCGGCCTTCACGCGACCTTCGAGGTCACCTTTGAAGCCGAAGTTCGCGCCCATGATGGCGGACGCATCGGCGGTGTTCGCCGGGCAACCACCGGGTAGTGCGGGCATGCCAGGCACGCCGCCTGGCATTTTCATGCCGCCACAGTCGATTAGAAGGGGAACCGCAACAATCAGGCCCGCAGCGAGCCAGGCTCTCGTGGATTTACGAGCAAACATGGGAAGAATACCTCCTCGGGTTCCCACCGGAACCTCGAACGGGGCGGACGCTACACCCAGCGCGTCGAATTACAAACTCCCTCGGGCACGCGCGTGCATTTTTTTGCTCGACGCTGAGGTCGCGCTGAACGCCCGCGTGGGAAGAGGCCACAGCGCGGGGCATTTTTCCGGCACTAGCGACGCTTTCCTCGCGGCTCGACCGCGGGTCGGCCAGCGGGCGGGGCCTCCTGGCTGAAGGGCAGCTCAATTTGTTGCGTCGAGCCCGCTCGAGCAGGTGCGTGCCCGCTATTGGCCAGCAAGGCTTCCTCTCGAGCGAGGTCTGCGCTGAGCACCTCTTCATTATCCAGCGCGAAGGCCAGCGCATCGAGGACCTTGGCCGCGCCGAGTTGCGGGTACCTCTTGAGGATGCGCTCGACGCTCGTGCCGTTGCGGAAAAACGCCCAGAGTCGTCGCACCGGGACGCGCGAGCCCACGACATACGGGCTCCCGCCGAGCACGTTGGGATCGACGCGCACGTGCGGATGCGGAACGAGAACGATGGGCAGCGACAGGGCGGGCCTCCGTGCCGATGCTCGCCGCCAGGCTCGGTGATCGTCAAGTTGTCTCTTCGACTCCGGGCGCACGCGGGCAGAAAGCCTTCAATGCGCGCTTTCGATCGCCTCGCGGTGCTCTCCAAACGTCTTGCTGAAGGTGTGCCGTCCCCCACCCTTGGTCACGAAGTACAAATAGTCGGTCTGCGCGGGTGCGAGCACCGCCACGATGGAAGCTTCCCCCGGGTTCGAGATGGGCCCTGGCGGCAAGCCGGGGTGTCGGTAGGTGTTGTAGGGGTTGCTCGCGTCGCGCAGCATGGCTGGCGTGACGCTGCCGTGAAAGCCGGCGCAGCTCGGCACCTCCGGCAGCGGGATGCGGCAAGCGTAGCTCGCGGTTGGATCCGACTGCAGCATGCGCGCCGGGCGAAACTCGGGATCGTTCAGGCGATTGAAAAAAACGCTCGCGATCAGTGGGCGCTCGTCGTCCAAGCGCGCCTCCTTCTCGACGATGGACGCGAGCGTGAGCACGTCGCGCTCGCTCATGCCCCGTTGCTCGAGGACTTCGAACGCGCCCGGGTGCTGCGTGCGTAGCTTGGCGAGGCGCTTTTTGGCCTCAGCCACCAACGTGCGAATCACGTCCTTCGGATCGCTGTCGGCGAGGAGCGTGTACGTCGCGGGGAATAAATAGCCTTCGGCGCTCGAGCCGCCGATCCCGAGCTCGGCGAGCAGCGCCGGATCTCGAGCCGCCCGAAGAAACTCGGCAGAAGAGCTGACGCGGGTCTCCTCGAAGCGAGTAGCGAGATCCATGTGGCTGAGCCCTTCCGGAACCGGGACGCGCACGGACGTTCGGAATGGGCTGCCGTCGATGCGGTTCACGAGCTCGCTCGCTGACAGGTCGGCCGTGAGCGGATGATCGTGCTCCACGCAATGAAACGCGGGGTGAGCGAGCGTCAGGTAAATGCGAAACAAGCCCGGGCTGCGGATCAACTGGCGCTCCGCGAGTTGCTCGGCGAGGTGTTCCGCCGTGCAGGGCGAGCCGAGCGAGATCGCCGCCCCTCCGGGCAAGCTAATGGCCGCGCCCGGCCCCGGCAGGTGCGCCCAGATCAAGAGCGGCCCGTAGATGGCGAGCACGACACCGACCAACACAATCCCGAGCCGCAGCACTCGCGAGCGACGCTCGGATCGCGTGGCGGCTCTCGGCTCTGGTTGAGGGCTGCTCGAGGTGCGCTTGCGGCCGCCGCGCTTGGTGGAACCCGCGGCGCGCGCGGGCGGAGCCGAGGCTCGCCGCTTACGGCGGCTCACGGCTCGCGTTCCCGCCGCCCGTCGAGGTAGCTCTGCAGGAGCACGGCGGCGGCCGCGCTGTCGACTCGTTCGCGCGCCTCCCGCGTGCTCGCGCCTTGCTCCTTGAGGCGCGCGTGCGCCTCGCGCGTGGAGAACCACTCGTCGACGAGCTCGATCTGGGCCGTGCTCACGGCGGCGAGCTCGGCGGCAAAGCGGCGCGCGCGCTTGGCCGCGAGGCCCTCGCTGCCGTTCAATGAGCGCGGGAGTCCCACCAGAAAGAGCGTGATCCCCTCGGCGGTCGCGAGGCGCGCCAGGTCGTGAACCAGCCGCTTCGCATCTCGTCCGTCGAGGTAGTGGCGCGGGTGGGCCAGCAGGCCAAGCTCGTCGGCTACAGCGAGGCCCACACGGACTTTTCCGAGGTCGACCGCTGCGGCCCGCATGCTCGGCCTGTTTAGCATCAATCCGCCCGCAAGCTTGACCCGACCCGCGCCTCCGAGCATAAGCCCGGGTCGGCCGGCGGCACAGCGTGCGCACCGGCTGGTTCAGGAAAGCCGAGACTCATGCAATTTCGCGCCGTCAAGGGCACGAACGACATCCTTCCCGACGATGTGTGGCGCTGGCAGCGCGTCGAGCGAGAGTTCCGAACCGCGCTCGAGCTGTGCGGTTTCTCCGAGGTGCGTACGCCGATTTTGGAGCACAAGAACTTGTTCGTGCGCTCGACCGGCGAGACCAGCGAGATCGTCGAGAAGCAGATGTTCGAGCTCGAGCGCAGCGGCGAGGTTCTCGTGCTGCGGCCGGAAGGGACCCCGGGCTCCGCCCGCGCGTATCTGACCCACAGCGTCCACGCGCAGCAGCCGGTCACGCGCTGGTATTACATCGGAGCGATGTTCCGCGCGGAGCAACCGCAGCGCGGACGCTACCGGCAGTTTTACCAAGCGGGCTGCGAGCTTTACGGCGATGCGAGCCCCGCTTGCGACGCCGAGCTCCTGGACATCCTTCACCGCTTTCTGAGCGCGCTCGGCATCGCCGACGTCACGCTCGCCTTGAATTCGATCGGGGGACCCGCTAGTCGCGCCGCTTATCGCGAGCGCTTGAGCCAACACCTGCGGCCTCAAGCGAGCGCGCTCAGCGAGCACGCGCAGAAGAGACTCGAGGACAATCCGTTGCGCATTCTCGACTCGAAGGACCCGCGCGACCGCGCCGCCGTCGAGGACGCCCCGTCCGTACTCGACGCGCTCGATGCCGAAGACGCCGAGCATTTCGCCGCCGTCCGTCGCGGCCTCGATCGCCTCGGCACGCCGTACCAACTCACGCCCGGGCTCGTGCGCGGCCTCGACTACTACACACGCACCGTCTTCGAGTTTCAGTCGACGATGGGCGAACTCGGCTCGCAGAACACGCTGATCGCGGGCGGCCGCTACGACGGCATGCTGAAGAGTCTAGGCGGACCGGAGATCCCCGCCGTCGGCTGCGGCGTGGGGCTCGAGCGCGTACTGCTCGCGATGGGCGCGACCCCAGCGCCCAAGCCGCGGCTCTGCTTCATCGCGCCGCTCGGCGAACGCGCGACGCTCGAAAGCCTGGTGCTCGCTCGCGAGCTGCGCGAAGCCGGGTTGCTCAGCGTGCTCGACGGCCGCGGCAATTCGATGAAGAGCATGCTGCGCCGCGCCGACGGTCTCGGCGCCACGGCCTGCCTCGTGCTCGGGGACAGCGAGCTCGATCAGGGCGTCGTGCAATTGAAGAATCTGCGCGCGCACAGCCAGGAACAAGTGGCGCGTGCCGACGTTGTCGAGCGCGTGCGCGCTGTTTTTTCTACGGTCGACACCGGCGGTGGGAGCCCCCATTGAGCGTCGATCGGTTCGTCTTGCGGTACGGCGCGTTCCTTCTTTTCGCCTGCTCGCTCCTCCTGCCGAGCGCCGCGTCCGCACAATTTCCGGGCGGGCCGGGCGGTGGCATGGGCGGCGGCATGATGCCGATGGGTGGCGGCATGGGCCAAGGGCCGCCTCCTGGCGGCAAAAAGAAGAAGAAAGAGGAGCCGCCGCCCGGAACACCTGAAACGCACGCGGCGTCCGGCGCGGACGATTCCTTGGAGGCCCCCGGCAGCGAGCCCTCGCTGCCTGACCAGCCGCTCAAGATGAAGAAGTCGACGCGCGCGGCGATCGGCACGGACGCCGACCCCGACGAAGAAGAACTCGGGCGCGACGCGCACTCGAAGTACCACTTTTACGGGCCCTATTTCTCCGAGCGCAGCGGCAAATACCAGCTAAAGCTCGTGTTTCCGGTGTGGGCCGAGCGCACGATGCCTTCGCGCACGAAGCCGCAGGAGGTCGATCGCGCGTCGCTCTTCGGTGGCCTTTATTACAACCGCCGCAGCGCCGAGCACGCCGACGACATCGTGTTCCCCGTCTTCTGGAACCTGCGGGATAAAACGAAGGGCAGTCGGACGACCATCGTCGGTCCTCTCGTGAATCGCTCGGCGCCCGGTGAAACGGACAATTGGCTCGCACCGCTCTACTTCACCGGGACGCGCAAAGACGGCGGCTACAATTTGATTCCGCCGCTTCTGACTTACACGCACAAGGACGCCGAAGGCGGATTCAACCTCGTCGGCCCGCTGTTTTGCTCATGGTCGGGCGGCGACAGCTGCGATACGCGCACCGCGCAGAACATCGATTTCGGCGTCGCGCCGCTCTATTTCTACGGCCAGAATCTCAAGACCAAGTACGAGGTCATCCCGCCCCTCCTCCACTACTACCGCTACAACGACCGAGACCTGTCCTGGACGGACTTGTGGGGCCCGTACTTCCGCCGGCACACGCAGAAGCGGGAAATGTTCCACCTGTTCCCGCTCTATTACAGCATCTGGGGGCAGGACGAACGCCACACGACGGTGCTGCCGTTCTTCCACTACGGCTACCACGGCGACTCGTGGCTGTTCGCGAATCCGTTGTTCGTGATGGCACGCGGCGATCACGATGAGCGCACGTTCGTGACCTGGCTCTACGCGCGCTACCGCGGACGCACCGAGCTCGACATGATCACGCCGCTCTACTGGGCGTACCGCGATCCCGACATCGGGCTCGACGAAAAGATCTTGTTCCCGTTCCTGTATTCGCGCACGAGTCCGCGCGAGAATAACCAGCTCTTCTTTCCGTTCTGGGGCCACTTCGAACGCTACGGGATCAGCGAGACCACCTGGCTCACGCCGTTCTATCGCCACTCCACCGATCTGCGCGGCTGGGAGACGGACATCAATCCCATCGTGTTTATCGGACGCAACGCGCGCGACACGCACACCGTGATCGCGCCATTTTTGTGGGATTTTGCCGGCCCGAGCTCGCGCTCCACCGTGGCGTTCCCCGTGTTCTGGCGCTTCAGCACCGAGCGCGAGCTGACCCAGCTCGTCGGCAACGTCTATTATCACGAGAAGAAATTGAAGAGCGGGCTCGACTGGGAGTTCCACGTCTTTCCGCTCTTCTCCTACGGCGAATCACCGACGGGCCATTTTTGGAACGTGCTGTACGGTTTGGCGGGCTATTCACGCGACGGGAAGACGACCAAGATGCGGACCCTGTGGATCCCGATCAAGTTGAGCGGCGACTGACGCTCATCGGGACCCATCCCGAAAACTACATCTGCGACGGTGCTGGGACGTGCTTTAGTACTCGGCTGAGGAGAGCGTTCCATGCGCGCGATTCCGGCGAGCCTGCGACTCAGAAATCAGGGCACCCTCGTCGACCAGCTCCTGCGGCGCGGAGTGGCCACACGGGCCGAGCTCGCCAAGGCCACCGGCATGAGCCAGCCCACCGCCGGCAAAATCATCGACGAGCTCCTGAGCAAGGGCGTGGTCGAATCGGTCGAGTCCGAGGCGCTCGTGCGCGGGGGTGTGGGTCGCCCGGGCAAACGAGTGCGCTTGTCGACGAGCCCGGCGCGCTTGGTCATTCTCGAAGTCGGGGTGGAGCGCACGGCGCTCGCTGCGCAGCCGCTCCTGCCGCCGGTCGAGGAACTCTGGCGCGACTCGTTCAAGACCCCAGCGGGCGAAGCCGCCTGGCAAAAACGCGTGCGCGCGAGTGCCGCGGGCCTGGATATTCGGCGTCCGTGGGGGGTTGTCGTGAGCGTGCCGGCCATCGTGGACGAGCCCCTCGGCAAAGTGTTGGTGGCGCCGAACCTTCACTGGCTCGAGCAGACCGATTTACTCAAATCACTCGGTGGCCTCTTTCGCGCCCAGGTTTCGTTGATTCAAGAGATCAAGGCGCTCGCTCTCGGCCAACTGGATGCCGACGGGCACCGAGGCGACTTCTTGCTGGTCGACGTCGGCGACGGCGTCGGCGGCGCGGTCGTGCTCGGGCAGCGCCCATACGCCGGTCCCCTGCCCGTCAGCGGCGAAATCGGGCACACGCGCGTGCGGCACAACGAACGCGCGTGCGGTTGCGGTCGCCGCGGCTGCCTGGAGACGCTGCTCGCCGAACCGGGCCTGCTCGAAAGCTTCCGCAAGGCGAGCGGTGACGCGCAAGCCACGTGGCCGGCGCTGTCGCGCTATCTCGCCGAGCAACCTCTACCGACCTGGCTCGTCGATACACTCGATGCCAGCGCTTCCTGCATTGGCGCCGCACTCAACCTGTACGGCTTGCGGCGCGTCGTGCTCACCGGAAGAATCGGTGATCTGCCGCTCTCTGCGCGCGAATATCTGTCCTCGGCGATCTCGAAGGCGTCGCTGTGGAGTCAGTTCCAAAGCGTGGAGGTCGCGTTCGCCCCGCGGCGGCGCGCGCGCGGGCTGGTTTTGGCCGGTATTCAGCGCTTCGTGGCCGAACGAGATTGGGCGCGGAGCTGAGCTAGAATGAGTGCATGGAGCGCGTGAAGGTTGCCGTCCTCGGCGCGTCGGGCTTCGCTGGCGCGGAGCTCCTGCGGCGCCTGCTCGTGCACCCTCACGTGGAGGTGGTGCGCGTGTGCGCAGCCGATCACGTGGGCGAGCTCGTGGCCTCCGCGCACCCACACCTCGAGGGACGCACTCAGTTGCGCTTCGAGAATCCGCCACCGGCCGAGGCCGTCCGCGCTGCAGACGCCATTTTGATGGGGCTTCCGCACGCGGTGAGCTGCCAGGTCATGGCTGCGGTCAGCGCCGAACAGCGCGTGATCGACATGTCCGGCGCTTTCCGCCTGAAGAGCGAGCAAAGCTACCGCGAGTACTACGGCAGTGAGCACCCCCGCCCCGACCTGCTCGGCTCGTTCTGTTATGGGCTGCCGGAGCTCTATCGCGAACAAATCCGGGGCTCGCGGCGCGTGGCGTCTCCGGGTTGCTTCGCGACGGGCATCGAGCTGGCTCTATTGCCATTTGCGCGAGCGGGCTGGCTCTCCGGCCCCGTTCAGGTCGTTGGTGTCACGGGCTCGAGTGGCAGCGGCGCGACCCCGAGCCCGACGACCCACCACCCGGTGCGCTCTCACAATCTCCGCACGTATCGCCCGCTCCAGCACCAACACTCACCGGAGATCGTCGAAACTCTCCGCGCGGCCGGGGCGTCCGAGCCGACGCTGTCGTTCGTGCCGGTGTCCGCGCCGCTCGTGCGAGGCATCTTCGTAACCGCCTTCTTTCGGGTACCAGCGAGCGTGCCTGAACAGGAACTCCGTGCCCTTCCGACCGTCACTTACGCAAGTGAACGGTTCGTACGTTCGCCCGCCACTCGTCTGCCAGAGGTTGTTGCGGTGCTCGGCTCGAACGACGCGGAGGTCGGCGTTGCGCTCGGGGCCGTGCGGGGCGCGGAGCGCGAGGTCACGGCGTTCTCCGCCCTCGATAACCTCGTGAAGGGCGGCGCTGGGCAGGCGATTCAAAGCCTCAACCTGATGTTCGGCTGGGACGAAGCGTTGACGCTCGAGAGCGCTGGTCTCTATCCGTAAGAGTGTCGCCGCGTGTTTTCCCGCTACGGCGTATCCGCGCAGCAACGGAAGCCCGTCTCGGTGCCGTTGTAGTAGCGATCGTGCGCGGTCTGAGCAGCGCGACAAAAGTTGCGCCCTGGCTGCCAATAGGAGCCCTTCATGGCTGGCCGCGCTGGAGTACTGTGATCGATGGTCACGAACTCCTCGAGGTTGCCGCTCATGTCGGCCACGCCGAAGGGGCTCACGCAGCGCTGATACGAGCCACTCGGCGCGCGCAGATCGCGCAGGGTACCCTGCGGGCTCACCACGTCGTCGCGGTCGGCGTTGCACGCGGTCGCGTCGCGCGTAAAACCGTAGGGATAGGGGCGCATCTCTTCGCCTTCACACGCGAAGTTCCACTCGCTCTCGAGGCACATGCGCTTGCCCATGCCGCGACAGATGCGATCACCGTCGCGCCAGCTATGGTGGTTCTCCGGCAGCGATTCGCCAGCGGGCGTGTACTCGCGCGTGTCCATGCAAAAGTGCAGGTGTTTGCGCTCCTTCGACAAGCAAGTCGACGGCGCGTAATCCGCGCAGCGGAAGTATTCGTAGCGCCCCTTGGGGTCGAGGTACTTCTTGCAGTTCAAACGCACGTCAGGGCAATACATGCCGTCGACGAGCGTCATCCCGTCAGCGCACTCGGACGCTGTAGGCGTGCTCGGGGCCGTCTTGAGCGCGGCGATGCTGGTGAGCGGCGCTTGCTCGCCCACTTGCATGGGAGCTGGTCTGCCGATAGCCGCCGTCGGCCCGCTCGGACGGCCAACCGGCGTCGTGCGCTCCGCGTCGCGACAACCGACTCCGGTGGTGCTGAAGGCCAGGCCCGCCAGCAGGATGGTTCTCGCTTTGCCCTTCACGCGGGCGCGACTTTTCGGTGAAGCGCGCGAAGCGTCAAGGCATTTGTCGGCGGGCCGGTCTGCTCATGGAAGCAGGTACCCGTCCAATCTTACAGATTATATCCTTATATTCTGGCTATTTAACTGCTGATCTTGAATCAAATTAATCAGCAGCTGCGCAGCAGCGAACCCCGACCTGGATGTCCTTGTAATAGTCGTCGTGGGCAGTGGTGGCCGGCCGGCAGCGATTGCGGGCGGGCATCCACCAACCGCCCTTGAGCGCGTTGCTGAAGGGTGGCGCGTGGGCCGAACCCTCGCGTTGCACGGGCTCGTCCATGTTGCCGGTCATGTCGTAGACGCCGAACGCGCTCACGCATTCCGGGCGGGCGTCGGCCGGCTCACGTCGATCCGCGAGCACTTGGCGGTGCGGGTTCTTCTCGAACAGGTCGTCGCGATCCTGATTGCACTTCGACTCGCGCGAAAAGCCGTAGGGATAGGGGCGCATCTCCTCGCCTTCACAGGCGAAGTTCCACTCGCTCTCGTTGCACACGCGCTTGCCGAGCGACGCGCACGTCTCGCTTGCGATGTTGAAGCTGGCGTAGTTCATGGGCAGCTCTTCGCCGGGCTTGGTGTACTCGTAGCGGTCGATGCAGTAGCGCATCGAGACCTTCTCGCCCACGCAACGCGCCGGTGACGCGTACTCCGCGCAACGCGCGAACGGCAGCGTCGGATCGTCCAGCCAGCGCGTGCACGTTTGTGCGACGTCCGTGCAGTACTCCCCTTCGACGAGCACCATGTCCTTCGGGCACCCGGCTGCGGATGTTGGCAGAGCAGTTGCTCGCGGCTCTTCAGATACACTCGCGAGAGTTGCGTTCGCCGTGACTTCGGGATCAGGGGTGATCCGCGGCGAGCGCGCTTGTGCGCGGTCTCCGAAGATAGGACCGAGCAGCACCGGCGACGCCAACGCCGCCAGCAACACGGCGAAGGCTCGCAACGTCATGGCTCGCTTGCGCGGACGATCGTGGCTCGCCTGCGCAGAAACGGCCAAATTCACCGCGTAGCGGGGATCGCTTTCGCCGTCGGGGAATCGGGCCATATCCGCTATTTAAGCACGCGTCGTGCCGAGCGGCAGGCACCTCCGAGCTCGCTCGAGTGCACTTCGGATTTTCGCGGCACGCGGTACGAAGGTGCGACCCTGTCCTACTCGCGCACCACGACGCCGGTGCCCTCCCCCATGTCCGAGCCCACGTTGATCCCCTGCCAACCCTTGGGAACGGGCGGATCCGTCCACATGAACACGTAGCGCGCGTCGATCGGAGCCAGGTTGATGCAACCGTGGCTACGCGGAATGCCGAACACGTCATGCCAGTACGCGCCGTGTAACGCGTAACCCGACGCGAAGTACTGTATCCAGGGCACGTCCCTGAGCTCGAAGTCGGCCGAGCCGCGGCGCATGGTGATGCCGTACTCGGGATCGCGACCCTTATCGATGTTTGCCAGCCGCCGCTTGTCGTCGGTGCTCATCGACGTGCCCGAGGCCTCGAGCTCCTTGAGGCGCGCGGTGGTTTCCGCGGCGCTCGCGCTGAGCTTCGGTCCATGCGCGCGTGAGCCTCCAGAAACACTGGAGTTCTCGTCGGAATCCATCATGGCCGAGATGTGCTTGCTCTGCAGGCGGAAGGTGCCGCGAATCGTCGACAGCGTCTCTTTCGGGTCTCCCAGTTTGTCGCGCCCGGTCGAAACGAGGGTGGCGTACACTGCGCGCTTGCCTTCATAGAGCACCAGCACCTGCTCGGTGATCGAAACGTCGATCCACTTTTCACCCTTCTCCGCAAACTCTGGAAAGCTGGGGGGCTTGTCGACCACGCCGAGGTCTGCGGCTCGCAGCCAAACCGTCTTGTCGCGCGCGGTTTGGTAGTAACGCTCGCCTGCCTTGATGCGCGCATTGCCGCTGAGGGGAATGATCGCGCGGCGCGGCACGGCCTCATCGGGACGCGTCTCGTCCTTGCCCTTGATGAGCTTGTAGCTCTTGACGTCGCTTTTATTCACCCACGCAAACGGCAGCGGAGTGTGCTCGGTGATCTCGATGCCGTGGAATGGCGAGGCGGAGTCCGGCTTGATCTTGCTGGTCGGGATCAAGCGCATGTCGACCGTGACGGCGAATCGACGATGGACGCCCTCGTCCTCGGTATCGAACGCGGCCACCAATGAGAGCCCGGTTTTTCGCCGGATCCGGTCGGCAAAATAGGCGTACGCGGGTACGTCGAAGCCGGACACATTCGGGATCTTGCGGCCACCGTCGAGCCAAAAAGGGATCGGATCCGTCGCAGTCGCACCGCCGAACAGCTCATTTTCGCTGAGCTCGGGTGACGGCTTGAAGCCCGGCGGGGCAGCCAGGCCGGCCGCTGCCACGCCGCGCGCGTCGAGCGGGATGTCATTGGCGCCGAGCTCGACTTTTTGCAGCTCCGTCTTGTTCTGCTCGAACCACGACAAGTGCTCCTCGAGTTTGAACTCGCTCTTCAGCTGCTCTTGATGGCTCGGCACGCGCAAATATTGAGGTGACGTCGCGCGCACGAAGCCGTAGCGATACGGCAGCGGCTTGTTCAGATCCGGGCGCACGCTGGCCGCGCGCACCAGCGGCGTTTCGAGATCGGTGCTCGCTTCGTCCGTGCAAACGAAGCCCATCGGGTACACGCGGTACCAGTGACCTTTGCAGCCCTTTCCCCGCACGGGATCGGCATCGCGCTCGACGGCCCCTCCGAGGCGAATGTAGCCAAGCTTGCGCGAGCCCGTATCGGCGAGCTTGTACACGGTGGTAGCGATGATGGTCGCCGCGAGCTGTGGCGCATTGACCGGTGCTTGCGTATCGAGTTCGCCGTGGGCGATGCTCGGCGCTGACGCCGAAGCCGTGGCTGAAGCCGCGGCTGACGTCGGCCCTGCCCCTTTGTCTCGACCGCAGGCGACGAGGCTCGCCAGGCACAGACCGAGCGCGAACTCGGTCGAGCCACGCGTGCCGAAGCGCACGACTAGTCTCGATTTCTTGCTGGAAAACACGGCGGTGGGAACGAGGGCCGCGAAGTTAACCTGAAGTGCCGGCCGAATCGATCTCGACGTGACTTGCGCCTTCTGGCAGCGCCGGCAAGGTGCCCGGCTCGCTGCCAGGGCCGATCCAGTACACTTCGGGCACGGGGGCGTACGTACTCGTGTACGAGCGGAAGGTCTTCTTGCCGTCTGGATGGATCGTGCGCACCGTGCTCACGACGTCATAGCCGAGGCTTCCCTTTTGGTGACGCTTGCTTTGATTGGGGGCCAGCGCTTGGTCGACCACGATGCGCCGAAAAAATTCGTGCGTTTCTTTGACCGAGTAAAAGTGCTCCACCTTGCCCGGCGGGTCGCGACCGAGCAGCTCGACGCGCAGACTGGTCTTGGTCGG
>DASXKQ010000195.1:0-12832 GCA_036496745.1 Polyangiaceae bacterium
GTCGCCGCTCATCAAGTCGCCGCTCATCAAGTCGCCGTCTGCGGGGCACGGGGCCCCGCAGACCCACAAAAAAAGAGCATCAGAACTATCCCACCGGCGAGAGGCACCCACGACCTCACAGCACGCAGCGGAGCAAACCCACCAACGCAGCACCCGCTAACGAGCTCAAGTCTTCGCCCCAACTCAGAAGGGCGCGACTAAATGCTCTGGACGATCGTCTTGATGGCCTTGCGCGAGATCCGTCGGAACGGCTTGCGCTCGCTGCTGACGATGCTCGGCGTCGTGATCGGCGTCGGGGCCGTGATCGCGCTCGTGTCGGTCGGCCGTGGTGCGACGCAAAAGGTCACGGACGACATCTCCAAGCTCGGCAAGAATCTGCTCACGGTTTCGGCGGGTGCGCGCGTGCGCGGCGGCGCGTCCACCTCCGCGGGTCCGCTCTCGCTGCGCGACGCGGACGCCATTTTGCACGACATCGCGGGCGTCGACGCGGTGGCGCCTGGTGTGCAAAGCCAGCAGCAGGTCATTTTCCACGACAAAAATGTGAGCACACAGATCGCGGGCTCGGACATCAATTTTTTCGCGGTGCGTGGCTATGCCGTGCAGCGCGGGCGCCCTTTCACCGCGGCCGAAGCCAAATCCGGCGTGCCCGTGTGTTTGTTGGGCGAAACCGTGCGTGCCGGCATTTTCGGTACGCAAGACGGCATCGACTCGCGCATCCGCGTCGGCCGGCTCACGTGCAACGTGATCGGCACCCTGGTGCCCAAGGGCAGCGCGGGTCTCGGTCAGGATCAAGACGATCTGGTGCTGATGCCCCTTCGCACATTTCAGCGGCGGATCGCCGGGCGACCGGACATCTCCACCATTTACGTGCAGGCTCAAGAGGGGCGCACCACTGCTACGATCGCCGAGCGCATCCGCGAGCTGCTCCGACAACGACGCCATCGCCCGGCGGGCTCCGACGACGACTTCACCGTGCGCGACATGGCCGAGATCGCCGACACCGTGACCAGCACCTCCAACGCGCTGACGGCCCTGCTCGGCGCGATCGCGGCCGTCAGCCTGCTCGTCGGCGGCATCGGCATCATGAACATCATGTTGGTCTCCGTTACCGAGCGCACGCGCGAAATCGGCATTCGCTTGGCGATCGGCGCCTACGCGGGCGAGGTGATGACGCAGTTTTTGCTGGAGGCGACCGTGCTCTCCACGCTCGGCGGCGTGATCGGCATGATTCTGGGGCTGATCGGCTCGTTCTTCGCGGCCAGAGCCATGGAGCTGCCGTTCGTCGTCCCTCCCGAAATCGTGGCGCTGGCCTTCGCGTTCTCGGCCTTAGTCGGAGTTCTGTTCGGCTATCTGCCCGCGCGCAAGGCCGCCCAGCTCAATCCGATCGAGGCACTCCGCCATGAATGACAAACTCCTTACGCGGCTCGTGCTGGCAAGCGCACTCGTGGCGCCTGCGCTTCACGCACAAACCGCCGAGCCCGCACCGAGTCCCCCGTCTACGCAAGCCCAGACGCTGACCGCGCTCGACGTCGTAACCGCCGCGGCCCGCAACAGTCCGAGTCTACACATTGCGCTCCTGCAAGAGACCCAAGCAAACTACGCCGTCGAGGCCGAAGACGCGCTGTACGTACCCGTCTTCGACGCGAACACGTCGTACACGAGGACGCGCTCGCCGAGCGCGCGCGGTGGAGCCACCTCGGTCACGACCACCGACACCTATGATCTCGGCGCGGGCATCACCAAGACGTTCGCGCTCGGCACGACGCTCTCCGCCACGGTCGACGGCAAACGCAACGTTCAGAGCAATCCCGCGTCCGGCTTGGCCGGCGCCGCCGCCGTCACGGCCCCTCAATACAACCTCACCGGCAAGCTAGCGCTCACGCAACCACTCTTGCGCGGCTACGGCACGGATCTCGGCCTGGCGACCCTGCGCCAAGCCAAACTGAGCCGCACGGCGGCCGTGCTCGCCACGCGCCAGGCCGCCAGCCAGATTCTGCACGACGCGCTCACCAATTATTGGGAGCTCTGGTACGCGGACGAGGCCGTGCGCATCAACATCGCCTCGCGCGATCTATCGAAGACTCAGCAAGAGCAAGCGACCGAACAGGTGAAGAGCGGCGCGCTGGCGCCCGCGGACGCCTATCAATACGCCACCGCGCTCGCCCAGCTCGAGCAGCAAGTAGTGAGCGCCGCCATGACACGCCGGCAAAAGTCGCTCACGCTCGCGCAGGCGATGGGTGATGAAAACGCGGTCAGCGCGGATCTGTCGGCGTCCGACGCGCCGATGCTGGTGCTACCGATCGACGACGCCCGCCAGGCCGTAAACGACGCGATCACCAACTCCTATTCGCTCAAGCAGCAAGAAGCCCAAATAGCGATCGCCAAAGATCAGGCCAGGATCGCGGGTGACCCGCTGCGACCGCGCCTCGACCTCGACGCCTACGTCGCCTCCGCGGGTCTCGGCAACGGCCAAATTTCCCCGGCTGCCGAGCAGTTTGGACAGGGCCAAGCGCTGAGCGCGCACGTGGGGCTCACCTACGAGATGCCGCTCACCGACACCCGACGCAGCGCGCAGATCGCCGGCGCCCTGCTCAGCGCGCACATCGCGGAAAAACAACTCGAGGCCCTCCGCTTTCAGCTCAAGAGCGACGTGCAGGTGGCGATCGTCGACATCGAATCGGCGGGCAAGGGCGTCGAACTCGCGCAGCGCACCGAACAAGTGGCGCAGGCGCAAGTCGACGCCGAAAAGAGTCGCTTCATGTCCGGTACGGCGCTCGCGATCGAGGTCGCGCAGGCCGTCGATTCGCTGCGCCGGGCGCAGCTCAGCGTGCAGCGCGCGCGCGTCGACTTGGCGGAAGCCGAACTCGATCTGTTGAACCTGCGCGGCCGCTTGCTCGAGCGCTACACGGACGTGCTCAAGCGTTTTGCGCCGAGTACGATCGCGATCGAGGGCGCGACCGGGCCAATGTAGCCGCCTTAGCCGACTTCTTCGCTCCACGCCGCAAAATATTCGGCGTGGCGCGCGACGAACGCGCGCGGTCGCTCGGCGTACACGCGTCGCGCGAGTGGCAGCACGCGCGCCACGATTTCCTCGAGCCGCTGCGCGAGGCGCGCCGAGAGCAACTGGTCGTCGGCGGCCGCAGGCAGGCAAATGCGCTGCCCAATGCCGGGCGAGAGCAGCGAAAGGTCGTGGTGTTCTCCGAGCGCGGTCGTCAGTTCGTCGAGCTCGTCTCGAAAGGCTTCGATCTGGCCGGTCCAAACCGGTTCGAGCAGATTCAACTGGTAAAACTGGCTTTTCGCATGCCGCCTCAGCGCGTGCAGATTCTCGCTCGAGCGCTCCGCGAGCGCGTGCGAAAATGCTTTGCGACCACGCGCGTACGTCGCTCGCAGACCCGGCGCGATCAGCGAAAACCCCTGCTCGGGCGGCGCCCACTCAGCAAGCTGCTCATGCGCGCGCGCCAGGTGCGCCGCGGCGCCGCGCAGCGCGTCCGTGAGCGCGCCGGTGCCTGCGACGAGCTCGCGCGTCCCCGCGAGCCGGTCAGCGAGTTCGCGCAGTGGATGCGCGAGGTCCACCGCAAGCTCGCTTTGCGCGAGCGCTCGGATGCACTCGAGCTCCGCCACTTCTTCACGCGCTGGACCGAGCCAGTGCGCGGCGCTGCGCAGCTCATGCTGTGCTCGTTCAGCAGCCTTGGTGCGTGGTCGCAGGCGGAGCAGCGCGCGAGCCCGCTTGATGTGCTTGCGCATCTCGTGCAGCGCTTCGTCCGAGACGTTGCCGAGCGCCTGCGCGCAATGCCGAGCAGCAGAAAGCTCGAGCAAGATGGCCTGGCGGAGCGCCTGCGAGAGCGACAAACCCGGCTCTATTTGCGCCGCCATTCAGCCTCGATTCTCGGCGCGCAGCGACACGAACGCTCACGCCTTCGGCGGATAGTGCGTGCGCAGTGCTTCCAGCACCTGTTTCCAGGTCGTGCCGCCGTCGATCTCGAGCAAGCGCGCGATCTCGCCGAGCGCGACTTCTTCTTCGGGCGTCACGGCCGTGGGGTCGTCGAGCGCGTCCGCCGTGGCGCGTGCGATCTGCTCCGCGTGCACCAAGAGATCCGATAGCTCAGCCACTTCCACCTCGAAGAAATCTTCGTCGAGCGCCACGCCGAGCAGGCCTTGTAAGCCGACTTCGACGTAGGTTTGCGACGGCGCTTCACGCAGCCAATTGTCGAGCACCGCGACGGTGTCCGGCGTCATGTGCAGGCGGTCGCGCGCAAAGCGACGAATGTGCTCGACCTCCACGCTCTCCATCTTGCCGTCCGCCCACGCGACGTAAATGAGCGGCAGCAGCATCAGCGCGCGATAACTCGAGGGACGGATGCCGAGCGACATCAACGTTCGCTCGAGCTCCATCCTCTCCGAGCTCGATTTCGACGACATTTGCCTACACTATCTCGGGCCTTTTCAGGCGTCCACGAGCGGCCGTTTCATCAACGTGTTCGCTCATCCAGAGTACCGTCCAGCAGGCCGAAGCGCAGAACGTGTGTGTATGTAGGTTACGAGCAGTCCTTGGGCAGACGCCAGGCACAGGCTACGATTGGCACCTCAGCAAATGACCCAAAGCCCTCGCGAAAAGCCGGAGCCGTCCCCAGCGACGGACCCTGTCGGCTCTCCGCGCGCAACTAGCCAGATCCGTTCAGTGGCGGAGGCGCTCGCGGAAGGAGCCGCGGCCTCACCCGCGCCACCGGTGATCATCGAGGAGCCTGCTCCCGAGAGCTCAGGGCCGGTCTCCGGTCGCCGCACGGCGTACGCGATCAACTCGCTGATCGACGGCAAATATCAGCTGCTGCGGCCGCTCGGCGCGGGCGGCATGGGTGAGGTGTGGGTCGCTCACCACCAGGGCCTCGACATCGACGTGGCCGTGAAATTCATCGCGGTCACGGACCAGGAAGCGGACAGCGACCTCGCTGAGCGTTTGCTCGAGGAAGCACGGAACACGGCTCGCCTCGGTCATCCAGGCATCGTTCGTGCTTTGGATTTCGGTCACACCGAACGCGGGGATCCGTTCATCGTGCTCGAGCTGCTGGAAGGCGAAGATCTAGCCACACTGCTCGAGCGGGACGGACCCGTGCCGGCCGATCGGTCAGTCGCCACGTTGCTGCCGATCGCGCACGCGCTCAGCGCGGTGCACGAGAGCGGCATCGTACACCGCGACATCAAGCCGGAGAATGTGTTCCTCGCGCGCGCCGAGCACGGCATCCAGGCGAAATTACTCGACTTTGGTATCTCGCGCAAAACGGACCGCACGAAGCGGCTCACCCTGCGCGACACCGCGCTCGGTACGCCCGACTACATGTCGCCGGAGCAAGCGCGCGGTGACACCAGCGGCGCCAGCACCGATCAGTTCAGCTTCTGCGTCGTGCTGTTCGAGACCGTGTCGTGCAAACGACCGTTCGACGGCGACAACTACAATGCGCTCTTGCGCGCGATCATCGAGCAAGAGCCGAAGACGCTCGCCGAAGTCGGCTTCGACGAGCCCGAGTTGTGGTCGATCTTGGCGCGCGGTCTGAGCAAAGACTCGGCGGAGCGCTACGGCTCGATGCGCGAGCTCGGGGAGGCGCTCGCGCGCTGGCTGCTAGCGCGTGGCATCGAGGAAGACTCCGCGGGCACGTCGCTCAAGCGCGCGTGGCTCCCCGAACACACGCCGCCGCTCTCCGGGTCGTTCTCGGCGGAGTCCGGCTCGCGCCCAGGGCTCAGCGCGCCCACGCCGTCGGGATTGGAATTCGCGTCCACGCAAGTGCAAGGGCTGGCGGTACAGGTCGTCGAACCGGCGCGGCAAGCAGCAACCACGACGGACCCGCACCGCGTCGTAGCCGAAGCGCTCGAAGAGGCTCTGCAGCCGCACTCAGGCACGACCTCGGCGCCCGACCTCGAAGCGCTCGCGGAGCTACATCGCGGCGGTGACCCGGAAGAACGCTTCGAGCGAGATTCACGCCGTCGCGCTGCGTTGACGCTCGCGCTAATCGTGGTCGCGGTGCTGGCCGCCACATTTGCGATCTTGATCGGGACGGGCGTGATCGAACCCTAGATTCCGTGTAACCGACAGCCCGCGAGCGACATCGCCACGATGCGTTTTTGCCACTCGCGATCGCGTCGACCAGCGAAATTCAATTCATAGTTGCGCACGCGCGGGAGCCGCGCAATGAAGAGCGCATGGGATCAAGCAACACGGAGCTCACGGGACCGGATCTGGTTGCGGGCATCGAACTGTCCACGTTGAGAGAGGGCGAACCGCTGCTCGGCCACGCCAACGGCGAAGCGGTCGTGGTCGTGCGTCGCGGGGACGACGTGTGCGCGCTCGGCGCGACGTGTTCGCACTACGGCGGACCGCTCGCGGAGGGGCTCGTGGTCGGCGGCACGCTGCGTTGCCCTTGGCACCACGCCTGCTTTTCACTCGAGACAGGTGAGGCCGTCGGCGGTCCAGCGCTGTCGCCGATCCCTGCGTACCAGATCGTTCGCGCCGGCGAGCGCGTGAGCGTCGGCACCAAGAAGGAGCTGCCGCGCCGCGAGCTCGACGCCGCGTCCGTGCCCGCGTCGGTCGTGGTGGTCGGCGCAGGACCGGCGGGTGCTGCCGCGGTCGAAGCGCTCCGCCGTGAGGGTTACCGGGGCAACATCACGCTGATCGGCGACGAAGCACCGGGTCCGGTGGATCGCCCCAATTTGTCGAAAGACTACCTGGCGGGCAACGCGCCCGAAGAGTGGATCCCACTGCGAGGCGCAGACTTCTACCAAGAGCTCTCGGTGGAGCTCGTGCTCGGTGACCCGGTGGCAAAGCTCGAGCCGAACGCTCGCCGCGTCGTGCTCGCGAGCGGGCGCCAGCTCGACTACGGCGCGCTCTTGCTCGCGACCGGCGCGCGTCCTCGCCGCCTCGAGATTCCGGGCGCGGAGCTCTCGCACGTGCATCTGCTGCGCACGCTCGCCGACAGCCGCACCATCATCGCGGGCGCCGCGGGCAAGCAAAACGCGGTCGTGATTGGCTCGAGCTTCATCGGCCTAGAGGCGGCGGCTTCGCTGCGACATCGCGGCCTGAACGTGCACGTGGTCGGCCAAGAGGCGCTGCCGCTCGCGCGCGTGCTCGGCGACGAGCTCGGCCACTTCATCCAGCAACTGCACGAGGAGCACGGCGTCGTCTTCCACCTCGGCCACAGCCCGAAAAAGATCACGAGCAAGGGCGTCACTCTGGACGACGGCAGCGAACTCGCGGCGGACCTGGTCGTGGTCGGCGTGGGCGTCGCGCCTCGCAGTGAGCTCGCGGAGAGCGCGGGGCTCGCCGTGGAGAAGGGCGGCATCGTGGTCGACGCGCTGCTCAAGGCCAGCACGGAGCACGTATACGCAGCCGGCGACGTCGCGCGCTATCCGGATCCGATCAGCGGCGCGCCCACGCGCGTCGAGCACTTTGCGCACGCCGAGCGGCAAGGCCAGGCCGCCGCGCGCAGCCTGCTCGGCCGCGGCAAACCCTTCAGCGACGCGCCCTTCTTCTGGAGCCAGCACTACGACGTGTCGATCTCGTACGTCGGACACGCGCCCGCGTGGGATCGCATCGACGCGCGCGGCTCACTCGCCAAGCGCGACTACGCCGCCGCCTTCGTCAAGGGCGATCAGATCCACGCCCTGGTGACGGTCGGCAAGGACGCGCTCAGCCTGCGAGCTGAAGCGGCTTTCGAGGCCGGCGATCGCGAAAAGCTGAAGCGCCTCTTCACCGAAGGTTAGGACCCTTACAGGACGGAAGGCGGCTTTTGACGCTACCTGTAGAAGAGTGCTTTTGCGCGGCCTCAACTTGCGCGACACTTTCACGCATGACTTCGAAACCCCTGCATCCTTCATGGGCTGCGGTTGCCAAATCGGCGGCCACTGTCTTCTTTGCCTCGGCGTGCTCTGCCGGCTCACCGAGTGCCTCGCCAGGTGGCGAGGCGGGCACGGCCGGGAGCAGCGGCGCAGGCGTGAGCGGTTCGTCGGCAGGCACAGCTCCCGGAGGCAATGCTGGCGTCGCTTCGGGCGGAGCGGGCGCCGGTGGGGTTGGAGCTCAGGGCGGTACCGGCGCACTCGGTGGCGCGTCCGTCGGCGGCAGCAGCGGCAGCGCGGGCAGCGGCGGCCTCCCATCGGGCGGCAGTGCCGGAGTTGCCGGCAGCGCCGGAGCAAGCGGTGGCGCGGCGGGCAGCGCGGGCGCGGCGGGCGGCAGCGCGGGAGCTGCCGGCAGCGCTGGCTCGAACGCTTACCCAGGGACGATCATCATCCAAGACAACTTCGACGCGGCGGCCACTGTGAACACCGCCAAGTGGGAGCAGTATCCCGTAAACTCGCTGGCCGCCATCGACACGTCCCGCGCTCACAGCGCCCCGAACGCGATGCTGCCGGCGACCGCCTCCGGAGTCGGCTCTTTTTTGATCCCGGTCAGCGGTCAGCTCGGCGGCATGGTCGCGACCGGCAATCGCTTTTTCGTACGCGTGTGGGTGAATTTCGAGAAGCCGACCAGCATGGTCGGTAACCACTCCACCTTCCTGGTCGGCAGCGTCGCGAAGGACAACTCCGGCACCGAGCTCCGACTGGGCATGTCGAGCAACCAGTCCGGCAAGCCCGAGATGGTCGATCTCAATCTGCAAGCGCCGACCGATGGCGGAGAAGTGACGCGCTACTCGAATGGCTTCACGGACGGCGGCAACCCCGGCGACTTCTCGGGCACGGGCCTCCAGTTCGCCGCCAACCAATGGTACTGCATTGAAGCGCTGTTCGACGGCGCCGGCAGCGAGTTCCGCCTGTGGGTGGCCGACGCCGAAGTGATGGAAATGCACGTGCATGACTTCAGCGGAAGCGGCACCGGCGGCCGCACCACCTGGGGCCCGATGTTCAAGTACCTGAAGATCGGCACGCAGGATTTCAGCGGCCAGATCGGCAAGGTCTGGTACGACGACGTGTTCGTCGGCACGGCGCAGATCGGCTGCAGCCGCTAGAGGGCATGCCAGAGGCATGCTCTCTAGCTTTGGGTTTTGTTATTGGGGGGTTTTGTTATTGGGGGGTTTTGTTATTGGGGGAGTTCCTTCGCATAACGTCTCGCAGCACTCGCAACAGGAGGCCAGCCGGCGCCGGGTTTGCCGGATTTTTATGGGTCTTGGTCTCCCTGGTGGATCGTGATCTGGGCGTGCCAAGACTGCCCGCGTCGACGTGCGGGGCTCTGCCCCGGCGCCCCGGGAAATGCTGCTAGTTGAAGTCGAGATATCGCTCGTGGTCGGTCTGCCCCGGCGTTCGGTCTCGCACTCCGTCTCGGACGTGTACACTCGAGCCATGACGCTCGTCCGACCCGCCGAAGTCGAGGACTTGCCCGAGGTCGCCAAGCTCGCGGCCGCGCTCGTGCGCCAGCACTACGAGTTCGATCCGCTTCGCTTCATGCTGATCCCCAACGCGGAAGTCGGCTACGCTCGCTTTCTACGCGGTCAGCTCGACGACGGCGAGAGCCTCGTGCTCGTCGCCGAACGGGACGACGCGATCGTGGGCTACGCCTATGCGCGCCTCGAGCCGCGGGATTGGAACAATTTACTCGACGCGTGCGGGGCGCTGCACGACCTCTACGTGGCGGAGCCTGCGCGCCGCTCGGGCGTCGCGCGAGCCTTGGCGCTCGAGGTGTGTGCGCGCTTGAAGGAGAAGGGCGCGCCGCGAGTGGTCCTACACACGGCGAGCCCCAATGCCGGGGCGCATGCCTTCTTCAAGAGCCTCGGCTTTCGGCAAACGATGCTCGAGATGACGCGCGAGTTGCCCTGAGCCCGAACACCCGCCCGGCGTGCCCGACACGCAGCCCGAAACATACTCTGAAAAACTCGCCGAAGGCCTGCCGCGAGCGCGCGGCGTGGAGCCGACAACCCCCAAATTGTCAGCGGTTTTCGCTAGATAAACCGCACGTCCGAGCTGGACACATTTCGGAAACATTGCGGTAGTTGTGCCGAAAGAAGCGCAGCGCTAGATGAAACGCCTCCTCGGCTCCTCCCAGCCGAATTCGCAGTCAAAAAGAGGAATTACCATGAGCGCAAGCACGGTCCGGCAATCCGCAATTTCCAAGGTTTCGGCCTTCGCGCCCTCTCCCGCGATCCCTTACAAGGACGTGTCGTCGGGCGAGCTGTTCGGCGCCAACGTGTTCGGTCTTGCGGCGATGAAAACGCATCTGCCGAAGGACGTGTACAAGTCTCTCAAGAAGACGATTGAGTCGGCGCAGCCGCTCGATCCCGCGACGGCCGACGTGGTCGCCTCCGCGCTCAAGGATTGGGCCATGAGCCGCGGCGCGACGCACTACGCGCACATCTTCTACCCGCTCACCGGGCTCACGGCCGAGAAGCACGACAGCTTCTTGATGCCGGACGGCGAAGGCGGCGCGATCGCGGAGTTCACTGGCAAGAAGCTGATCCAGGGCGAGCCGGACGCTTCGAGCTTTCCGAGCGGCGGCATCCGCGCCACGTTCGAAGCGCGCGGCTACACCGCCTGGGACGTGACGAGCCCCGCGTACTTGCTCGACACCGACAGCGGGACCACGCTCTGCATCCCGACCGCTTTCGTGTCGTGGACCGGCGAAGCGCTCGACAAGAAGACGCCGCTCTTGCGCTCCAACGCCGCGCTCAACAAGCAGGCGAGCCGCATCCTCAAGCTGTTCGGGCACAAGGAGATCGCGCCGGTCGTCTCGTACGCCGGCTGCGAGCAGGAGTACTTCCTGATCGACAAGAACTTCGTGTTTGCGCGCCCGGATTTGCTGAACACGGGACGCACGCTCTTTGGTGCCAAACCGCCCAAGGGCCAGGAGTTCGAGGATCACTACTTCGGCGTAATCCCCGAGCGTATCATCGCCTGCATGCTCGAGGGCGAGCGTGAGCTGATGAAGCTCGGCATTCCGGTGCAGACCCGCCACAACGAAGTGGCCCCGAGCCAGTACGAGATCGCGCCGGTCTACGAGAGCGGCAACATCGCGGCCGATCATCAGCAGCTCGTGATGATCACGCTCAAGAAGGTGGCCGAGCGCCACGGCCTCGTCGCGCTCCTGCACGAGAAGCCGTTCGCCGGCATCAACGGCTCGGGCAAGCACCTGAACTGGTCGTTCGGCAACTCCACGCAGGGCAATCTGCTCGAGCCGGGCGAGACCCCGCACGACAACGCGCAGTTCTTGGTCTTCTGCGCCGCCGTGATCCGCGGCGTACACAAGTACTCGGGCGTCTTACGCGCGGCGATCGCCTCGGCGGCCAACGACCACCGCCTAGGCGCCAACGAAGCTCCGCCCGCGATCATCTCGATCTTCCTCGGTGAGCAGCTGGCCGACGTGTTCGACCAGGTGAAGAAAGGCGGCGCGAAGTCGTCCAAGCACGGCGGCAAGCTGGAGATCGGCGTCGATTCTCTGCCGAAGCTCCCGCGCGACGCCGGCGACCGCAACCGCACGAGCCCGTTCGCCTTCACCGGCAACAAGTTCGAGTTCCGCGCGGTCGGTTCGAGCCAGGCGCCCGCTTGGCCGCTCTCCGCGCTCAACACCATCATCGCCGAGTCGCTCGACTTCGTCGCCACCAAGCTCGAAGCCGCCGTCGGCGCGGGCAAGAGCTTGAACGGCGCGATTCAAGCGGTGTTGGCCGAGATCATGGAGCAGCACGGCGCGGTCGTCTTCAACGGCGACGGCTACACCGAGGACTGGCACCGCGAGGCCGAAAAGCGCGGCTTGCCGAACTACAAGACCTCGGTCGACGCGCTGCCGGTGCTCGAGCAGCCCGAGGTCGTGGCGCTGTTCGACAAATACAAGGTGCTCAACCCGCGCGAACTCCACGCGCGGCACGAGATCTTCTTCGAGCAGTACATCAAGGCCATCAACGTCGAGCAAAAACTGACGACCAAGATCGCCAAGACGCTGATTCTGCCGGCTGCCCTACGCTACCAGACGGAGCTCGCCAACAACGCGATCGCCACCAAGGGTGCGGGCGTCAGCTCCGACAACACCCTACTCACGCAGGTCTCGACGCTAATCGGCAATCTGCAAACCACGATCGCCGGCCTCGAAAAGGCGGCCTCGCATCACGGCGCGAGCAGCCTGCTGGAAGAAGCGAAGTACTACAAGGACTCGCTCTTGCCGGCCATGCTCAAAGTCCGCGACGTCGCCGACACGCTGGAGTCCGTGCTCGCCGACGACATCTGGCCGCTGCCGACCTACCAAGAGATGCTGTTCATCAAGTGAGTTGAGCAGCGCGTACGCGACGCCCGGCGCCGCGTCGAAAAGCGCCCTGCCCGGGAAACTGGGCGGGGCGTTTTTTGCTACGAAGCGCCCCCACCCACCATCGCCGGCAATTTCACGCGCACCGTGGTCCCGCTGCCGAGCTCCGACTCGACCACCACGGTTCCGCGATGTTGATCCACGATCGATTTCACGACGGACAGCCCGAGCCCCGTCGCGCCGATGTCGGCGCGGGTCGTGAAAAATGGGTCGAAGGCGCGCTCGCGCGTGGCGGCGTTCATGCCGTGGCCGTTGTCGATCACGCTGAGCTCGATCGCGGGGCGAGCTTCTTCGTTCGCTGCTTGTTTGAGCTCGCTCGTCGACAGGCGAATGTTCACGGTGCCGCCGTCGGGCGTCGCTTGTAGCGCGTTCCTCACCAGGTTGAGCACCACCTGCTCGAGCTGATCGGGGTCCGCCAGCACCTCGGGCAAATCGCGTTCGGCGTCGACTTGAATGCGCACGCTGCGGCGAACGGATTCCGCGTTCAACAGCTCGAGCACGACCGAGACGGCTTCGTGCGGCGAGATGCCGCGATGCGCGCGCAGCGGGCGGCGCGAGAGCGTGGCGAGG
>DASXKQ010000196.1:0-11550 GCA_036496745.1 Polyangiaceae bacterium
TCTCTCGACGCAAGCGACCTGACGTCAATCGGTGTCTCGCGCTCGCCTGCTGAACAAGCGCTCGCACTGGCCAAACTCGCCCACGCAGAGGGAATCGGCGGCATGGTCTGCTCAGCTCACGAAGTCGGTTCACTCCGACGCGCACTCGGCCAAGATGTCGTCCTCGTCACTCCGGGTATTCGTCCGACCGCCGGCGCGGCCGACGATCAGAAGCGCGTTGGAACACCACGCGGCGCAATCCAAGACGGCGCCACCATGCTCGTCGTAGGTCGCCCAATTCGGGACGCCGCCGAGCCAAGAGCCGCCGCACGCGCCATCGTCACCGAGATTGCCGAGGCCGCCAGTGCCCAAACGCTGGGCTGATCGGCCCAAGCCCGCCGCGCCGCAGCCGCCGGGCACCGAAGGTTTGCGCCTCGTAGCGGGCATTCAACCCGTGCGCGAAGCCGTCGCCGTCCACAAGGCGGCGCTCGCGCGAATCGCGATCGAAGGCCGTGACAACCCGAAGCTCGAGGCTCTACTTCGCTTTGCTCGTGACCAGGGTGTCTCCCACCTGACCCACGCCTCGCGCGCCGACCTCGACGTGTGGGCGGGCGGAACCCAGCACCAGGGCGTTCTCGCGTGGGCCCCTCAGCTCACGCTGCTCGACGAGCACGACCTGCTGACGGATCCGAACCTCATCGCAATCGCACTCGACGGCGTGCAGGACCCCCAGAACTTCGGTGCGGTGATCCGCTCGGCCGTCGCGATGTCCGGCGCCGCGGTCATCTGGGGAGAGCACGCTTCCGCTCCTCTCACACCTGCCACCTTCAGAGCGTCTGCCGGCGCCGTCGAGCACGCGCGCCTATGCAGAGTGCGCTCGCTCGCCGGATTCCTGGAGGAGGCACGCGCCCAGGGCGTCGCCGTCGTGGGGCTCGATGCGCACGCTCCCCGGCTGCTCAAAGATACCGAGCTCAACGGTCGGCTCATCCTTGTCGTGGGCAGCGAGCACGAGGGCATGGGCCGCGCTGTGCGTCGCGCCTGTAGCGCCGAGGCGCGACTGGCGCTCGGCCGCATCGACTCGCTGAACGCATCGGTCGCAGCAGCGATCGCGCTTTATCAGACATCAATTTCCAGAATAATCCCTGATAGTTAACACCAATCTCTCGCCGAACTACTCAGCATTGGGCGACTGCTGAACAACCGAGTAGCGCATCGGTCGTTTGATTTCCATTGAGTGGAACGCCGAATCAAACGGGAGTCGCTGCAGAAACCAGTGCGATTCTAGCCGCTTGGATGGCCATCATCCAGCTGCCGTGCGAGCGGTTGGCTCGGCGAATCACCCTTTACTTGAGCGCTGGTCCGAGAGCGACGAAGTACTGCAAAAATGGCTTCGACAGCGCGGTCCAGCTCTTCCGCCGTCGTGTCCTCGCCCAAACTCACTCGCACGCTCGCACGCGCAGCGTCGACCCCGAGCATCGCGGCGACGGAGGGCGATGGTTCCGTCGTCCCCGCGCTACAGGCACTGCCGCTCGAAACGCACACGCCGAGCAGGTCGAGCGCAGCCACGAGTTCGTCCCCGGAGCGGCCCTCGAACACGAGACTCGATACGTGGGGCAAGCGAAGCACATCGCGGCTGGTCGCGTTCGCTACACTCGCCAGCCGCCGCTCGAACTCGTTTCGGAGCGCCGCCAAGGCGGCGTAGCGCGGTACGGAGTCACACGCCCAATCGAGCGCGGCGCCGAAACCGGCGATAGCCACAGCGTCGACTGTCCCGGGCCTGAGGCCACGTTGCTGACTTCCACCGACGAGCACGGGATGTGGCGCTCGCCCCCGAAACGCCAGTGCTCCAACGCCCTTTGGACCACGGATCTTGTGAGCGGCTAGGGTCAGACTGTCGGCGACTCGGAGCATCTCGGCAGGAACCTTGCCTAAGGCCTGGACTGCGTCGACATGCAACGTTGCGCCATGAGCGTGGACGATTTCAGCGACTTGCTCGAGCGGCTGGAGCGCTCCCGTCTCGTGATTCGCCGCCATCAACGCGACGACCGCGCCGCGCGGCATCCTCCCGAGGGCGTCTTCAAAAGCTGCCGGCTCGAGCCGGCCGGAACTCGGGACGGGCACCCACGCCACCGGTTTTCCCAGGCGGGCCAGCCTCTCAACTACGCGCGTCACGGACGGATGCTCGATGTGGCTCGCGATCAAACCTGGCGCCGCCGAAAGGGCCAGATTGTTAGCCTCCGTCCCGCCCGAAGTGAAAATGACGTCGCGCGAGTGCACCCTGCAAATTGCAGCCAGTTTCTCGCGCACGCCGTCGACGAGCGAGAGCGCGCGACGCCCGGCGGAATGCACGCTGGCGGGATTGGCCCACGCGTCGGCCGCCGCCGCGGCCATGACGGCAAGCACGGATGGATGCGGCGGCGTCGTCGCGTTCCAATCCAGATAAATGGGCGCGGCCTTCATAGCGGGCGAGACGGCGGCGGGCGATCGCTGATTGGCGTCGGTCGCTCGGGGAGCGTCATGTAGAACGCCGCGCCTGTTAGGCGCTCGCCGACGATCTCCTCGGCAGCTGGGGACACCACACGCACGTCGCCGCCGTGACCTTGTGCCACACCGCGCACGACCGCGAGCCCGACCCCGGTGCCACCGTGAGATCGCGTTGGCGAGCCATCGACCTGGTAAAAAGGCTCGAACAACCGCCCTACCTTCTCCGCCACGACGCCGGGGCCAGTATCCGCGACGCACACTTCGAGCTGTCCGGAGGCGAGGCGGCGTGCCCGGACGCCGACAGTGCCTCCGGGAAGTGTGAATTTGGCCGCGTTATCGAGGAGCTGCTCGAGTGCTCGTCCCAATCGCTCCGCGTCGCCGTAACCGATCAGGCTGCCGCGGCGCGGGAGATCTGTAACGAGCCGTAAGCGCCCGTCATTCAGGCTGGGTTGACGCGCGATGGCTTGGCGAGCGACTTCAGCGAGATCGTATTCACGTTGCGCGAAACGCATCCGCCCGGTCTCGAGCGCAGTCACATCGAGCAAGCTGTCGATCAAGCGGCGCAAGCGTTGGACACAATCCGACATGGCGCGGAGAGCCTTGGTTTGCGGCGTTGCGAGCTCACCGAGCTCGCCGTCAATCAGGAGCTTGAGATAGCCGACGATCGGCGTCATGGGCGTTGCGAGCTCATGCGAGATATTGCGGTAGAACTCCTTTTTTGCCTGATCCAGCTCCAGCAAGCGCCGATTGGCTCCGGACAGTTCCGCGATCTTCTGCTCCAGGTGGGAGACGATCCGCTGGCTCTGCAGCATCAAATGCTGGCCGGTCGCATCGGGCGAGGTGCTTTCCTTCCAGCCGTCGAGATAACCCCGCAATTTGTCGGCAAATGACAACGCATCGATCGGCTTCTGCACGAACCCGTCGCACCCGACCGCAAGGCTCGTGTCACGATCGCCCTCGGCCGTGATCGCGACGATCGGCACGCCCCGGAGCTTTGGCTCGGAGCGGAGGCGCAGGGTGACCTCGTATCCGTCCAGACCCGGAATTGCGATATCGACCAGGACCAGATCCGGGCGGTGCTCGAGAGCTAGACGGATGCCTTGTAGCCCATCGGCTGCGTCAATCACCTCGAAGCCGGCTGGCGTGAGTAGCTTGCGAACCAAAAGTCGGTTTGCGGGATCGTCTTCGATGTGCAGAATCTTGGGCACGCGCCGCACTATGGCGCCGCTACCGGCCCGTCGGCAAGCAAGCTTCCGATCGTCCCTCTTGAATCCGCAGAGCTGCCGCGCTTACTAAACCATCCGATGTTTGCCTTGAATCGCTCTCACGTCGTTCGCTTGGCGTTCAGTTGCCTCTTGTGCGCGTGCAGCTCTCTCACGGAACCTGGGCCCGGAGCACCTCCACTGCAGCCCGAACCAACGCAGGCGCCTTCGGCAAATCCAGCTCCGCCCGCGAACGCAGCCCCGACTCCGCCGCCGCCCGCCCCGGCCGAACTCGTCGCGGCGTCGCACGTGCTGATCGCTTACAAGGGCTCTTTGCGCGCGTCGGAGAGCGTGACCCGCAGTAAGGACGACGCGCAAAAGCTGGCGCGATCGATACAGGCCAAAGCCAAAGCGGGCGCCGACTTCGCGGCGCTCGCCAAACAATACTCTGACGATCCGACGGCCAAAACCGGGGGAGGCAGCCTCGGCAAGTTCAGTCGCACTCAGATGGTCAAACCGTTCGCCGATGCCGCGTTTGCGCTGAAACCGGGGGAAATCAGCGATATCGTCGAGACGCCCTTCGGCTTCCACGTGATCAAGCGAACGGAATAAGCTGTGACTGATCCAGGTCGAAAACGCGTTCTGATCGCGGAAGACGACCCCGCAATCGCAACGATGGTGTCCAAAGTGCTGGCGCAGCACTATCACGTCGTGCTGGCGACGGACGGAAACATGGCCATTCAGCTTGCGAGCAAACCACCACCACCCGATCTGCTACTGCTGGACGTGATGATGCCGGGCCGCGACGGGCACGCCGTGGCGAGCACGATTCGCACCCTGCCCGGTCTGAAGTCCGTCCCGATCATTTTTCTGACGGCGAAGACGGGCCCGGGAGACGTGATCAAAGGGATTCAGTCTGGCGCGCGGCACTACATCACCAAGCCATTCAAGATCGACGATCTCGTTTTGAGGGTAAAAAGGGCCTTAGGCGGTTGACCCGCGTGGTCACGTTCCCTCTCGGCGCGCGCTACGCTTACGCGCTCGCGGTCGCTTGCGGGCTTCTTTACTTTCTGTCGTTTCCTGGCGTCGAGCTGTGGCCGTTGTCGCTGGTGGCGATTGCGCCGCTGATCATCGCCATGCGGGGCCAAGCCCCGCGGCGCGCCTTCGGCCTGGGCTGGACGGCGGGGTTCACGATGACCATGTGCGGCTTTTACTGGCTGCTCGACATGCTGAAGACTTTCAGCGGCTTCGACACGCCGCTCTGCCTCGTGTTCATGGCGATCTTGTGTGCGTATCAAGCAGGCCGTATCGGTTTACTCGGCCTGCTGTGCGCGCGCGCCGAGCGCCGCGGCTGGCAGTTCGAGGGCGCCTTCGTCCTGGCATTTGCCGCGAGTGAACTAGTCTATCCCCTGCTTTTCCCCTGGTATTTCGGAGCTGCCGTTCACCAAGTACCCGCTCTGGCTCAGGTGGCGGAGCTGGGCGGACCGATCGCCGTTGCCCTTGCGCTGCTTGCTCCAAACTTGGCTATTGCCGAGTTCATCAGCGCGCGCTTGCAGGCGCGTCCGTGGCGGCGTCGCCTGGTCGCGGTTTGCGCGGCGACGTTTGGGCTGTCGGTCTTGTATGGGGTCGTGCGTATCCCCAGCGTTGACGCTGCCACGCGCGCGGCTCCGCACGCGCGCGTTGGCGTCGTGCAAGCCAACATGAGCTTGCTCGGCAAACGACACGACCCCATGGAAGGGCTCCAGAGACACCTACGACTCACGCGTGAGCTCCAGCGAGACGGCGATCTCGCCCTCGTGATCTGGAGCGAAACCTCGGTGATGAGCGCGCTCCGGGAGCCGCAGGCGGCCGAGCAGCTTTCCGCGAGATTTACGCGATTTTTGGGCGTTCCCGCGCTCTTCGGCTCGGTGATTGTGCGCGAGGTCAACGACGAGCGCGAGTACGTGCTCTTCAATGCGGCGACGCTCACCGACAAGACTGGGCAGCTCGTCGGGCGTTACGACAAACACGTGTTGCTCGCGTTCGGAGAATACCTGCCGTTTGGTGACAACTTCCCGATTCTCTACCGATGGTCGCCAAACACGGGAAAGTTCACCCCGGGCCATACCGTCGAACCGCTACGGCTCGACGGTCACGCGATCGCAACCTGCATCTGTTACGACGACATTTTCCCAGGTTTCATGAACTCGGTCGTCAAAGCTGGGCCGACCGATCTCCTCGCCAACCTCACCAACGACGCCTGGTTTGGCGACACTACCGAGCCCTGGATTCACCTCGCGCTCGCTCAATTTCGCTCAATCGAGCACCGGCGCTTTTTCGTGCGCTCCACCAACAGTGGCGTGAGTGCATTCATCGATCCGGTGGGACGAGTGGTCGCGCACACCGATCCATTCAAGGAACAAGCGCTTGCTCACGAGATTGCCTGGCTTCACGCGCGCACGCCCTACGAGTTGTGGGGCGACATTCCTTGGTGGCTCGCGAGCCTTGCGATCGTGCTCGCGGGCTTCGTCGCGTATCCGAAGCGACGACGAATTCCGCCTCGAACGGAAGAGCCGGTGCGCTCGCTCGAGGTAAGCCAATTCCGCGAAGCATCGTTGCGTTTCCTGACGAAATCAGCGCGATCGTAGGGAGAAACGAATAACGGGCGTCGGCCCCACGTATAACCTTTGACGGCCGCGCGCCTCGAGCGCTGGCTTTCTTTTGTCGCCGAACGGTGACAAGCTCTGCGGCAAATCAAACTCGGGAGTAGCAATGCAATACAACAAGTCTTACTGGTGGATCATCGCGGGGACCTGCTTTGCCGGAGCTCTCGTAGCGGAAGCGTGCACGGTTACGACCAGCAGCGACGTTGGGACGGACGGCGGCATTCAGGCCGGCGGATCCGCCGGTGCCGGGACGGGAGGCACCGCCACGGCCGGTACTGGGGGATCGGCCACCGCCGGAGCAGCAGGAACGGGAACCGCCGGAACGACAGGAACGCCGTTCCAATGTGACATGGGCCAGGGCGATCCCGTTGGAACCCCGTCGGACTGTACCTCCCTGGTTTCAACCGACCCCTGTTTGACGTGTATTCACGACAAGTGCTGTACCGAATACGGCCAATGTTACGCGACGAGCCCTGGGAATCAGTGCGGCTGGGGTGGCCCTGACAGCGCTCCGGGCGAAAGCGAGTTCATTTGCTATCTCAACTGCATGCGCAGTTTGGTCAGCGACGCGGGCACGGCGGATCCGACGATGTGCAGCGGCCCCTGCGCAACTCAACACGACAGCAGCAACAACGCGTGTCTCATGGGCGACATCGGTTCCCAGACCAACGCGCTGATCGGTTGTATGACGGACAACAACTGCAATAGCGCCTGCGGCATCGCACCCTAAATCGTTCGCCAGTAACGGGCGGGTCCGCGTTGCGTGTGTTACCGTTGCGACCGCATGATGGTCGTTGGTTGCGCTGGCTTCGCGGTCCCCGCGACCCGCTATTTCAAGGAGTATTTGTTCGTGGAGGTGCAGGAGACGCACCTCGCCGTTCCCGGGCCGGGCACCGTGCGCCGTTGGCGTCGCGAGGCGCCCAAGGGCTTCGAGTTCGCCTTGCTCGGGCCACGTGAAATTGGTCAGGAAGGCTTTCGCGAGGGCAAAGTCATCGAAACGGCGCTTCGAACCTTGGGTGAGGTCGCCAAGGAGCTCGCCGCTCGCACCGCGGTTTTTGCCGCGCCCGTCGATTTCACGCAGTCGCGCGCCAATCGCGCTGCGCTGCGCGACTTCTTGAAGAGTGTACGCAAGCAGTTCGACACCATCGTCTTCGATCCGGGTGCGGCCTGGCATCCGGACGAAGCGGACGAGCTAGGCGAGGAAACCCAGACACTTTGTGCGCGAGACCCGCTGCATCACGGCCTATCCAAGCGAAAGGTCGCGTACTACCGGCTCCCCGGTCCCGCCGGGCACAAATCGCGCTACGAGGATCCTGCTATCGAGAAGCTCGCCGAGATCGCTCAGCAGGGCCATGAGCAGCAAGCCACGTACGTATTCACTAACGTGGACATGTTCTCCGATGCGAAGCGCTTCAAGCGCGCCGCAAGTGGCCAGTAAATTCACCTTAAATTACAAATATTTAACAGTTAATCTCTACAGAGATTCATCGGCGGGTTCCGGGATGCCGAGAGCGGCCTTCGCAACATCTCGCCCTACCCGCTCGGCGGCCCCCCGGAGAGCAGCGTCGTAGAGAGTGCTGTCCACCCTGGGATCGGAGTCGCCAGCCAAGAACGAGGTCCGGCGGAGGTCGCCGGTGTCGCTTTCTGGCGCCGCGCCTGGTTCACGGACAACACGCCCGCGCCCGACGACAGCGACCCCCATACCACGTGCAATAGGCGATGCCCCTGCCGCCGTGACACCGCTCGACACCTCATCCACGCGGAGTACGTCTACCTCGAGGCGAGGATACGTCGCCTCAGGACCTAACACGCCGGTTCGCTCGAGCTCCGAGCGCGCGCCAGCGATCACGGCGGCCAGCGTGCCCGAGTCGGGGACCAGGACAGTCCCGGCGACGACTCCCAGGCGTTCCGAAGCAACTGTGGAGAACGCCGGATGGTATCCACAGCCCGTAGCCAATCCACAAGAGATGAACAGGAGCGATCTAAAGAAAAACCGCTGCATAAATAGCAGGTTACCGATCAAGTTTCACGGGAAACAACATGATATCCACAGCCATCCGCTCGTTCAGTAAGCGAGAAGGTTTCGGACTGTCGAGGAAGTCAGCCCTGCACGATGAGATTGAGGATTTTGGCGGGCACATAGATGATCTTTTTCAAGATCTTACCCTCCAAGAACTTCTGAACGTTCGGGTCGCCTTGGGCAGCCTCGAGGGCACTCTTTTCATCGGCCTCGCGCGCTAGCTCGATACGCCCCCTCACCTTGCCATTGACCTGCACCGCAATTTCGACGACCTCGTCGACGCAGAAGACTGGATCGAACTGTGGCCAAGCATTTTCGGCCACACAAGCGTCGTGGCCGGCGACCTGCCAAAGTTCCTCGGCGAGGTGGGGGGCAAATGGTGCGAGGCACAGTAAGAGCTTCTCGACCGCTTCCCGTGGGGGCTCTTGGAAGCCGTTCAAATGATTCGTCAGGATCATCATCGTGCTGACGGCGGTGTTGAGGCTTAGCGAATCGATGTCCTGAGTTATCTTCTGCACCGTGCGATGCATCAACTTGGCGGTCTCACCGTCGAGCGGCAGGTTGCTCAGCGGGCGGCTGGCGACAGCGTGGACCCGGTCGAGAAAGCGGCGGACGCCTTGAATGCCGCTGGTCTGCCATGGCTTTGCCTGCTCGAGAGGACCCATGAACATCTCGTAAACGCGCAGGCTGTCCGCACCGAACTCGGCGATTACGGTGTCCGGATTGACGCCGTTGCCAGCGGACTTGCTCATTTTCTCGGCGAGCACCACCAAACGCACGCCGTGCTCGCGGTGCATCGGCTTGCCGTCGCGCCACACGACGTCATCCGCGCTCGCCCAGCGAGCTTCAACGACCTCGTTGCTCGTCACGAGCCGCAGGCCGCTTTCGTGCGCCACCACGTCGGCATCGTCCCCCGCGAGCGCGCGCGTCAGCCGACCCTCAGGGCTCAGCACGGCGTAAAAGCGGAAGCCCATGCCGAGCACGGTGCCCTGATGCACCAGCTTATTGAAGGGCTCGGCGTGGCGAACGAGACCGATGTCGAACAGCACTTTGTGCCAAAAGCGCGCGTAAAGCAGGTGCAACACAGCGTGCTCCGCCCCGCCTACGTACAGGTCGACCGGCATCCACGCGTCGTACGCCGCGGCATCGAAGGGCTGCGCCGTGTTGTAAGGATCGAGGTAGCGCAAGTAGTACCAACACGAGCCCGCCCATTGCGGCATCGTGTTCGTCTCGCGCGCGAACCAACGACCGTCCTTCTGAAAGAAACGCCAATCGGTGGCGCGCACCAGCGGGCCTTGTGGATCTCCCGGGTGATAGTCGCTGAGCTCGGGCAAACGCAGCGGCAGCTCTTGATCGCTGAGCGGGATGGGCTTGCTGTAGTCGATCTCGAAGGCTTCGCCGCGCCGAGGGTCTCCGCTCGTTTTCACCGGGAAATAGATGGGAATCGGCTCGCCCCAGTAGCGCTGGCGGCTGAAGACCCAATCCCTCAGCTTGTAGTTTTGTCGGCGACGACCGATGCCCTCGCTCTCGAGGAACGCGATGATGCGGACCTTGGCTTGTGCCGTGGCCAGACCGTCGAAGCGGCCAGAGCGCACCGCGATGCCGTCTTCGAGATACGCGTCGCTGAGCGAGTCGTGAAGCGACCCGTCCGGGCTCACGACCTCGATCACCGGCAGCTCGAACTTGCTCGCGAACTCGAAGTCTCGCGCGTCGTGCGCCGGAACGGCCATGATCGCACCCGTGCCGTACGCTCCGAGCACGTAGTCCGCGGTGTAGATTGGGATCTCGGTCTTGGTCAGCGGATTTATCGCGAAAGATCCTGTAAATACGCCCGTTTTTTGCTTGTTGAGCGCGGTGCGTTCCAGATCGCTCTTTCGCGACGCGGCGTCAACGTAGGCCATGACCTCAGACCTTTGAGCCTCCGTCGTGAGCGACAAAGTCAGCGCATGATCGGTCGCGATCACCATGTACGTCGCGCCGAACAAGGTGTCGGGGCGCGTGGTGAAGACGGTCAGTTTCTCTGAGCGACCTTGCAGCGGGAAGTCGACCTCCGCGCCTTCGCTCTTGCCGATCCAATCGCGCTGCTTCTGTTTGGTCTCGGGCCAATCGAGTGGAGCGAGATCGCTCGCCAAGCGATCGGCGTAGGCCGTGATCCGCAGCTGCCATTGGCGCAGCGGTTGACGCACGACCGGGTGATTGCCTCGCTCACTGCGGCCGTCGATCACTTCCTCGTTGGCGAGCACCGTGCCCAGCTCCGGGCACCAATTGACCGGTATTTCTGCCTGAAACGCCAGATTTCGCTCAAACAGCTTGAGGAAAATCCACTGCGTCCAGCGCACATATTCCGGGTCGGTCGTGTTGATCTCGCGCGACCAATCGTAGGCGAAGCCGAGCGCCTTGAGCTGCCGTCGAAACTCGGCGATGTTGGCTGCCGTGGTAACGGCGGGGTGCTGTCCCGTTACCAGCGCGTGCTGCTCCGCAGGCAAGCCGAACGCGTCCCAGCCCATCGGGTGAAGGACGTCGAAGCCGCACATCTTCTTGTAGCGCGCGACGACGTCACTCGCCGTGTAGCCCTCGGCGTGACCCACGTGCAGACCCGACCCGGACGGATACGGGAACATGTCGAGCACGTAGTACTTTGGCCGGCCCGGACGACGCTCCGCCTTGAAAGTCTGCCGATCCGCCCAAACCTTCTGCCAGCGCGGTTCGATGGCCCTGTGATCGTATGCCATGGAAGTGGCTCACATAGCAGAATTTGCGGCGGGATGGCCTCCGATCGACCTCAGTGGGAGGCCCCGAGCTCCACCCCGACCACGAGGCCCTCGCGCGCGCAAGCGATCACCTGCTGCGCTGCGTTCGACCAAATCGGCGTGAGGAGGCGAGATGCGGCGATCGTGATGCGCGTGATGCCGCTCGGCGTGGCAATGGAGAGTCCGCCGTCGTCAGTCGGCAAGAGTAGTTCGCGATTGGGTCCGAGCGCTGGGCGCGCCCCGGGTCGAGCGCAGGGTGAGAGCCGTTCGAGTGGCCTGCCTGCGTCATCGAGCCAGACGCAATCGCCTTGCGCGGTCACCGAAGCGGGCCCCGCCGTTCGGGCGATCCCCGAAACGCGGTATCGAACAGCGCCAGAGTCACCCGTTCGCACGAGCTCTTGCCCAACGAGCCAGTAGAGCGCGCCATCTACGCTGAGCCCCATATTCACCGGCGCTCCGATCGGAACGTG
>DASXKQ010000197.1:0-47726 GCA_036496745.1 Polyangiaceae bacterium
GAGGCCCGTGCCGTTCGCGTCGTTGAATAGGCCCTCCAGCGAAGCGAGCGTCTGATCGTGCGCGGTGGCGGCCGCGGAGTTGCCGTTGGTCTGGTAGACCTGCGCCTCGGTGTAGTCGTCGGTTACTCGACGCAAGCCGGCGATTGCCACGCTGCCGCCACCTTGGGTGCCTAGATTCTGCGTCTGGAGCAGTGCTTCGCGTCGGACGTAGCCGGGCGTGTTGGCGTTCGTGATGTTCTGGCCCGTGACGTTGAGGCCGTAGCTCTGCGCGGCGAGCGCGTCGCGTGCGGTATTGAGCAGGGAGCTCAGGTTCGACATCAGCCCCTCCAATCCACGCGGACGCCGTGCTGGACCGCAGCCGCTCGCTGCGAGCCGAAGCTCGTCACCGGTAGAATGCCGGCGCCGGCCAGGATGTTTTTGACCGCGTCGCGCGCGTGGAGCGCAAGTAACCTATTTTTTGCCGCTGCCCGGCGAATCCGCATGAGCAGCGCACGCTCTTCGCGGCTCGGCTCGCCGCGCGCGGCAAGCTCCATCACGCGCGCAGAGAGCGCGAGCTTTTGCTCCACGATCTGCTCGAGCGTTTGATGATTCAAGCGGGTGAGCGCGCTGGACTCCTCGTCGTGCACGGCCTCGAGCGCCAGGAGAGCTTGCGTGAGCTCGTTTTCTGCTGCTGCTGTCACCGCTGAATCTCCAGGGCGCGGCTCGGGACCCGAACGGAACGTCGAACGAGTTACCCGAGCGCGTCAATCAAACGCTGTGCAATGGCATGTGAATCGATCTGATAAGTCCCGTTCGAGATCTGACTCTTGAGGTCGCTCACTTTTTCGTGATTGACGGTGTGAGTGGCGGTCGCCGCCAGATCTCGGGCGCGAGAGGAGATGTTGACTTCGGCTGCCCCAGTGCTCGGTTGCGCGCCGGCCGGAGACGCGCTCGCCGCCGCGACGGGCTTGGGTGCCCCCACTTTGGCCACGGCCATCTGCTGGTAGGCGTCGAGAACTGGGTTGCCGGTAATACCTTTCATGCCTGCCTCCGTTGCGAAGAGGACCTGTGTGGGCCTCTTGGCATACGACTTTCGAATGGATGAACGGTTTTCATCGGGGCAGCTTTAGGAAAAAGAAATTGCGTCGTAGAGGCGACGAATCGCCATATCATTTCGGGGTTTTGGCCGGCCCGGTTTGGGCTGGAGCAGCAGAAACGGCTGGGCGACCGGCCCCCGGATGGGCCGCGGCGAAGCTTTTGACGAGTACGTCCGAAAGGCCGAGACCGCCCGCGCTGGAGACTGCCTCGGACATCGCGTTGACCACCATGGAACCGTACGTGCTCGAGCCGGCAGCCGCGTGACCCGTACCGAGCGAGGTCGTCTTTTCGAGTGAGCGCAGCATCTGTCGTACGAAAATCGCCTCGAAGTCGCGTGCAGCTTTGACCACGCGCGGATCGGGAGCCTGCGCGCTCTCGGTCGTAGCGGGTGTCGGGCCGACGGCGGCTAGGGGCGTCATTGCATCACGATCTCTGCACGAAGTGCGCCAGCACCCTTGAGCGCTTGTAAGATGCTCGCGAGCTCGCGCGGCGAAACACCGAGTGTGGAGAGCGCTTGCGCGACGTCGGCCAGCGTGGCGGCATCCTTCATGTAGGTGAGGGACGGCGCTTGCTTCTCGCTCGCGTCCACGTGGCTGTTGTCGACCTCGCGCGTGGTGCCCGCGGCCAGCATGTTCGGTTGACTGACCTGCTTGGTCTCTTGCACCGAGATCGTGATGCCGCCCTGCGCAATCGCCACCGGAGAAAGATGCACGTCGCCGCCGGCCACGATCGTGCCGGTGCGTTCGTTGATCACGACGCGCGCCGACATGATCGGATCGACGTCGACCTCGCCGAGCTTGGAGACCAGCTCGACCGGCTTGGATTTCAGCTTGTCCGGCGCTTTCACCTCGATCGCTCCGCCGTCGAGCGCCTTGGCGGTGCCGTCACCCATGGCCTTGTCGAGAGCCTCGACGATACGCTGGGCGGTGCCGAAATCCGGGCTGCGCAGGGCGAGCGTGATCTTGTCCTTGTCGCTGAAATTGGTCTGGATCTCGCGCTCGACCAGCGCTCCGTTCGGCACGCGACCGGTGGTGGTGACGTTCTCTTGCACCGAGCTGCCGTTGGCTCCGCTCGCGGAAAAGCCGCCCACGACCAGCGCGCCTTGCGCCACCGCGTACGTCTTGCGATCCGCGCCGTGCAGCGGAGTCTGCACGAGCACGCCGCCGCGCAGCGACTTTGCGTTGCCCATCGAAGAGACGGTGACGTCGAGCCGCGAGCCCGAGCGTTCGAAGGGCGGAATGTTGGCGGTCACGATCACGGCCGCCACGTTGCGCAGGCGGAGCTGCGTGCCGTCGACTTGAATCCCGAGGCGGCGCAAGAGCGCGCGCAACGACTGTGCGGCGAACGGCACCGTGATGTCGTCGCCGGTGCCGTTCAGGCCAGTGACCACACCGTAGCCGATCAGCTGGTTTTCGCGCGCCCCGACCACGTCACACAAGTCGCGAAGTTTGTCGGCTTGTGCGTCGCGGGGAAGCAAACTCGCGCTGGCGCAGACCAACGCGACGAGCGCGGTCGGCAGCCGAAGCGAGAATTTACCGGTGGAAAATAGCTTCATGTTCAAAAGGGACTCACGGAGTCGACGAGCTTCGTGAGCCAGCCGCGCTCGACCTGGTCGTTGATGTCGCCGCGCCCGGTGAACTCCACGCGCGCGTCTGCCACCAGCGACGAATCGACGGAATTGTCAGGTTGAATATCGGAGGGCCGAATCAAGCCGGAAATATACAGGTGGTACTCTTCGTGATTGATCATCACGACCTTGGTGCCCTCGATGAAGAGATCTCCGTTCGGCATCTCCTGCTTGACCTGCACGCCGATCAAGCCCTTCAACGTGCCGGCGCGTTGCGTCTGCCCCTCACCGTCGAAGTCGTACTGCGAAGCGAGCGAGATTAGCGTCTTCGGGTCGATGTTGGGATAGGCCTTTTGCATGGCCGGCACGAGCCCCAGCAACGCGTCGACCCCGCTCTTGCGCGTGGTGTCCTTCTTGAGGTTCGTGGTGGCGTTGCCGGTCGCTTGTGCGTCCTCATTGATGCGGATCTGAGCGATGTCGCCCACACGCAGCGCGCGCGTATCCTCCAGGAATCCGGCCTGCGCCTCGCTATAGATGGAGCCGGTAGCGGGTTTGCCCTTGGCGCTCAGCGCCGCGTAGTCGCGTGGAGTGTATTTGCGATCACGCGGAGTGAAGGGCTGGATGTGGTTCGGCCCGCACGCAGCGGTGAAGCCGAGCACGCAGGCGAGCCGAGCAGCGCGCAGAGGAACCATCACTCGACCACCCGAGCCGTATCGGCGGTTTCGATCTTGGCGCGCAACAAGCGCTGCGTGGAAGCTACCTTGAACAGCTCGACTTCGCCGAGCTCGCCGTCTGACATCGCGAACGCCAAGGCCGTGACGCGCGCGGGCCCACGATCGATCACCAGCCGAACGCGCGCGCCCTTTTCCATTGCAGGACGCGCGGCCTCTTCGGAAATGTCGATCACTATCGGCACCGGTAGACGCACGAGCACCGCATCTTCGCGACGGAGTTCGACGGTGGCCGTGACCGTCAGCTGCCCTTGCTGTTTGGGGAACTTGGGCACGCGCACCTCACCGATTTGAATCGAGGGCGAGGTGGTGATGGGGCGCGTGAGCTTGATTTGGCGCAAGGTCACGAGTGGCGGTAGCGCGGCCGTGAGCGGGGCCTCCAGCAGAACGCGCAGCTCGTCGGGAGAAAAACGCTTGGCCGCGCTCTTCACCCATACGTCCTCCGGCATTTTCAGCCGCTTGCCGTCGTCGCCTGCGGCGCGCAAGCGCTCGAGAACTTCCGAACGCATCAGGTGCCGCGTGCTGCCCGGTGGGGGCGCGGCGCCCAGATCGAGCTCGCGTAGCTCGTCCTCGTAACCCTTGCCGATTTGGTCCAGCCGAATGCGCGCCCCGCTCAGGACCTGCGTCGAGTCCGCCAGCGCGCTGGGTGCGACCAGCGCGAGCAAACCGAGCAAACCGAGCAAGGGGAGGCGGAGCTTCATGCGGTACTCGTTCAGCGCAATTGGGTGGCGGCGCGCAGCATGTCGTCCGCCGTAGTGATGACCTTGGAGTTGATCTCGTACGCGCGCTGCGCCGTGATCATGCCCACCATCTCTTCCACGATATCGACGTTGGATTGTTCGACCGAGCCCTGCATCAGCGTGCCGCGGCCATCGGTCCCGGGCTCGCCGACCTGCGCGTCGCCGCTGCCGAGCGTGGGCGTGAACAAATTGTGACCGATCGCGTTGAGCCCGGCGGGGTTGATGAACGTCGCGAGCGTCAGTGTCCCGATCTCGGTGGGCGCTGTTTGTCCGGGCAGCGTGACCGCGACCTTGCCGGTGGCGGCGATCGTGATGCCGGTCGCACCTTGCGGAATCGTGAGCGCCGGGTCGAGCGGCAGCCCGTCGGAGTTGACGATGCGGCCGGTGCCGTCGGTCTTGAGCGCGCCGTTGCGCGTGTAGGCGAGCGTCCCGTCGTTCTGCTGCACAGCCAAAAAACCATTGCCTTCGATCGCGACGTCGAGCGGGTTGTTCGTGTTGCTCAGCGTTCCCTCGGAGAACTCACGCGAAGTACTGACGACGCGCACGCCGGTGCCCATCTGCAAGCCGGAGGGGGACATCGTGGTCGTTCCGGTCGGCGAACCCGCGGTGCGCACCGTTTGATACAGCAAGTCCTCGAAGTCGACTCGTTGTTTCTTGTAGCCGACGGTGCTGCCGTTCGCGATGTTGTTGGAGATCGCTTCGAGATGCGTCTCTTGGGCGGCCATGCCGGTAGCGGCGATATTGAGGGATCGGAACATGAAGACCTCGCGAGCAGTGCTAAGCAACTCGGATGCCAGCGCGAGGCTGTTGACGATCGCTCAAGCAATTCCGTGCGTTGTGCGCGTCCCGGGGTTTTGGTCCGCGCGCGGTGTCATCGGCTTGGCTGCGCGTGTCAAATGCACCCACTCGGCCGTGGGTTGCGCACCGTCAGAACGCGTCCAAGTCGCTTGCATCAGCGGCGTCAGGGTAGCCCGCGTCGCCCGCGTCCTTTGATAGGCCCGCATCGCTCGGTTTGCCCGCGTCGTCCTCGGCGCCCGCGTCGCCCGAAGCGCCCGCCTTGCCCGCGCCGCCCGCACTCGCTCCGCCTGCGCCAGAGTCGAGCGCGGTCGTACCGCCGCTGCTCGCGGTTGCATCGGCCGCGTCTAGGCTTGCGTCGACCGGCGGCGGCGAGCGCAGTTGACACTCGCCCATCCCGCACTGGTAGCCCGCGGCGCAATCCGAAGTGCGCAAGCACCTGCTGCCTGCGTTACACGCTCCGGCCGGTGCGAGAGCCACGAATGTGATGAGCCAGCGAGTCAGCGTCCGCATGCGTCAGAGCTCCAGCTTGATTCCTGCGGAAAATAGGCCCCAAATCAGGATGCTCTTGTTCGGTAGATCACTGCCGAGCGGCATCGCATGGAACGACGGTTCCAAGTAGAGCCCGACGCGCTTGCCGAACGGGATGACGACGGTGCCGCCGACGCCGCCGCCGAAGAGCGTCTCCGGCGCCACGGTGCCGATCAAGCCGGCGTAGACTCCGACCGAGCGCGTGAGCCAGCGCTCGTAGCGAACTTCGGCGCCCACGCTGCCGCGCTTCTCGACCTCGACGAACGCACGCAGGCCGAGCGCGTCTGAACGGGATTCGTCGTCACGCAAATCCACGCCGGTTTCGACGCGCAGTCGCGCCCGGCGCCAGACGAGCTTGCCGCTGCCTGGGTCTCCGCCCTCGAGTCCCGTGCCGAGCCCGAAGTTGCCATCGACCAAATACTCTTCAGCGGTCGCCGCGCCCGCCACGAAAATGGCGCCGAGCAGTGTCGACAGACTGACGAACCAACGCAAAACAGCCGGAGTTTTCAAGGGATGCGGGCTCTAGAGCAATGCTCGGGCCAACGGCGCGCGGCGGCGATGCACGATTGGAGAGATTGAACAGGAAGCAGCTCTCGCTCAGGCCGCTTTACCGATGCGCTTGCGTTTGAGCATTTCGACGAGCGTGGTGCGGTTCAGGCCGAGCAGTGTGGCGGCTTGCTTCTTGTTCCACTTGGTGCGCTCGAGCGCTTGACGGATCAGTTGGTTTTCGAAGGACTCGACCGCGTTCCTGAGATCGATGCCGGTGTCGGGCAAGCGCGGTGCGATGCGCTTTTCGGTGCCGAGGCCGCACACACGTTGCGGTAGATCCTTGGGTTCGATGGTGGTGCCGTTGCAGAGCAGGACGGCGCGCTCGATGGTGTTCTCGAGCTCTCGCACGTTGCCGGGCCATTGATACTCGGCGAGCAATTGTGCTGCGGCACGTGACAGCTCGAGCGGCTTGCTGCGCCCAACCTTGTCCTTCGCCTTGCCCAGGAAATGTTGCACGAGCAGCGGCACGTCCGACAGGCGATCGCGCAGGGCCGGCACCGCGAGGTGGATCACGTTCAGCCGGTAGTAGAGATCCTCGCGGAACGTGCCCGCTTGCACGGCATTCTCGAGGTTGACGTTGGTCGCGGCGACGATGCGGACGTCGGCCTTGAGTGTGCGATTATCGCCGACCGGCGAGTACTCGCGCGCTTGCAGCACGCGCAACAGCTTGACTTGCAACGAGAGCGGCATCTCGCCGATTTCGTCGAGAAAGAGCGTGCCGCCTTCGGCGAGCGCGATGCGTCCCACTTTGGTGGCGTGCGCGCCGGTGAACGCGCCGCGCGCGTGACCGAACAACTCGCTTTCCAGGAGGGCTTCGGGGATCGCGCCGCAATTGACGGCGACGAACGCTTTGTTGATGCGCGGACTCGCGCGATGTACGGCGCGGGCGACGAGCTCTTTGCCCGTGCCGCTCTCGCCCGTGATCAGGATCGTGCACATTGTGTCGGCGACCCGGTCGATCACGCGGTACATGTCGACGAGCTCCTCCGACAAACCAATCACGCCCTGCATGCTGGGCGGCAGCTGCGAGATGCGATTGGCCGCGACAGGAGCAGCCACTTCTTCGTCGTTGGCTTCTTCGAGCTGATCGGTCACGGTGAGCACGCTCTGCGCGAGCGGAGCTTCGGACTGATAGACCCCAGAGCTGTACTCTTCGTGCGCGAAGTCGTTCATATCACTCAAGAGGGTTATGTCGTCGCGCAGCATCGAGTCTTCCATTGGGGGCTCCTTCGGGGTTCGGGAGCTGCCCTAAGCAACGGACGGGCCAACTGTCGGCAGGCTGGCGTTTTGCGGTCGTTAGTTTGGCACTCTGCGCACCCTTGCTGCTGCGGCGAGTGGGGGAGCTTTGCGACAATTGGTCAAACTAGACCCACCAAAGAATGTAGGTCTTTTTGGATCTGCCGACAAATTGCGACGGTACTATGGTAGGTCGCAGGATACCCCGTGGGGTGGCGCTGACCTACGTTGGTGCTTCATGGTTTGGGAACGGTCCTCACGGCGAACCCTTGAGCAACAAAGAATGCCCGCGCCGACACTGGCACGGCGCGTGCTGATGGGAGCCGAGAACCCATGGCGGATCTCTTCGCCTCCATCGCTCCCCTGCACGCGGCACTCGACTACCACCTCGAGCGGCACTCCGTGCTCGCGACCAACGTAGCGCACGTCGACACGCCTGGGTACAAGCCAAACGATCTCGCGCGCGTCGAGGAAGCGGGTTTCGACGGCGTGCTCGGCGTCGCGATGGCGCGCACGAACTCGGCGCATTTGACGCCGTCCGACGCTTCCGGCGCGGGGCTGGAGGGTCGTCTCTTTCAGGATCTCTCGGCTGGGGTCGGAAATGACGGTAACTACGTCTCCCTCGATCGCGAGGCGTCCAAGGTGGCGTCAAACCAGCTTCGCTACGACGTGGTCTCGGCGATCGTCTCCGCCGAGCTGCACCAAATGCACTTCGCGGCGAACGACGCGAAGGGATGAGTCAGATGATGCGCGCTAGGCACGAGAAAGCAGGAAAATAAGCCATGTTGGGCGTCTTCAGTGCGATGGAAGTGGCAGCGTCTGGGCTCTCCGCTCAGCGCGTGCGTATGAATACGATCGCGTCGAACCTCGCGAACGCGCGCACGTCGCGCACAGAAGCGGGTGGCCCGTACAAGCGGCTCGATCCCGTCTTCGAAGCGGTCGGGCTCGATCAGTCGCGTGGCGTGATGGCGACGCAGGGCGGTGTTTCGCTCGTGAAAGTCGCAAGCATCCAGCAGGACACCCGGCCTGGGATGATGGTCTACGAACCGAGTCACCCGGACGCAAACGCGCAAGGCTACGTCGAGTATCCGAACGTCAACGCGGTCGAGGAGATGGTGAACATGATCACGGCTTCGCGTGCCTACGAGGCGGGGGTGACCTCGATCGACACCGTGAAACAGATGGGTCGCTCCGCCTTGGATATCGGGCGAAGTAGCTGAAAATGACGCCGATCGACGGTCCCAGCCTGCAGCTCGCCGTTCCGCATGCCGCCTTCGAGGGCACGCCGGCTACTGCAGCGCCGCAGGACGCGTCGGGGGCGGCGATGTTCGAAGACCTCATGAAAAATGTGGTCACGAACGCGAACGATCAGATCCACGAGGCCGAGAAGGTCGGCAAGGAATTCGCGGCCGGTACCCGCGACGACATTCACGGCACGATGCTCGCACTCAGCAAGGCGGACATCGAGCTGCGCATGGTCGGCAATATCCGAAACCGCGTGGTGGATGCCTTCTACGAGGTCTGGCGGATGCAGATCTGAACTTAGAGCGAAAGAATGCCCGACAAAGCCCGCAGTTTTCTGAAGCAACTGACCGATTTTTGGGGGTCGCTCTCGACGCCCAAGCGCATCGCGTTGGTGTTCTTGACGGCCGCGGTACTGATCGCTGTTTTAGGGCTTTCGGTGCTCGGCTCCGCCGATCGCTACTCCACGCTGTACACCGAGCTCAGCACGGAAGACGCGGCGCAAATCGTGGAAAAGTTGAAGGCCGGCCAAGTGCCGTATCGCTTGCAGGCGGGCGGAACCGTGATCGAAGTGCCGGAAGATCGCGTGGCCGGCCTACGGCTCGAGCTCGCGGCGAGCGGGTTGCCGCGCGGCGGCAGTGTCGGCTTCGAGATCTTCGATCGCTCGCGCATTGGCGCGACCGAGTTCGAGCAGCAGGTCAATCTGCGCCGCGCGATGGAAGGCGAGCTCGCGCGCTCGGTGATGAGTGTGAACGGCGTGAAAGGCGCGCGCGTGCACCTAGTGCTGCCCGAACACCGCTTGTTTGCCGCGCGGGAGGAGAGTGCGTCGGCGTCGGTGGTGGTAAAGCTCGCAAATTCCGCGAATTTCGGGCGGCGTGAGGTGGCGGCGATCGTGCACTTGGTGTCGATGGCGGTGCCGGGGTTGTCCAAGGATCGCGTGTCGGTCATCAGCACGGAGGGCTTGACGCTCCACCGTCCGAATTCTGACGGTGGCATGCTGGAGGGAGCCGAACAGGGTGCGGAGCAGGCGCGCGTCGTCGCGTCTGGGCTGGAGACGGACGCGCAAGCGCAGCTGGAGCGGGTCGTCGGCCCCGGCAACGCCGATGTGCGCGTGAACGTGGAGCTCAACCCCGCGACGCGTGAGCGAACGGAAGAGCTGTATGAGCCCTCGAAGACGGCGCTGCGCAGCGAACACAAGGTCGAAGAGGTCTCGGGCGGCGGCGTCGAGGCCGGCGTGGCCGGCGTGCCGGGCGCAAAAACGAATTTGCCCGACGCAACCGACGGCAAAGAACCCACCGATACGCCGCCGGCCGGCGCGGGCGGCGGTGTACGCAAGAGTCAGACACGCAACTGGGAGGTGCAGCGCATCACCCAAAAGACCAACACGCCCCCCGGCGAAGTCAGCCGTTTGAGCGTGGCCGTCGTGCTGAACGGCCGCTATGAAAACCACGGTGGTCACGAGGTATTCGTCGCGCGCAGCCCGGAGGAAGTGCAGACGCTCGAAGCCATCGTGAAGCGCGCTGTGGGCTTCAATGCCGAGCGCGGCGACCAGCTCGAGGTGCGCGCGGCCCAGTTCGCGCAGCTGCCCGTCGAGGAACCGCGCGGCGTCGATCGCATCGAGCAGGTGCGACGCTGGCTGCCACTGGTCGCGGGAGCGCTCCTCGTCGTGCTCTTGCTGTGCGCAATCATCGTGGTCTGGCGCCGTGGAAAAGCTGGCGTGGCGGCTGGTCGGGTCCCGCAAATCAGCGCCGTTCCGTCGTCGGCACAGCTCGGCGCAAGCGACCCTCGCTCGCTCTTGCTGGAAGAGAGCGGCGACGTGGCCGGCCATGTGCGCGCACGCGCTCTCGAACTCGCCGCCAAAGATCCGGCGACCGCAGCGGTGATTCTACGACGCTGGCTCGCTGACCCGAGCTCGGCGCCCGCGTTGCCCGCGGAGTAACGCTGCTCTGCACGTCGGCACACCTCTCGCATGAGGGTTGCCGCAGATGGAGCTCACCGGTCCCGAGAAAGCGGTCTTGCTTCTGCTCTCACTCGACGAGGCAGCGGCGACTCCGATCCTGGGTGAGCTAGAGGCGGCGGATGTGCGCAAGCTGCGGGAAGCCGCCGCCGGGATGCGCGCCGTACCCGCCATGGCGCTCAGCGGCGTGTACGCCGAGTTCATCCAGCACACCAAGGAAGCCGTGGCGGTGCCGCGCGGTGGCGTTCGCTATTTGCGTAAGCTGACGGGCCGGGCGCTCGGCGAGACGGCCGCCCAGGAGATCTTCCTGGACGACAAGAGCCGTGAGACGGCCCTCGACCGCTTGGCGGCGGCCGAGCCGTCCGCGATTGCGTCGGTGATGGAGAACGAGCACCCGCAGCTCGTTGCGGCGATTCTCTCGCAGCTCGACAACGAGAAGGCGGCGCGCGTGCTCGAACAGCTGCCGGAGGGCGGTCGCGCTCAGGTGCTCGAGCGGCTCGGGACGATGACCGAGGTACCCGCGACCCTGCTGGAAGAGGTGGCTCACGCGCTGTCCGCGGAGTTGCCGACCGGCCAAGGCGACGCGGTGAAGACGGTCGACGGCATCGCGCGCTCCGCGGCCCTCGTGCGCCGCCTGGGCCGCGAATACGGCGAAACGTTGCTCGGCTCGATCGAGGAAGGCAATTCGGAGCTCGCGACCGAGATCCGGCGCGCGATGTACACGTTCGAGGATCTATCCGTGCTCGACGCGCGCGCGCTGCGTTCGCTGCTCGAGGCCGTGCCGGTCGAAAAGCTGACGATGGCGATGAAGACGGCTTCGGCGTCGCTGCAAGAGCACATCTTCACCAGCATGTCGAAGCGCGCCGCCGAGCGCATCAAGGAAGACATGGAAGTGATGGGCGGCGTGCGGCTGGCGGACGTCGAGGCCGCGCAGCGCGAAATCGTGGAAGTGGCTCTTCGGCTCGACGCCGAGGGCACGATCTCTCTCGAGAACAAGAATGCGGTGGTTTGAAGTCGAACAAATGGCAGAGGGTCCTCGTCGCGCGACGTTCCACACGGTACAGGGAGGCCGCAGCCGCGTGCCGTCCTGGTTGCCGTCCGCGCGCCGCGGCAAAAAAAATGAGGATTTGCCCGCGGCGGCGCCGTCGCTGAAACCGCCGCCCTTGCCGAGCGAGTTCGTGGACGCGATTCGCCAAGAGCTCGAGCCGGAACCGGAAGCGCGCCCGCGCGCCTCGGACGTGCCGCCGCGGCCATCCGCGTCACCGGTGTTCGCCGCGGCGGGCGCGCCGCCGGTGGTAGAGCCGGTCGTCGACCCGGAGCTGAACGCGGCGTTCGAGCGCGCGATCGAGCTCTTGACGCAAGAGCGCGCGCGCGTGCTCGAACAGACGGCGAGCCAGCTCGGAGAGCTCGCCGCGATTATCGCGCGCCGCGTGATCGCACACGAGATATCTCTGAATCCGGAGGTCGTGGCCGGCTTGGTGCGCGAGGGGCTCGAAGCGCTCGGGGCGCATGATCGCGTCGTCGTGCGGGTCGGGCGCGCGTTCGCCGACAGCTGCGACTCGCTGGCGCAGCGCCTCTCCGATCGCGGCGCGCAGGCCGACGTGCGCGTCGATCTCACACTGCCCGAGCACGGTTGCCTCGTAGAAACCGAGCTCGGCCGCGTCGACGAATCGATCGAAACGCGCATCGCGACCCTGCTCGAAGCGCTCAAGCCGGACAGCGACCGGCCACGAGACGCCACCTGAGGCACTCTGAAAATCAAAACGACATGACCAGTCTTGGAAGAAGAGATCGCGATCGGCAAAGGAGATCGAGCCTCCCACGAGAACCGGCGAGACCGGCGCTCGCTACATTACGGGCAGATGAATCGCGAGACGCTCTTGCTCGCGCGCACGCCCAAATCAAGACGGCCCTCACCGACTCGAGCTCCCGCCTCTCATGTTAGAACGCCTTATCGAACGCTGCCGCAGCGCGCCGGTGCACGCGCCCGAAGGCGTCGTGCTCGAGGTCGTGGGCTTGATCGTCGAGGTCGGCGGGCTACGGGCCGCCGTCGGCGATTCGCTGCAAGTGGCGGCCGCGTCCGGCAACTCGCTGGAGGTCGAGGTCGTCGGTTTCCGCTCCGGGCGTTTGCTGACCACGCCGCTCGGGCCGCTGTCGGGTGTGCGGCCCGGCGCGCGTGTGGTGCGGCTTGAGCGCGGGGCGACCGTACCCGTGTCGATGAATCTACTCGGCCGCGTCGTGGACAGCTTCGGGTCTCCGCTCGACGGTGGACCTTCCATTTCGCTGGAGCGCGCGTACCCGGTGAACGCCGCGCCGCCGCCCGCGTTCGCGCGGCGGCCGATCAACCAACCGTTCGCCACGGGCGTGCGCGCGGTCGACGCGCTGCTCCCGCTCGGCGTGGGCCAAAGGATGGGTATCTTCGCGGGCGCTGGCGTCGGCAAGAGCACGCTGCTCGGCATGATCTGCCGGAGTTCGCAAGCAGACGTGAACGTGGTTGGCCTGGTCGGCGAGCGCGGTCGCGAGCTCAATGACTTCATTCGCGGCTCGCTGGGAGCCGATGGCCTGGCCAAATCAGTGGTGGTGGCGGCCACCAGCGATCAGCCGCCGCTCGTGCGCGCTCGCGGCGCGGAGTCGGCCACCGCGATAGCTGAATACTTTCGCAACCAGGGCAAGAGCGTGTTGCTCGTGATGGATTCCGTCACGCGCTACGCGATGGCCTTGCGTGAGGCGGCCTTGGCCGCCGGCGAGCCGCCCGCGACCAAGGGCTATCCACCTTCGGTATTTGCGGCGTTGCCGCGCTTGCTCGAGCGCGCGGGAACCGGCAGCGGCGACGGCGTGATCACGGCCCTGTACACCGTGCTCGTCGAGGGCGACGACTTGAGTGATCCGATCGCGGACGCGGTGCGCAGCATCCTTGACGGGCACATCGTGCTCTCTCGCACGCTGGCCGAGCGCGGCCATTTTCCGGCCATCGACGTGCTCGGCAGCATTTCGCGCTTGGCCCCGGAGATCGCGTCCGAGGCCAGCATGCGCGCGGCGGCCTCGGTGCGCGAGATGCTCTCGGCGTACCGCGACGCGCAGGACCTGATTCAGGTGGGTGCCTACTCGAGCGGTAGCGATCCGCGCGTGGATACCGCGATCGCGGCGATGCCTCAGATTGATGCCTTCTTGCGCCAGAAGATGAGCGAACGCAGCGCGCTGCCCGAGGCGCACATGAAGCTCGCCATGCTCGCCCAGCTGCGCGAGAGAGGTAAACGATGAGCCCGCGACGACAGCGTATCGAGAAAGTGATCAACCACCGCGGTAAGGAGCTCGATCGGCGCGTATCGACGCTCGCGGAGCGCCGAGCGCGCGAAGCGCTTGCGATCGAGCAGGCGAAAGCCGGACGCGCCGAGGCGGAGCAGGCCTCCGAAACGCGCCTCAGGCTGGCCCAAGAGACGAGCTCGGCCAAGGATTGGATCGCGGTCAACGAGTGGCACAAGTCTCGCGTCGATCGCGCGGAACAAGCCGAAAGCCAGGCCGTTCGCGCGCGCGTGTCGACGGAGAACGCGCGAGCCGAGGTGCTCACTGCGCGCGGCGATTTGAAGCGCGTCGAGCTCCTGTCGGAGCGTTTGAGCGCCGAGGAGCGCGCGCAGGCGGAAATCCGCGAGCGCCGACTCGAAGACGAAGTCAGCGCGCTGCGCTTCAGCAACCTGCAGCGCGACAAATGAACCGAGAAACCTCGCTCAACCCGGCCGGCGGGGGCTTCCGCGCGTTCGCCGAGGATCCGAACGGAGCCGAGCAAAAGAGCACGCGCGAACAGGCGGAGCGTTGGGCGCTTGCGGTGGGCGGCGAAATCGCGCGCGTTTCCCAAATTGCGATGCCAACCGAGGCGAGCAGCGAGACGACGAGCGGTTGGCGCGGCGGTGCCGGAGATCTGACGCGCGTCGCTGACGGCGCGTCCGCCGGCGGGGGGCCTCAAGAAGCGGGCGAAACGAACGAAAACTCCGCGCAGCGCCTCACCTTGAGCGTGGACGGCGGTGATTTGGGCGCACTATCGCTGGTCGTCGATCGTAGGCAGGGCGCTATTTCCGTGACGATCGGTGTCAGAGATTCGGCTGCTGAAGCGGCCGTGGGTCTCGAGCGGCGCGCGCTCGAGCAAGCACTGGCAGGGCACGGAATCACGGTCGATTCCGTGCGAATCGTGCGCGCAGACGCACTCGGCATCGTTCTTGCTCCCTCTCGCCCCAATGCCAAGCAACGCACTCGACCGGACGACGACGGCGTCTTGCCGGAACCCGAGAAGCGGCGCTTGGCGCGCAAGTTGAATCTCATAGGTTGAAAAATGGTTACCCCCGTCACAGGTCCTGGCACAGCTGATCCCACGGCACTGAGCAGCGCGCTCGGCACCGCGAGCGGTCTCGGTGAGACGGACTTCTTGCAGCTGCTCGTCGCGCAGCTCAAAAATCAGGACCCGCTGGCGCCGCAGGACAACACGCAGTTTGTCGCGCAGCTCGCGCAGTTTTCCTCGCTGCAGCAGACGATGGGCGTCAACACGCGCCTCGATCAGATCATGACCCAAAATCAGGGTCTGGCGAACACTCAGAACATCAACCTCGTCGGCAAGACAGCGACGGTGAAGGGCTCGCTCATCACCGACGACGGCTCCGGGGTTGGAGTGCCGTTCGGGTTTACACTCGGCGGCACCACGGCCACTACCACGGCCACGATTCAAGATGCCTCTGGCAACGTGATCCGCCAGATAGAGCTCGGTCCACGCAGTCCCGGCTTGTCACAGGTGATGTGGGACGGTCGCAACGACGCAGGCAATTTGATGCCTGCCGGCACCTACGCGGTGTCCATTCAAGCCAAGACCGCGGACGGTTCGGCCGTCTCGGCGACTCAGGAAACGACCGGCGTCGTCTCGTCGGTCAGTTTCGACAAAGGTTACCCAGTTTTGACACTGGATAACGGAATGCAAGTTCCGGTTTCTGATCTGATTCAAGTCGAATCTCCACCTAACCCAACAAACCCATAAACAATCAACAGCTCTTTTTAGGAGGGCTCCATGACTCTGCAGGCAATGAATTCTGGTGTTTCAGGCCTCCGCGCTGAAGGGGATGCCCTCGGTGTGGTTGGCGACAATATCGCGAACGTCGACACGGTTGGCTTCAAGAGCCAGCGCGCGGTGTTCGAAGACGTGCTCGGCCATTCGATTCTCGCCGGCACTTCATCTGGCATGCCCGGTTCCGGCGTTCGCGTCGGCAGCGTGCAACAGATGTTCACGCAAGGCACGCTCGAGAACACGGGCGTCAACACCGACCTGGCCTTGAACGGCGACGGTTTCTTCGTCGTCAAGGGCACGGTCGACGGCATCCAAAACAACTTTTACACGCGCGCCGGCCAGTTCAATCTGGACAAGGACGGCGTGCTGGTAAACCCGCAAGGCCTTCAGGTTCAGGGTTACAAGGCGAACGGCGACGGCACCTACGCCGCTTCGCTCTCGTCCGTGCAGGCTCCCACGGCCGCGCTCCCCGCGCGCGCCACCACGGAGATGACGGTTACCGCGAATCTGGATTCGAACCAGCCCATCTTGTCGGCGGCCACGCCGCCCATGACCTGGGATGCGCAGAACCCGGCCAATACCTCGAACTTCTCGAGCTCGATGCAGGTGTACGACTCGCTCGGTAACGCGCACACCGCTTCGGTGTACTTCGACAAGACGGCTGCGAACACCTACGACTACCACGTGCTCGTCAACGGCGCGGACGTCAACCCGCCCGCGCCCGGTACCAACGTCGAGATCGGCACCGGCACGCTCGCGTTCACGACCAACGGCGCGCTCGACACGGTGACGACCACCACGGCCGCCACCGTCGACTTCGCCGGCGCGACCGCGGGTCAAGCCATCGCGCTGAACTTCGGCACGTCGATCGGCGCGGGTGGTACCGGCCTCGACGGCGTGACGCAGTTCGCCTCGCCCTCCAACACCTCGGCGCAATCGCAAGACGGCTACGCCTCCGGTGACTTCTCGGGTATCCAGGTCGACGGCCAAGGCGTCGTGACCGGGCTCTACACGAACGGTCAACAGATCGCGATGGCGCAGCTCGGCGTCGCCAAGTTCCGTTCGAACGAGAACCTCGGTCGCGCAGGCCAAAACCTGTGGATCGACACGCGCGAGAGCGGCACGGCCGCCATGGGCACCGCCGGCAGCGGCGGGCGTGGCGCGGTGTCGTCCGGTGCGCTCGAAGGTTCCAACGTCGACTTGGCCACCGAGTTCGTCGGGCTGATCCAGCATCAGCGCGCGTTCTCCGCCAACTCCAAGACCATCACGACCGCCGACGAGATGCTGCAAGAGTTGATCAACATCAAGCGCTGATAGTCCGCGCTTGGGTGATCGACCTGCAGGCTCGCAGAGCCGAGGCTGAGTCATGGAAGAACAGGGCTCCGAAGCAGGGGCCCCGGTGGAGAAGAAGAAGAGCAAGGGTCCCCTGGTCGGGATCGCGGTCGCGGCGGTGCTCGTACTGGGCGCCGGCGCGGCCGGGGCGGTCATGGGACCCAAGTTCTTCTCGAAACCGGCGGCTACCGAGAAGAAGGTCGAAGAACCCGCGGCGTCGGACGACGATGCCTCCGGCGACAAGACGGCGGATTCGGACAAGACGTCCGACGACGACAAGCCGGCAGATGGCGACGAAGACAAATCCAAGAAGCCGGCCGCAGCCGGTGAAGTCAAAGAGGTCACGAATCTGCAGCCGATCGTGATCGACATGACGGCCGCTGACGGCCAGCTCCGCCACTTGCGCATCGCGCTCTCGATCGAGCATCCGGACGCGATGAAAGAAGCCGAGTTCAAACCGTACGTGCCGCGCGCTCGCGAAGCGGCCATCTGGTACCTGCGCACGCACGCATTCGAAGAGGTCTCCGCGCCGAAGAACTTCGAGAAACTCCGGAGCGACCTCAACACGAACATCATCGCGGCGGTCGGCAAGAAGCGCGCAAGACGCGTGCTGATTACTGATTTCGTGGCGCAGTGATTGCGGCGCAATAGGGAACACTCAGTGCTCTCCGCCAACGTTACCTGTCGAGAGCGGCCCGCGAAGCGGGCCGGGAATGTCCTAACGGTCCTTGGCACGATCAGATCGCGATCACCAGGAGTCGGAACCACTCCGAGAGAACCGGCGAACCCGGGCGCATGCTCTCCATCAGGATGCTATGGACGCGCGGCTCGGTGCTATGAACCTGCCCAACACAAACTCTGGAGCCAATCTTGATCGAGCGCACCGCGTCTCTCTCCCCCCGCGACGGCGACGCGAGCGCGAACAAGCATCGCCGTGTCGATCTGACGGGGCGTGAGCGGCACCTGCGTGGGGCGATGCAGGCGATGACTCACGTGGGGCAGCGCTTTGCACGCGCGGCACGGCGCACTCTGCCGTTTTTGGTCAAACGACACGCGCGGGTCGCGCCCGATGCGGTCAACATCCTCGACTTGGGCGCGGATCGCGTCGTTTCGCAGGGCCCGATCTACGAGGTGTTGCTGGCCGAGCCAGATGGCTCCGCCTGGGGTCTTTTGACGTTGAACAGTGAGGCGCTCGGCTTGATGCTCGAGGGCGTGCTCGGCGCGGCCGAAGGCGCGACGGCGACGAGCCTCGGCGCGGCCCTCACGCTCGCGCAAGCCGCGCTCGTGGGAAAATTGGCACGCGCGCTGGCGCAAGATTTCGTGCAGGCCGTCAAGACCGAGGTCGGCATCACGCTCAAGGTCGAGCTCGCGCACGCCGTCGCTACTGGAGACGAGCGGGAAGCCGGGCACTCGGACGGCTTGTGCATCGATTGTCGCTTCGAGGGCATTCAGGGCGGTTCGATTCTGTCGATCGCGCTCGGCGCCGAAGCTTTGGAGGCGGCGGCGCGCGACAATGATGCCCCTACACCGCAAACCGGCGATCCGCGCATGGCGGAAGCCGTGTGCGACGTGCCGATCGACATCGTTGCCGAGCTCGGGAGCGTCACGCTCGGCCTCAAGCGCGTGCTCAATCTGAAGGTCGGCCAGGTGCTGCGCTTGACGACCGCCGTAGACGATGCGGTCAGCATCCGGGTGGCGGGTGTCAAAAAGTTCGTCGGCTCACCGGTCATCTCCCGCGGCCAGCTCGCGGTCGAAATTCGGGGTCGGCACGAAGATTGAAGAGGGTGGGGCCATGAGCGAAGCCAGCGTCCGCCCCCCACCATTCGATCCCACCGCCGAAGGCGCCGCCCCCAGGGGGTCGCCCGTCAAAACCGTGGCGCAAGCGTTCGGCGCCAGCACGGGCAATCCGACTGACCAGCTCAGCTTCGTGATGGATGTGCCGGTCGAGCTGACCATCGAGCTTGGTCGAAAAACCGCCAAAATAGGCGAGGTTTTGCGGCTCGGCCCGGGCTCGGTTTTGGAGCTCACCAAGGCGAACGGCGAGCCGCTCGACGTCTACGTGAACGACCGCTTGATCGCGCGCGGCGAGGCAGTGGTGGTCGGTGAGCGCTACGGCATCCGCCTCACCGAGGTGGTCGTTGCGGACGAAGGGCGCCGCGGAGGTTCAAAAGAATGACACGCGTGCGTCAGCGGATCCTCTGTGCAGGCCTTTTGGTTTGCGGGCTCTTGTTCCTGAGCGCGCGCAGCCAGGCGAGCGACGGTGCTCCGGGCGAGCCGGCCCAGCGCGCGTGGCTCGCCGGAGTACCCGGTCACAAGCCGGCGTCGATCGCCAGCGCGCCGCGTCCCAACATGACGCGCAGCTGGCTTGCGCTCGGCGTTGCCGCGCTGCTCGGTGGCCTCGCCTTCTACCTGCGCAGCGCAAAGCCCAAGGCGCGCCGCGCGGTCGTCGCCAACTTGCGCGTGCTGAGCTCGACCAAGCTCGGCGCTCGAGCGTCGCTCGTGATTGTCGACGTGTCCGGCCAGAAGCTGATGCTCGGCGTGACGGACGCTTCGGTGAACAAGCTCGGTTGGCTCGATGCGCCGGAAGCCGAGGACGACGCCGAGGACCATTTGCCCGAGCCGCGCGCGCTCGTGCGGCCGCGCCTGGTAACTCCCTCGGCTCAAGTCGCCATTCAGGAAAAAGCGGATGGGCCTGGCGCGGGTCGCTCCTTTCGGACGCTGCTGAAGAGCGCGCTCGGCGGCCGCGACAAGGCGGCAGATTCCGCGGCGGTGGCGATCGCCGCCCAGACGCGTGACACGTTCACGCGCTCGGGTGCTCGTCCGCTGGCGCGTGCGACGAGCTCGTCGCGCGGCGTGATGGTCGACGTCGAAGGGCAAGCGCGCGGTCTGCTTGCTCGCCTCGGCGGAGAGCCACGCGCATGAATGCGCCGGCAGAGCTGCTCAAGACAGCGGAACTTGCGCCCTCGCTCAAGATCCTGCTGGTTCTGACGGTTCTGTCGCTGCTCCCGGCGATCTTGCTGACGACCACGTCCTTCGTGCGCACGGTGGTGGTGCTCTCGTTCGTGCGCCAGGGCGTCGGTGCCGGGCAGAGCCCGCCCACGCAGGTCATCATCGGGCTCTCGCTGTTTCTGACCGTGTTCACGATGTCGCCGGTCGTCGAGCAGATCAAGACCACGGCCGTGGACCCGTATCAAGCCGGGCAGCTCAGCGACATGCAGGCGCTCGAGGCCGGCTCCCTGCCGCTCAAGCGCTTCATGCTGCGACAGACGCGTGAGGCGGATCTGAAGCTCTTCTACGACGCGACCAGCACGCCCTTGCCGCTCACGGCCGACGACGTGCCACTGCGCCTGGCCATGCCGGCGTTCGTGATCTCCGAGCTCACCACGGCCTTTCAAATGGGCGTGATCATTTTGCTGCCGTTCTTGGTCGTCGACCTGGCCGTGGCCTCGCTGCTGATGAGCATGGGCATGATGATGGTGCCGCCCTCGACCATCAGCTTGCCGATCAAGCTGCTCTTGTTCGTGCTGGTCGACGGTTGGAATCTGGTCGCGGGTTCGCTGCTCCGGAGCTACACATGAGCACCGACGGCGCGGTCGAACTCTTTCGCAACGCGATCCTGATCGCGGCGATGGTGGCGGGTCCGGCGCTGTTCGCCGCTTTGGTCGTCGGCTTGGTCGTCGGCGTATTGCAGGCCGCCACGCAGGTCAACGAGGCCAGCATCAGTTTTGTGAGCAAATTGCTGGCGGTCGGCCTGACCATGACGGTGCTCGGTTCTTGGACGATGCGTCAGCTCGTGGACTACACGGGGCGCACGCTGTCGAGCATCGCGGACGTGACGCGCCATTGAACGAACGACGAGCTGATGCCGATCGATGCGAGCTCTCCGTTGCTGCCGACTCTCGATACGCTGCTGCGCGCTCACGCTGGCGCGTTTTCGCTCGAGGTCGTGCGGATCGCAGGCATGGTCGTCGTGGCGCCGCTGTCTTGGACCATCGCTCCGCTCAGGGTGCGCGCGGCGTTGATCGTCCTCTTGGCTTTGGCCGTACACGGCCAGCTCAGCCCAGGGCTCGCGCAGGCTTCGCCGGAGCAGCTCGCCTGCGGCGTGACGGGCGAGTTCCTGCTCGGAGCGGCCATCGGCTTCGTAGTCCGGCTGGTGATTGCGGGCGTGGAGTTCGCGTCCGATCAGATCGCGCCGATGATGGGCCTCAGCGCGGCGCAGATGTTCGACCCGAGCGCGCACGCGACGCACACCGTGCTCTCTACGCTCTTTCGCAATCTGGCGATCCTGCTCGGCTTGGTCGCGGGCCTGCACCGCATCGCGCTCGGCGGCCTCTTGCACAGCTTTCGCGTCATTCCGGTCGGCACGCTGGTGCATCTGTCGCAGCCCATGCCGCTCTTGTTTGCGATGACGGCTAGCGCGCTCGAGAGCGGGATCCGCATGGCCATTCCGCTGATCGCGGTGCTGCTGATGACGCAAGTGGCGCTCGCGTTCATCTCGCGCGCCGCTCCCGCGATTCAGATCTTCTCGATTGGCTTTGCCGTCACGCTCGCGACGGGCACCTTGCTGCTGGTCTTGGTGTTGCCGGACATCGGCTATCAGGTGCTCTCGGACGTGTCGCACGTGGGAACGCAGATCGAGTCACTGCTCTTCAGCGCGGGGGCCGCGTCCTGAGTCATGGCCGAGGGTGACGATACCGAGAGAACGGAAGACGCCACACCAGAACGGCGCAAACATGCCAGGGAAGAGGGTCAATTTGCGCGCTCGCGAGACAGCGGTCCCACCGCCGCAACGCTCGCCGCGTTGCTCGTGATCGGCGCGAGCGTGGGGGATTTCGTGGCGACGCTGCGCGGCTTTTGCTTGCGCTGCTTCGACGATCCGTTGACCTTGGCTCGCGGAGACGTCTCGTTGATCGCGGGACAAACGGCGCTCGTGCTGGTCGGCGCGTGTTTGCCGGTCGCCATCGCAGCGGCGATCGCGGCTACGGCCGTCGGTTTTTTGGAGGCCGGCTTTCACCCGAACTTCGAGCTCATCGAAGTCAAGCTCGAGCGCCTCGATCCGATCGGCAAGCTCGGCCAGATGTTTTCCCCGAAAGCTGGTCTAGTGAACACCGCTTTGTCCTTGCTGAGGGTCGCTGCGGTGGCGGTCGTGGCCGAGTCGGTCATGGAGCGCGAGTTTTCCACGCTGACGCGGCTTTCGCAGGTGCCGCTCGCCACGGCCGTCTGGCAAATCGCGGGCGTGACCATGCGCGTCGCGATCTGGACGACGTCCGCCATGGCCCTGATCGCGGCGCTCGACTACGGCTGGTCGTGGTTTCGCCACGAGCAGTCGATCAAGATGTCGCGACAAGAGCTCAAGGACGAGATGCACCAGCAAGAGGGCAGTCCGCAAATCCGCGCGCGTCAGCGACAAAAAGCGCGTGAGCTCCTGAAGAAAGGGCTGCGCAAAGGCGTGCGAGACGCGACGGTCATCGTCACGAACCCGACTCACGTCGCGGTCGCGCTCCGCTATCGACCGCATGAAGGCGCGCCGATCGTGACCGCCAAGGGCTACGACGAGATCGCGCAGCACATCAAGAAGCTCGGGGTCGAAGCGGGCATCCCGCTGATCGAGAACAGGCCGCTCGCCCGCGCCCTCGCCGAACGAGTCAAAGTGGGACGCGTTATCCCAGTCGATTTGTACGTGGCAGTGGCAGAATTGCTGGCCGTCGTATATCGCCTTAAAAACCGCGGGATCCGCGCGTAGGCCGCGCGTTCGAAGACGCCCGAAGCGCGTGGCGCGGTCTCGCTCAGGCCGCCCGTTCAAAACCAAAAAAGACGTGCCGCGCCGCGTAGTTGCGTTGCAAAGCGAGATCGGAGATAAAGCCGAGCCGTGCTCAAGATCGATCTCACAGGACGTCGCGCGCTCGTAGCGGGCGTCGCCGACGATGGCGGATTTGGTTTTGCAATCGCGAAGGCGCTCGCGGAAGCGGGAGCGAGCGTGTGCGTCGGCACTTGGCCGCCCGCGTTCGGAATTTTGGAGAAGCTGATCGCGCTCGGTAAGCTCGATGCGTCGCGCATGTTGTCGAGCGGTCAAAAGCTCGACTTCGAGCGCATCTATCCGCTCGACGCCGCCTACGACACGCTCGAGGACGCGCCCGCCACGGTTCGCGACAGCAAGCGCTACGCCGGGCGCGGCGATTTCTCGATCCAGGGCGTCGCCGCGCGGATGGTCGCGGACTTCGGTGACAAGCCGCTCGACATCGTGGTGCACTCGCTGGCCAATGGACCGGAAGTGCACCTCCCGCTGATGGAGACGAGCCGCGCAGGCTACCTCGGCGCGGTCTCCGTCAGCGCCTACTCGCTGGTGTCGATGGTTCAGCGTTGGGGCCCGTTGATGCGTGAAGGGGGTTCGCTCGTGTCACTCACTTACTTGGCGAGTGAGCGCGTCATTCCGGGCTACGGCGGCGGGATGCACGCCGCCAAAGCCGCGCTCGAGAGCGATACGCGCGTCCTCGCGTACGAGGCGGGCCGCAAGTACGGTCTGCGCGTCAATACGATTTCAGCTGGGCCCTTCGCGTCGCGCGCGGCGAGCGTCACGGGCATCATCGACGAGGTCGTCGGGTACTACGAACGCAACGCGCCGCTGCAGAAGAAGCTCGATCCGGTGGAAGTCGCCAATGTGGCGGCCTTTTTGGCGAGCCCGCTCGCGACCGGTATCACCGGTGCGACCGTCTATGTCGACAAGGGCTATCACGCGATGGGCAAGGGGCAGAGCTAGTCCGCCCGCATGCCCGGTTCGCTGTCGCCAGATACCCAGAAATACTCCGGCTTCATCTTCGACTGCGACGGCACGCTCGCGGACTCGATGCCCTTGCACTACGAGGCCTGGCTCGCGGCGCTGGCTACTCATCGCGCACCGTTCGATTTTTCGTGGCAGCTTTTCATGTCGCGCGCTGGTAAGACGACCGAGCTCACAGTCGTCGAGTTGAACGCCGAGTTTGGCATCGCGCTCGATCCGGTCTCGGTGGCGGAGGCGCACCGCGTGGCCTATGAGGCGAGCGTCGCGGGCGTCGGGCCCATCGCGGACGTAGTCGCGTTCTTGCGAGAGTGCGTCGCGCTCGGTCAAGCGGTTAGCGTCGCGTCCGGCGGCGAGGCGCCGATCGTCGCGCGCACGTTACGGACGATCGGCGTGGCGGAGCTCATTCCGATCGTCGTGACCGCTTCGGAAGTCGAGCACGGCAAACCCGCGCCCGATTTGTTCTTGTTGGCGGCGCGCCGCATGGGCGTCCCACCCGCGCGTTGCTTGGTGCTGGAGGACAGCCAATTGGGCATCTTGGCCGCCGAACGTGCAGGCATGGGCGCGCTGCTCGTGGGGCGGCAAGAGCCCCCCGTAAAGTACCGGTGAGCTCGCTCGAGCAAGTCCTCGCCGTGCTCCGTCCAGCCCTCGATGTCCTGAACGGTCGAGTGAGCCGCGCCACGCCGCCTGCATGGTGCGAGCGGCGCGGCTGGACTCAGTTTCTGCTCGGCCTGAGCGAGTCCGAGCTCGAACGCGCGGAGGAGCACGGCCTCGGGGCGTTGCCGGAGCTCGCGCCCAGGATGCCCGCGGGTCTGGCGGCTTGGCTCGCAGAGGTGGCGCGCGCGACGCGCGTGCCGCGCCTTCGCCCCGATGTTTCGCGCGCCGCGCCCTGGCGTGGCGTGCGCGAACGCAAGCGCGCGCAGCTCGCCGCCATGCTGCACGCCGTGGCGCCGATGGCTGGTGCCGCCTCTCGAATCGTCGATTTTGGCTCGGGCAGCGGGCATTTCTCGCGGCTCGCGTCGCGCGCGTTTGCTACGGACGTGCTCGGGCTCGAGCGGAGCGCGGCGCGTATCGCGCGGGCCACGCAGCAAGCCGCGCTCGAACATGCCGAGCGCGCCGAATTTCTGCGTATCGATCTGGGAAAGCAGTCCTTTGCGCTCGGGGAAAGCGACCTGGCCTTCGGCCTGCATGCCTGCGGCGAGCTCGGCGATCGTTTGGTCTCGACCGTGAGTGCTGCGCGCTGCGATCTGGTGCTCGTTTCCTGCTGTGCGCAGAAAATCTCCACGCCGACACGCCGAGCCTTGTCGCGCGCAATGGCTCCACTCGAGCTCGAGCGGGAGGTGCTCGGGTTGAGCAACTTGTCGTCGCGCGTGCAAGGCGTTGAGACGAGCCTGCGCGCAACATTGCGAGCGCGCGAAGTTCGTCATGCACTCGGCGTGTTGTTGAAGAGCCGCAGCGCGTCGGTTGCGCCCGGCGAAGAAATGCGCGGCGTAAACCGCCGTCAGGCACACGGTGATTTCGCGACCGTGGCACGCCGCGTGTTTGCCGTGCGCCAGCTATCTGAGCCGAGCGCGAGCGAGCTGAGTCGGGCCGAGCAGATCGGTCGCGATGAGTTTGCGAGCGTGCGCCGGCTATCGTTGCCACGCAACGCGCTCGCGCGGTTGCTCGAACTGGCGATTGTGCTCGATCGCGCGCAGGCCCTGGCGGAAGCAGGGCTCTCGCTGGCCGTCGCCGAGGTTTTTGCCGCAGACGTCACGCCGCGGAATCTGTGCATCTTCGCCAGCAGGTATCCCGAGCGTTTGCCGCTATTGGCCGACTAGCCAGAGCCGTCAGTCGGCTGACGCTCCGCGCGCGTTCAGCGTCAATTTTTAGGATCGCCGCGCGCTCGGCGCTGGTTTCGTGGGCGTCGCCGCGTGGCATGCTTCTGGCAATCGCGGATGCGTGGCGTCTGCACCCACACCATCTGCATCCGCCGAACCCGTGCGCCATAGCGTGGTGAGCGAGCTCGCGATCCCGCTGGGCATCATCGGCATCGTGCTGATGATGGTGCTGCCGCTGCCCGGCTTCTTCATCGACGCCATGCTCGCGGTGAGCTTGGCCGCATCGATCGGCGTGTTTTTGATCGGGCTCTTCATGGAGAGCCCGCTCCAATTCAGCTCGTTTCCAGCGGTCATTCTGGTCACGACTCTCCTGCGCCTCAGCTTGAACGTGGCGACCACGCGCTTGATCCTACTGAAGGGCGCGGAGGGACACGCGGCGGCGGGTCGGGTCGTCGAAACCTTCGGCAAGTTCGTGGTCGGCGGCAACGTGGTCGTCGGTTTGGTCGTGTTCTTGATTTTGGTCGTGATCAATTTCGTAGTGATCACGAAAGGTGCTGGGCGCGTGGCCGAGGTCGCGGCGCGTTTTGCTCTCGACGGCATGCCCGGCAAGCAGATGGCGATCGACGCCGACCTGAATGCCGGCGTGATTACTTCGGATATTGCCCGCGATAGGCGGCGTGGGCTCGAGCGCGAGGCCGACTTTTTCGGCGCGATGGACGGCGCGAGCAAGTTCGTGAAAGGCGATGCGATCGCGGGCCTGCTGATCACGTTCATCAACCTGATCGGCGGACTGATGATCGGTCTGGCCAGCGGCATGACCTTGGCGAGTGCGGGCGAAACCTTCTCGATCTTGTCGGTTGGTGACGCGCTGGTCTCGCAGATGCCGGCCCTGATGATCTCGACCGCGGCAGGCGTAGTCGTGACGCGCTCGGCGACCGGCGACCAGCTCGGCCGCGCGCTGCGCACGCAGCTCCTGGGCAGTCGACGCGCCGTCGCCGCCACCGCCGGCGTGCTGACGCTGTTCGCGCTGCTACCCGGCATGCCGGCTCTGCCGTTTCTCGGTCTGGCCGGGCTCTTGGCGTGGACGGCGCGCGGTGACGCCAAGAAAGAAGCCGCGATCAAGGCGGCGGAAGCGGCGGTGCCGAGCGAGCCGCTCGTCAAGCCCGGTTCGAGCGAGGAGATCGACGCGGCGCTGCCCGTCGATATCTTGGCGCTCGAGGTCGGTTTCGAGCTCGTGCAGGCGGTCGACCCCCAGATGGGCGGCAGCTTGGTCGATCGGATTGCGGCGCTCCGAAAGCAGATCGCGCTCGATCTGGGCGTCGTGATTCCGCCCGTGCACGTGCGCGACAACCTGCAAATCCCGCCGGGAACCTATCGCTTCTTGATGCTGGGCACCGAGATCGCGCGCGGGAACACGCGGGCCGGGCGGCTTTTGGCCATGGATGCGGCGGGCAATGCGCCGCCGATCGACGGCGAGGCCACGCAGGATCCGGCTTTTGGCACCCCCGCGCGGTGGATTTTGACGCGCGATCGCGAGTACGCCGAGGCGCTCGGTTACACGGTCGTCGATCACACGACGATCATTGCCACGCATTTGTCGGAAGTCGTGCGCAGCAATGCTCACAACGTGATCGGGCGGCCGGAGTTGCAGCACTTGTTCGACGTCTTCTCGCGAGCGACGCCGAAGCTCGTCGATGACCTGGTCCCGAATTTGCTCTCCTTCGGGGAAGTGCTGAAAGTGATGCGTAACCTGCTGCGTGAGGGCGTCTCGATCCGCGACTTGCGCTCGATCTTGGAAGCGCTGACCGAGCTTGCGCCGCAGACGCGCGATCCGGAACAACTCACGGACCTGACGCGCCAGCGCTTGTCGCGGCAGCTCACGGCGGCCTTCACCGGCTCCGACGGCACCTTGTCGGCGCTGGTGCTCGACGCGCCGGTGGAGGAGATGTTCCGCCGCTCTCTACGCGAAATAGCGGCCGGCACCGGCGGCGCGCTCGACCCCGAACAAGCTCGCTTGCTGGGTTCCTCGCTGGAAGCCGCGGTGAAGCGCATGACGCTCGCGGGACGCCCCCCCTGCGTGGTGACGAGCCCCGACGTGCGTCGTTACCTGCGGGCGTTTGCGGAACGCCGCTGCGCGTCGCTCTCGGTGCTGTCGTTCCGAGAGCTCGAGCCAGAGGTCAGCATTCGTCCGTTCGAAACGATTTCGCTCAGCAAGGCAGCCGCATGATGCGCGCTCTCCGTGCCTGGAAGGTGCTTGCTGAGCTCGCCACAAATTTCAAAAAAACAGAGGTGTGACGTGCAGTATCAGAGTTTTCGTGGTGCAGACTTGAAGGAAGCGCTCTCGGCGGTCAAGGCGACGCTTGGCCCGAACGCGATGATCGAGAGCACTCGTCAAATCAGCAACGGTCGCGGTGGCGGACTCGGTCACTCGTACGTCGAGGTCACCGCAGCGCCGCCGGTGGGCTTGAAATGGCCCTTTGCGAGCAAGGACGCTCTGAGCTCGGCGACGGCGCGCACGGCAGACGGCGCGCGCCGAGCCGCGCTCCGCCCTGCGCCGACCGGCGCCCGGCCGCCCAAAGGGCCGGCCTCGTTCGCGCGCGATCCAGCCGAAGTAGAGCGTGAGCTCGTCGCGCTGCGACAAATGCTGGACGAACTCAACCAGGCGCGGCCGCCGCGCGAGCGCGCTCTGGCGCTGCTGCACGCGGCCGGCATCGAAGGTGCGCTCGCTCGCGAGCTCTGCGGCGGGGCAGGGCGTACCGGCAAGCGTGATCGTGACGGGCTCCGTCAATGGCTGATCGGTCGCATCAAGGAGCGCCTCACCGTTTCTCGCGAAATGCTGGCGGACCCGACGCCGCGCGTGATCGCCGCGGTCGGACCGACCGGCGTGGGCAAGACGACCACGTTGGCCAAGCTCGCCGCGCGCGCGCGCCTCGACCACGGGCGCAGCGTGGGCGTGATCAGCCTGGATACGTTCCGCGTCGGCGCCGTCGAGCAATGGCAGCGCTACGCCACTCTGATGGGGATCCCATTTCAAATCGCTGCCGATCAGCAAACCTTTACGCGCGCGCTCGACGACATGCCCGCCGATCTGATTCTGGTCGATACCGCGGGTCGCTCGGTGCACGGCACGGCTTGGCCGCTCAGCACGTGCCTGCCGCAAGTGGCCGACCGCCTGGTCAACGTGATGCTGGTGCTGCCGGCGTGGCTGCGCGCGAGCGACGTCGGGCGGGTGCTCGAGCTGTACGACGATCCGATGCCGACGGACGTCGTCGTGACCAAGCTCGACGAGACGTACCAGGTCGGCGGTGTCTTGCATGCCGCGCTGCCCAAACAGCTGCCGTTCGCATTTCTGTGCAATGGGCCGCGCGTGCCGGAAGACATCTTGGACGCCACCGTCGACGGCGTCTTGGACGCCATTTTCTCGAGTGAGTCGTGATCGGAACGAGTGAGGCCCAGGTGTCGCAAGCTCCCGCCAACAGAAGCGATAGCCGTGCTCGGGAGCACGACCAGCACCTGTACGAGCGCTACATGCCGCTCGTCAGACGTATCGCGATGCGCACGATTCGCGCCTTGCCCGCGACGATCACGTTCGACGACATCCTATCGGCGGGCTGGGTGGGCATGGCGGAAGCGCTTACACGCCGCACCAGCGAAATGGAAGAGGAGCACTTCGAGGCGTACGCGTCCTATCGCGTGCGCGGCGCCATTCTCGACTATTTGCGCGTGCTCGATCCGCTCTCGCGCAAGCTGCGCGGAGCCTCGCGGCGCATCACCGAAGCCGTTTCGGATCTGACGAGTCGGCACGGTCGTATGCCGAGCGAGGACGAGGTGGCCGCCGAACTCGGGCTCTCGCTGCCCGCCTACCAGGAGTTGCTGGGCGAAATCTCGGATGCGGGCTTCGCACGGCTCGAGCTCTCGACGGCGATGGAGCCGGCTTCCGCGGAACCGTCGCCGGAAACGGCCGCCTCGCGCTCCGAGATGGTGTCGGGCGTCGCGAACGCGATCGACGAGCTGCCCGAGCGACTGCGCTTGGTGCTTTCGCTCCACTATCAAGACGAGTGCAGTCTGCGCGAGATCGGGGAAGTGCTCGGCGTCACCGAGTCTCGCGTTTGCCAGCTGCACGCCGAAGCCGTCCACCTCATCCGCGCGCGGCTCGAAGGGCGTCCGCGTCGCATGCCGGCTCTGTCCAGCGGTCGCCGCTGAGCTCGCGGCCTTCTGCTCTTTTCTCCTAAAGGTCGTCGTGCGCCCACCGTTCCTACGGATCTGGACGACTGCGCGCCTGCCAACTCTCACCCACATGAAAATCACGCGCTGGCACTCCACTTGCACTGATGTGCGAGCACCATCAACCGGAGCAACACAGATGCAGATCAAGAGTCAACGTTTTGGCGCGGTAGAGCTGGCAGACGACGCGCTGCTGACTTTTCCGGCGGGAATTATCGGCTTTCCGCATGAACGATCGTTCGTGCTGATCCCACACAAGGGCTCTTCGTGCCTCGCTTGGCTGCAATCGACCACGAGCCAGGAGCTCGCTTTCCCGGTGGTCTCCGCTCACGCTTTTGGCGAGCGCTATCCCGATTTTTCTTTGGATGACGCGGCGCGCACGGCGGGCATCGGCGAGCCCGTTCAGGACTATGCCGTGCTGGTCGTGCTGAGCGCTCCGCGCGGTCAGCCGGCGACCGTCAATCTGCTGGCCCCGATCGTCGTCAATGCTCAGACGCGCCTCGGTGCACAGGTCATCCTCGACGGGTCGCGCTTTTCGACGCGCGAGCTGTTCATCTTGCCGCGTACCAATCACAACGACCCCATGCCGCTCGCGGCAGCGCTGGCCGGCTGAGCCGCGCGAGGAATTTAGAGCGTGGCGGCTTCGCAATCACCGGGTGCCTTCGGTTCTGACGAAAACGTTTGGTTCGGCCAGAACGACGTCGAGGCCGAGTCCCGCGCCGCGGCGAGCGTGGCCGCGGTCGGCGCCAAAATCATCGGCGCCAAACCGTTTCCGATCGCCGCACGTCGGCTGGAGGAGCTCACGCGCAACCCCAAAGCGCGCCTCGAGCAGGTCGTGTCCGTGCTCGAGACCGACCCGGGTCTTTCGCTCCGCTTGCTTCGTCTGGTGAACTCTGCCGGGTACGGCCTCAAGGTTCGCGTCACATCCGTGCGGCACGCCGCGGTCTTGGTCGGGACGCGCCGCTTACATCACGTGGCGACTACCGCCGCGATCCTCGATCTGTTCGACTCCAAAAACAACCAAACCGCGTTCGAGTTGCTCGAGCACGCCTCCGTGGTCGGCTCGCTCTGCCGTTACCTCGGTGTGCACCTGGGTCTGCCGCACGACGAACTCTTTACCTGCGGTTTTCTGCACGACATCGGCAAGCTGATGCTGCTCGACACAGAAGGCGCTCGCTACTCGGAGCTCGTGCGGAACTTCGGCGGGGGCCCCGATCAGCTGCACATCAAGGAGCGCGAACTGTTCGGCTTCGATCACGCGCTGCTCGGGGCGCACGTGCTCAGCGCCTGGAACATTCCCGAACCGGTGCCCAAGGTGATCGCGTGTCACCACCAACCGTCCCGCGCGATGCAGGATCCCGGGCTGGCCGCCCTGGTCCAGACGCTCCGCCTCGCCGACCAACTGTCGTACGCACTGGCGCTCGAAACCGACGCCGTCGGCATCGCGCTTGCGATGAGCGGCGAGGCGCCGGCCTATCTGGATATCTCGGAAGCTCAGCTCGCAGCGCTCTGGCCGGATCTGCGCGCGCTTTGGCAGCGCAGCCGCGACCGCTCCAAGGGCGATGATCTGGAGATCGTTGCGCCTCGTCGCATCGAGGTGCCACGCTCGCTCCGCCCGCGCCGCTCGAGCTTGCCTCCGCGTTCTCAGCGCACGAGCCTGCGCGTCTCGCCGATGCCGTCCGTCGAAGGCGAGTCGTTGATCCCTCGCTCCGAGCGCGGCGGCGAACATTCGCTGCCCGCGAGTAAGGCCGAGGGCGTTCACGAGGTGCCCGCGCATTTTCCGTGCGTTGCCTGTAGCAAGCCGAGCTACGGCAATCGCTGTGCGGCCTGTGACGGTCACGTTTGCCCAGAACATCAAACCGCCGGGGAGCAGTGGTGCATCCTGTGCGTGCGCGAGTTCGAACGCTTCCGCGCCAAGAAGCAAATTCCCGCTTATTTCAAGGTCGGCGGCCTGGCGGCGGCAGGGTTTTCCGTCGGCGCGTCGCTGACGGGCGCGCTCGCCTCGCGCGAGCTCTCTCTTTGGAAGCTCGTGGTAGCGCCGCTGTCGATGCTCTTGTTGTGGGCGGTGCTCTTGCCGGTCGGCTTCAAGTTTTGGCAGCGTGTTCGCTTTTTGCGCACGCGCCCCAAGGGTCGCGCGCCGCTGCCGATCAAGCTGCCCAAGCCCGACGCGGTATTCATCTCGGAGCTCGACGCGAGCCTCGACAGCGAGGGCGCACTCGGGCCGAGCCTTGCACCGCCCGTCAGCAGCGCCAGTGTCGCGAGCTCCCCGGAAATCACGCTGGACATGGTGCCGCACCTGGCTTCCGTGAGCGACGAACTGGCCAAGACGCTCGATCGCGTTGCAGAAGAGCTCGAATCGAGCAGCGATTTGACCGCGGCCATGCCGGAACGCGAGGCCGAGGCCCCAAACACGCCGGCGCCGGAATCCGAGTCGCGCCTGATCGCGAGCGTCACGCCGCCCGCGGACGCACAGCCAACACCTGTGGCGGCCGCCGCCAAGGACCCGACGGACGACGAGTCGCTCGCGTCGAATGGCGAACAGGTGCTCGACGCGCCGCAGCCGCTCATGAATCTCTCGCGCTTTCCCAGCACCGACAGCGCTCACGAACTCGAGGCCGTCGTCTCGGCCGTCTCAGCGCGGCTGCGGCGCGAGGCTTTGAGCGAGTACTCGGGACCGAGCGCGGCGCTCAGCGAGCCACCGGAGCCAGACGCGCCGCCTGCGGAGATACCCGCTGGGCCGCGCACGTTGCCCGCGGGGCCGGCTGATGCGCACCCTGCCGAGACACACCCCGCAGCGGCGCTCTTCGTGGAGCCACCCGCGCTCGACGTAGAAGCGAAGGCGAGTGAGCCTCCAGTCGCGGCGCAGGATGCGATCGCGCCGAGCACGCCAGCAGAGCCAGCTCCGGCCACACCGGAGGTCGCGGAGGTCAGGGCGGCTGAGTCGGTGCCGGCGCCGCATCCGCGCTCCTCGCAGTCAGCTGTGCCGCCTCCACGCTCTTCGCAGTCAGCTGTACCGCATCCGCGCTCCTCGCAGTCGGCTGCGCCGCCCGCGCGAATCATCGTGCCGCGCGCGAACCTGGCGCACGGCTGCCGCGCCCAAGTCGAATTTTACTGTGCGGTGCCCGACAGCGCCGCCTGCACCGTGCTGCCGCCGGGTGCGCGCGCCCTGCGACCGTCCGCGTATCCGCGCACGCCGTCCGAGCCGTCTGGGCCGTCCACGCTGCGTGGTCTCGGCGACTGACGCCGGCGCGAAGCGCGTCGCGCGCGCTCTACAGTGTGCCGCGCGCAGCGCACCGGACTGAGAACTCGAGTTCACGAGCGCGTGACCGCGGGTTCGCGGGCGGTGCACATTGTACTCATAAATCCAGGGATTTTAGCGCATGCGCGTGAGTGGCATAGCCGCTGCATCGTGCTCGACGCCTTGCGCTGTGCGTCCCGTTTGACTCTGTTGGCACGATTCCACCCGGAGATCCCGAGCTCATGCGAAAGATTGCTGCGGTCCTCACTTCACTTACGCTCTTCGCCGCCTGTGGCGGCAGCAGCAGCGACACGGGTGCGAGCCCGCCGAGCCTCGCGCTGGCGGATGTGCCGCAAGCGCTCGCCAAGAGCTTCTGCGACGCCTCCGCTCGCTGCAATCAGTTCTACTACCCGGTGGCGTATGCGGTCACCGATTGCAACTCCGTGCTCGCCGCGCAATTTCAAGACGCGATATTCAATCAACTGAACACCGTTATCGCGGACGGTACGACCAGCTACGACCCGGTCGCCGGGAAGGCCTGCGTCGATGCGGTCGAGACGATGCCCTGCGGCGGGTTCGACAACGATCTGCCCGACGTGTGCCGGAGCGCGTTTCAAGGCACGGTGGACGTCGGGGGCGACTGCACGGTCGCCCAGGAATGCAAGCCGTCCGGCAGTCGCTGTGACACGAGCAGCGGCACTTGCCCCGGTAAGTGTGCAGCGCGGGCGTCGGCAGGGGTCGACTGCACGGTGGACGACGATTGTCAGCTCGGTCTGACGTGCGCAAAACTCACGAGCAAGTGCAATAAGCCGCCCGCTCTGGGTGAGGCATGCGGCGGCGGTGTCGACGAAGCGTGCGCTTCGGGTTTGCTATGCCTGGGTGATGACGCTGCGAAGCAAACGCCGGGTTCGTGCGTTGATCAGGCCGCCGCCGTGGTGGGTCCGGAAGGGGCGGCATGCACCCTCAAGACCGGTCCACTGTGCCAACCGGGCCTGTCCTGTGTGATCCCGATGGTCACGGCCGACGTCAGTGGCGCGTGCGCGAAAACCGAGACGAGCGGCGCCGATTGCAGCGTCGGCTTCCCGACTGAGTGTCCGGTTGGCCAGTATTGCCCGTTGACGCTCGCGCAATCGGTCGCCGGGATGACCGCCCAGTGCACGGACTTGCCCGTCGAAAACATGCCGTGTGCACCAGATATTGCCCTGAATGTGTGCGGCAAAGATCTGGTTTGCGACGCGACCAAGACGTGCGTGTCCCGGCGCGCGCTCGGGCAAACCTGCACGAGCGACGCCGTTTGCATCAGCGCCCACTGTTCGGGTGGCGCGTGTGTCCCCGCTAGCGTGTGCGCGAAGTAGCGTCGCTTGCCGGCTTGTGTTCGGTCTTGCTCGCGGCGAGCGCGAGCCCGCCCTCGCGCGGGTCGGCGTAGGCGAACGCCTCGCCGTGCTGCAGTAGGATTTCGTTCGCGTCACCGATCGCGGATTTGCCCTTTTTGACCGTGTGTCCTCGGTGGGTGAGCTCGTCGAGCACCGGCTTGGGCGGTGCGTTGTGCGGCTCGTAGCGCACTTCATCCGGCACGAACCCGTGGTGGACGCGCGGCGCATCGACCGCGACGTCGAGCGGTTCACCGTGATCGATCACGTGCCGCAAGATTTGCACGACCGTGCTCGGGATCGTGTCGCCGCCCGGTGAACCGAGCACCAGCACTGGTGCGCCGCCCGCGAGCACGAGGGTCGGCGCCATCGAGCTCGTGGTGCGCCGCCCGGCGAGCGGTTGATTGTCGCCCACACTCGCGAACGACGCGACCGAGTTGTTCAGCACCACGCCGGTTCCGGGCGCGACGAGCTTCGAACCGAAGGAGGCCGAGAGCGTGGTAGTACAGCTGACGACCATGCCGTCGGCATCCGCGACGGACAGCTGCGTCGTATGCTCGAGCTCGCGCAGGGCCTCGCTATACAGTGGATGCACGACCGACGCGGGCGTCGCGTGCAAGGGATCGATCGGTACGCCGAGCACGCTCGTCGGATCCAGATAGCGCGCGCGGCGGCGCTGGTTCTCTTCTGCGCTCAGCGCGTCGGGATCGACCACGCCGTAGCGACGCTCGGCTTGCGCGCGCTTGGATGCTTCCAAGAAAAAGTGCAATTCGTCCGCTGAATCATGGGCAAACCGTTCAGCGTGCAGGTTCTGGAGCGCCAGCAAGATCTCCGCGACGACCACGCCGCCCGCGGAGGGAGGCGGCATCGTCTCGACGGTATACCCATGGTATTCGAAGGTGAGCGGTTCACGAACTTTGGCTTGATACGCGCCGAGATCTGCCGCGCTGAGCAAACCCCCGGAGACTCCGATCAGTCCCTGGGCCGTCGGACCCTGATAGAAGCCGGGCGCGCCACTCACGGCGACGCGCTCGAGGCTAGCCGCGAGATCCTTTTGCACGAGCATGTCGCCGGAGTGTTTGGGTTGCTTGGCTTGCTTGGGGTCCCCGAAGATCGCGCGCGCTGCGCGATCGCGTTCCAGCGCGCGATAGCTCCAGGCGAGCAGTTCTGCTTGGTGGGCGCCGAGCCTGTGACCGTGTGCGAGCGCGATCGCCGCAGCCAGCACGGTCCGTCGATCGAGGCGTCCGAAGCGATCGTGCGCGAGCTCCAGGCCCGCCACGCTGCCCGGTACTCCGATGGAAACGGGCCCTGCGCCACCCGCGCGAATCATGGCGTCGAACTGGTCGCGCGTGAGGGCTTGCGGCGCGGTCTCGCGAAAATCGATCGCCACGGTGGGGCCGCCCGGCGGCCGCACGAGCATGAAGCCGCCCCCGCCCAAATTCCCGGCGCTCGGGTGCGTGACGGCGAGCGCGTAGGCGACCGCGACGGCTGCGTCGACCGCGTTGCCACCCTGTTCGAGCATGGCGATACCGGCGCGCGTCGCGGCGGGCTCCACACTCGTGACGGCTCCGAACGCACCGTGCACGCTGCGCGAGCCGCCGTGTAGCTCGGGGAGCGCGGCTGTCGCGGCGTCCGCGCCGCCCGCGTCGAACGGACCTGGTTGCCTCGCGGGCTCCGGGTTCGCGCTCACTGACGGAGAGGTGACGAGCAGGCTTCGTGAAGGTTCTCGGCTCGGTCCGGGGGGAGCCGGTGCGCGCGCGCAGCCCAGCAGAAGTAGAGCGCAAGCGAAGCCGCACGAACGACGCACAGCGGCCAGCATATCGCGAATCTTTGCGCAAAAAAGGACGCCATTTACGGGCCTTGGGCGCGGCGCTACGCATCATCGATGGACGCCGTACCGACCCCGCTCCGTATCGCGGTGCTCACCGTCAGCGACACGCGCAACCTCGACACGGACCGGAGCGGCGGACTCGCCGTGGAACGCCTCACTCGGGCAGGTCACCTGATCGCTCATCGCGAGATCATCCCGGACGATCTGCAACGCTTGCGCGCAACCTTCAGCGCACTGATCGCGGATCCGCAGATCGACGTCGTGGTCGCGACGGGCGGCACCGGCATCACGCAGCGCGACGTGACCCCCGAGGCACTCGAGCCGCTCGTGACCAAGGCGATTCCGGGCTTCGGCGAGCTGTTTCGGCAGTTGAGCTTCGCCGAGATCGGTACGAGCACGATTCAATCGCGAGCCGCAGGGGCGCTGTGCGGAACCACGCTCGTCTTCTTGCTACCGGGTTCGACCGGTGCCGTGCGCCTGGCGCTCGAGCAGATCTTGCTCGCACAGCTCGACGCGCGCACGAAGCCCTGCAATTTCGTGGAACTCTTGCCGCGCGTCCGCAAGGAGTAGCTAGCCTGTCGTGAGCCAGATCCCGGCATCGGATTCGGCCCAGCTCTGCAAGTCTCCTGCGCTGACGGACGCGACCGGCACGCCCAGGGCGCGCGCTTCGCGGACGACTGTCGGGGCGCCCTCCTCGTGGGAAGCGTTCACGAGCACGTCAGCCGCGGCGATCCAAACCAGGCTGTCGGGCCGTGACAGCTGACCGACGAAGCGAGCGCTCGGAAAGTGCGCCGCGAGCTCGGCGCGCAGCGGACCGTCGCCGACTACGACGGCGTGCAGATTGGGGACGAGCGCGATCGCGGAGAGTGCGCTCGCTACATTTTTCCCTGGAACCAAGCGGGCGACCACGACGGCGAGCGCGTGATCGTCGGGGAGCGCGAGCTGGCTTCGCGCGAGGCTTCGACTCGGCGCGGAGCTCACATCGATCGGGCTCGGTTCGACGATGGAGCTGCCCGCCAACTCCGGAACCGTGGCGCGAACGAGCTCGCCCTTCAGCGCGCTGCTCACGAAGCGAAAGCGCGCGCCACGTTCGAGCAGCTCGCGGACGATGTAGCGGCGCAGCGCGCCTGGCAAGCGCGCGATGAGTCGTACGTCCGAACCGTGCCCGACCACCTCGAGCGCGGTGGTTGGCGCTCGCCTGAGCGCGCGCGTCGCGATCGGCCAACCCGAAGGCACGAGGAAGTGCGCTATCACGCGCTCATAGGGGCCGGTCTCCTCGAGCGCCCTCACCGCGCGTATGACGAACTCGCTCGCGCCGAGCACGCGAGCGGGGTGCTCCTTTAGGCGCGCGATCGCGCCGGGCCAACCGAACGCGCCGCGGTCTGCAATCGCCCGCAGCACGACGCCGTCTGCGCGCGCATCGAGCCGGCCCGGGGCGAGGACCGTCACGGTATGTCCCTGACGCGCGAGCCGCCGCGCCTCGCTCTCGACGAAATGGCCCGCGGCGTCGCCCGCGCGACGCGGATACGATGTCGTGACAATGGCGATGCGCTCGGGCCCGGCCACGGCTATCCGCGGGGTAGGGTACCGAGCGCTCTCACACCCTCGGGTCCCTGGGCGTCGAGCAGCTCGCCCAGCGAGCGTAGAAAGCGGAAGCTATAGATACCCGTGCTGTGGGAGTCGCCCCACGTGAACGACAAGGCGTAGTTGCCCACCCGCTCGATCTCGCGCAGCTCGAGATTGCCTCCCTCGAGAAAGCTGATGGTCCCGGCGTGGCCCTGGCAGCCGGCGCATGGGCAATATCCCCTCAAGATTTCATGGGGATAGGCGTTTTTATGCCCGTCGGCCCAGCTGATCTCGAGGACTCGAGAGCCGTGTGGGGCTTTGACGCCGGTCGGTTGAATCCGCGGTTCCATGGCCTCCGTGGAGCTTGTCTCGGCGTTCTTGGGCTGTAAAGCCGCTTCCGAACCCGTTCGCCCGACTTGCCAAGGGCGCGCGGGTCTGTCATATGGGCTGCCTCTTGGCGAACACTACCGATTCAGTTCAGTGCCGGCCCCTCGAGGTGCAGGTCGGAGACAAAGGCATCGAGCGTGCGATCAAGCACCTCAAGCGCAAGATGGCAGCAGAGGGCATCCTGCGTGAGCTCAAGCGCCGCCGTCACTACATGAAGCCCTCGGTCAAGCGTCGCAAGAAGATGAGCGAAGCCGCTCGTCGCCGGCGCAAGCGCCTGAAGACGGACGAGATTCCGCGCACGCTCGGCGGCACCTGAGCTGAGCGCGCTGGTCCCTGCTTTTTGCCGAGAAACCTCGGTGAAACTTGGCCCGCGCGCGACGATTTGCGCATGGTGCGGGGGATGGCCCTCGCGCCGGCCGCTCGCGCCGTAGCTCTTCCCAGTCCCCCCATCCGCATCCGCACGTTGCTCGTCGCGGGTCTCTCGCTGTGGGGTGTGTGTTCGCTCGCGCCGCGGGCACTGGCCGGTTATCGCGTGCACACGCTGGCGGCCGCGGTCGCCGACTACGCCGTGTGCATGGTCGGGCCGACCGGCCCCGCGCTCTTGCGCGACAATCAGTCGGAATTTCACAAGCTGGTCCGGCGACGGCTGGTCGCGGCGGGACCGAGCGAGCACCCCTTCGAGCGCTGTGGCAAGCAGGCGCGCGAGATCACGGGCTCCGCCGAGATCGCGAAGGCTCACGAGCTGCCCGCGGCGAGCTTCGTCGAGTACGGCCTCGACGGCGTGCAGACCGCTGCCGTGCTGGCCGTCACGAGCGAACCGCTAGTGAACGCAGCGCGCGGAGCCTGGCCGTTCGTGCGCGGCTACACCGCGCTCGTCAAGCCGTCGCTCGGCGCGTTCGAGGCGATTCATCCAATCGGACTGCCCCGACCTGCGGTCGGACGTGGCATCCCGGCGTGGCGCGCGCAATATCGTGCGGTCAAGCCGAGCGCGGACGGCTTCGTGCTCGCCTTCGGACGCGGCGCGCACTTGTCGCTGCACAAGACGAGCGATGCGGGCGTGACCTGGCGACCGGCGTCCACACCGAGCGCGGACTTCGCCGAACGCTGTTGGGCGGCCGACGGCAAGAGCTACGAGCTCGCGCTGGGCGGGGATCGCAACGTCATGGAGCTGCGCTCGATCGCCGCCGACGGCAGCGCTCACGCGACGGATCTCGCGCCGGAGAGCAACACCGTTTACGCGACCGCGTGTGACGAGCGCGCGTTTGTCGCGCTGCTCCGCCCCGAGAATTCGCGCACGACGTCGATGCTGCTTTGTCCGTTCGAGGGGCGCTGCACGCCGCTCGCTCCGCCCAAGGCCGAACAGTTGCCGGGTCTGCTTGACCACACGCTCGACGTCGCGCGGGTGCGCGGCACGACGGTGCTCGCCGCGACCACCCACGGCGTGGTGCGCGTGACTTCGAGCCGCGACGACGGGCGCAGCTGGACGCCGCCCTATGTCGCCTACGACGACGCCGAGCAGGCGGGGCCGCGCGTCGACGTTGCGGTGCCATCGCGCTTGCTCACGATCGAAGGCCGAGTGCTCCTGTACGGCGGCTCCAACAAGCCCTCACAAACCTACAGCGTACTCATCTCCGACGACCACGGCGCCAGCTTCCGCACGCCGTAGTGCCGTCTAATCGCGACCAGGAGAGATTGACATGGAGGCGGGGAGGCGGAGAGCCCTGAATTTTGGGTTGAGCAGTGTGCGTCGGCCCGTCACTTGAGACGTTGTGTCGTCGACAACGACGCGAACTCGCCGAAATAACCCCAAAAAATCCCCGCCTCCCCGCACCCCTTCGGGTACCGCGAAGCGCGGCCTCCATGTCTCTTCAAAAACGCATTGCGGTTTTAGCGTTTGGCGATGCTCGAGAGGGCGAGGCGTACCCAGTCGTGGGGTGAGCCGTGTTCTTTGCTGGCGTCGGTTTCACCGGCGAGGACGCGCAGTGCGCGTACTTCGAGTCGGGTCTCGTTACTCGCGTGGGTATCGCCTAGGCGCTCGGCATCATAGAGCAGGCGACGGTAGACGGCGAGCGCGGCCGGCCAAGCGCGCAGCTCCGTGTAGAGCGCTCCGAGTTCGATGAGCGTGTCATGGGCCGGATCGAGCTCGCTGGAGGTCTCCAGATCGGCGAGCGCCTCCGACGTGCGCGCGGCGTGTTTGCGGAGCATGGCCCGAGCGAACAAGGCTTGCGCGCGCGCCGCGCTGAGCGCCGTGGCGGCGGTGTACACGAGCTCGGCTTCGCGCGGATCGCCCATGCGTTCGCGCAGCGCGCCGAGCTTCAAGTAGGCCTCGCCGAGCGAGGGATCGACGGCTAGCGCATGACTGTACTCGCCGAGCGCGAGTGCGACGTCCCCGCGCGCCTCGAACACGGTGCCTCGTTCGAGATAGGACGACGCCAAATGACGAACGAAGCCGCCGGACGCTGGGCTCGCAATCGGCGTAGGCGCAACAACGTGCACTGGGGGCGCCACGGCAGCGGGTGGCGTAGCCGTGTGCGTGGGAAGATCCGCGAAGCGAGCGCTCGCCTCCGCGTGGGCACCGCGGGCCGTACCCAGCGCGACGCACAGCGCGGCTGTAGCGCCCAGCGAGCGCCTTGTGGCGGGCCGAACGCACGCGCTGCGTCCAGCGAAACACGCTCGGCAGCGCGAGGCCGCGAGATTTGCCGGCTGTCGTCGCGGCACGGCCATTGCTGAGTGCGGGCACATGAAGAGCATCGTCGGTGGTGGTCGCCAGCTCCTAGGGCGGCTGGTCCTGGTGAGTGGCCTATTTTGCATTTTAGGCGGAGCTTGTATCGGCGGCACCAAGCTACCGACGAAATCGTCGAGCGGTTCACTCGGCCTCGGCTCCGAGCGAGCGCCTAGCGCGGGTTCGGCGAGCGCCTTTCGCGTCGTCTATGCGGCCCCCGAGGGCGAGGCGAACGAAATCAGCGAATTGAGCGTGGTCTTCAGCCGGCCGCTGATATCGCTCGAGCGGGCGGGCGCCGCGCCGGCCCCGCCGATCGCAATCGCGCCGGCGATCAAGGGGCGCTGGCTGTGGGTCGGGACGCACGCGCTGCGCTTCGTGCCAGAGACGCCCCACCTGAGCGGCGCGACCCAATACCAGGTGAGCGTCCCGGGTGAACTGAAGGCTCTCGACGGCAGCACGCTCGGCGCGCCCTACGCGTTCGAGTTTACGACGCCCCGGCCCAAATTCGTCGATAGCGATCCGGTCGTCGAATCACGCGGCTTGCTGCCGAGCGCGCGCTTCACGCTGCACTTCAATCAACCGATCGACCCGGCCGAGCTCGAGCGCCACGCGACGCTCAGCGCCGAGCACGACGGCAAGACGGAGCTGCTCACGTTTCACGTCTCGCGGCCGGATCCTCAGCAAACGAAGCGGCTGCGCGTCGATCCCGTCAAGCCGCTGCCCATCCACGCCACGCTGAAGCTAACACTTTCGGCGGACCTGCGTGGTCAAGAAGGCCCGCTCACGCTGGGCGAAGCGTCGGAGCTCGCGTACGAGACGTACGGGCCGCTGAGCGTGACCGTCAATTGCAGCCGCGCGCGCGACACCGAGAAGTGCCCCGCGGGCGCGCCCTGGTACCTCGAGACCAGCAATCCGGTTCCACTCAAGGACCTGAAACGCTCGATTTCCATCTCGCCTGCGCTGCCTCTCAAATTCAGCGACTACGGCGAGCAAGAAGGCGACGTCAGCTACTTGAATCTGATCGCGCCCTTTCAGGCGAGCAAGACCTACACGGTGCACGTCAACGCGGGTTTGCGTGACAAATACGGGCAAGTGCTGGCTGCCCCAGTCGCGGAGACGCTGAGCGTCGACGACTATGAACCGTCGGTCGAAGTCGGCGTGAGTGGAGCGAATCTCGATCCGCGCGCTAACGCGTTGATTCCAGTCGGCTCGGTGAACGTGGGCAGCTACGAGCTCGTCACGGCGGCGCTCACGCCGGCGGATGCGCTGCTGTTCTCGGATCATCACAGCCGAATGGACGACTATGATCGGCTGGCCGCGCTGCCGAATGCGCACAAGCGCCGGATCACGCCGCACGCGGGACGCAATCACATCGCGACGGAGAGTCTCAATGCGGCGGCGTTGCTGGGCGCGAGCGCGCACGGTCCGCTGGCGATCGGCGTGCACTACGACGCGGGCAGCAACCGAAGGCCGACCTCGCTCTTCAACATCGTCAAGGTGAGCGATCTGGCTTTGACCGCGAAAATGTCGCTCGCGGGCTCGCTGGTGTGGTTGACGCGCGTCTCGACGGGCGAGCCGGTGGCAAGCGCCGATATCGAGCTACTGACGCCGGACGACTCGCACCACTATCGGACCGACGCGCAGGGTCTCGCGCGCATCCCGAGCTCGGATCTGTCGCCGCATTTCAACGAGGACTCGGTGAACGACGGGATCCTGATCGCGCGCGGCGGGCAAGACGTGAACTACGAGGAAATCTCGAATATCATCTCACCCTGGCGGCTGTCGGTGCCCGTCAATCTAGATGGTGAAGACGCGCGCTTCGGCATGCTGTTCACCGATCGCGGCGTGTATCGCCCGGGCGACGAAGTGCAGGTCAAAGGCATCGTGCGGAGCGAGGTGCCCGGTGGCAACGCAGTCCCGGTGGGCGAGACGGCCAACCTTGTGTTGCGCTCGCCCGACGGTGAGGAGGTCGTAAAAACCGAGCTAGAGATCAGCCGTTTTGGCACGTTTGCGGCCAAGCTCAAGATCCCGGAGACCGGCCATCTCGGAGGTTGGCAAATAGCCGTCAGCGGTGGACGCGGCGGTTGGATCTCCGACTACGTCGAGGTCGCCGAGTACCGGCCAGCGGAGTTCAAGGTCGGCGTCGAGAGCGCGCAGCCGAGCTACGTGCGGGGCGAGACCGCATCCTGGACCGCCCACGGCGACTATTTGTTCGGCGCGCCGATGGCGACGAGCGCCGTGCGCTACACGGTCTCGCGCGGTCCGACGTTCTTCGAAGTGCCCGAGAGCGAGGGCTTTGTCACGGATTCAGCGACGTATCAGGCCGATCTCGAGCAGAGCGCGCTCAACGCAGGAGAGCTCGCGGCTCGCGACGACAAGCTTGATTCTCACGGCGCTCTCGTGTTCACGCACAAGCTCGAGCTTCCGGGCCAGCGCGGCGCCGAGCTCGTGACCGCGGAAGCCTCCGTCAGCGACCTCTCGCGCCAGAGCATCAGCGGCAGCACGTCGTTCGTCGTGCATCCAGCGCAGTTTTACCTGGGTATCAAGCAGCCCAACGACTATTTCGTGAACGCGCCGGGCACGCTCGCGCCCGAGCTGGTCGCGCTCTCCACCGGTGGGAAACGCCTAGCGGGCAAGTCGGTGCGGCTCGAGCTCGTGCAACGGCGCTGGACTTATGCCCGCGCCGAGCAAGCCGATGGTCGCTCGCGGATGGAGAACAAGCTCGTGGATCGCGTGCTCTCGAGCTGTTCCCTGACGACCGGCGCAGGGCCCATCAGCTGCCCGCTCGAGGTGACTCAGGCGGGCTATCTGATCGTGCATGCCACCAGCAAGGACGCTCGCGGCAACGTGGCCGAGGCCGATCTGGGTTTGTACGCGCTTGGCGCAAGCGGCGGCGGTTTTCGCGACAGCGACCAGTTGAAACTCGAGCTCGTTACCAACAAGAAAAAATACAAGATTGGCGACACCGCTCGCGTGCTCGTAAAATCGCCGTTTCCGGAGGCAGAAGCGCTGGTGACCGTCGAGCGCGCTGGGATCTACCGCGCGACGCGGGTGAAATTGCGCGGACCCACGCCGACGGTAGAAGTGCCGATCACCGAGGATCTCCGACCGAACGCGTTCATTGGGGTTCATCTGGTGCGCGCGCGCGCCGTGGGCGAGTCGCTGACTCTCGGCGCGCCGTATCGCCTCGGCTATGCCGAGCTGCCGATCGAGCCCGAATCACGTCGACTCGCGATCGAGGTGCGCCCGAACAAGCGCGATTTCTTGCCGGGAGAAGAGGCCAGCGTCGAGCTGGAGCTCAAAGACAGTCTGGGCAAACCTGCCTCCGCCGAGCTCACCCTCTACGCCGTCGACGAGGGCGTGCTCTCGCTGACCGGCTACAAAACACCGGATCCAGTGCCTGTGTTCACGGCCGCGCGGCCACTCGGCGTGGCCACGCTCGAGTCCCGCGAGTCGCTGGCGCGTGTCGGCCTCGAGTGGCTCGCTACGCTAGGAGCGGACAAAGGCGCGGAAGGCGGCGGCGGCGGCATGGCGCCGGCGCGTCGCGACTTCAAGCAGACCGCGTACTTCAATCCGTCCGTCCTGAGCGACGCCAACGGCAAGGCCGTCGTGCGCTTCAAGCTGCCCGACACGCTCACGACCTACCGAGTGATGGCGGTGGCCGCGAGCGACGGCGATCGCTACGGTTTCGGTGCGACCCAGTTCACGGTCAGCCGCAAATTGATGGCGCGCCCGGCGCTGCCGCGCTTCTTGCGCGCGGGCGACGTGCTCGACGCCGGAGTGATCGTCTCCAGCAAGAACTTCGCCGCGGGGGAGGTCACGGTGCGGGCGGCGTTGACCGGTATCACCCTGCTGGGTGACGCGATCAAGCGCGTGAAGCTCGAGCGCGATCAATCGCTCGAGGTGCGCTTTTCCATGCGCGCCGAGCGCGCTGGAACAGCAAAGCTCCGCTTCGACGTGAGTGCCGGCGCCGAGCACGACGCCGTCGAGGTCGAGCGGCGCGTGGACTCACCGAGCGTGCTGGAAGCGGTCGCCCTGTACGGCGCGGTCGACGCAACAAGCCAGGAAAAGCTCGGGGATCTGTCGGCGATTCGCCCCGATCTCGGTGGCTTCGACGTGACGCTCTCGTCGAGCGCGCTGGTTGGACTCGACACGGGTATCGAGCAACTCGTGCGTTATCCATATGGCTGCACCGAACAGCTATCGAGCCGCTTGATGCCGCTCGTGCCGCTGCGCGCGTTGGCCAAGGATTTTCAGATCCCGTTGCCGCTCGACTTGGACAAGGTGATTCCGAAGACCGTCGCCGAGATCGTTTCGCGGCAACACGGCGACGGCGGTTTCGGTTTGTGGCCAAGCTCGACCGACAGCTATCCGTGGCTTACGGCTTACGCGCTGTTCACGCTGGGCCAGGCGCACAAATACGGTGCCAGCGTGCCAGAGGCCGTGTTCGACCGCGGTAGCGGCTATTTGCGCAGCTACTTGGCCAAGCACGATCAAGATCTGTACGCGCTGCCGACGATGGCGTTCGTGCTCGACGTGCTCGCCGACATGGGCGCTCCGGACTTCGGCTACATGCAGCAGTGCTACGAGCACAAGAATGAGCTGCCGTTGTTCGGCAAGGCGCTCCTGCTGCACGCGCTGGCCCTCAGTCATGGCTCGGCGCAGCTCATCTCCGGCTTGATGCCCGAAATCGAAAACGCGCTGCGACTCGACAACGACGCGGCGTACGCGTCCGAAAACCTGGGCGACGAATACGCGGTGTTGATGGATTCGACACTGCGTACGTCGGCGCTCGTGTTGCGGGCGTTGCTATCCGTGAAGCCGGATCATCCGCTCGCCGCGCAACTGGCGCGCGGGCTCCTGCTCAAGCGAGAGAACGGCACTTGGCGCTCCACGCAGGAGACGACCTACGCGCTCCTCGCGCTCGACGCATATCGCAACGCGCAAGAAAAATCCGTGCCGGATTTCGACGTCAAGGTTTGGTTGGGACAGACCCCGATCGCGGACGCGAAGATGCACGGGCGCAGTCTCGGAGTTGAACGTGCTCACGTCGAGACCGCGCAAATGGGCGAGCTCTCGGGGGCGTCGCTTTTGTTCGACAAGCGGGGCAATGGCCGCTTGTTCTACCAAGCGCGCCTGCGCTACGCGCTCCGAACGCTACCGGAGAATTCCCTCGATCAAGGATTTTTCGTGCAGAAAATGCTGCGTTCGGTGACCGCCGAGGAGCTGCCCGAGGCCCTGCGTACGATCGGCGACAGCCCGAGTAAGCACTTCAAGGGCGGTGAGCTCGTGATTGCGGATTTGGTGATCGTGACGCCCAACCCGCGCGACTACGTGGTCGTCGACGACCCGTTGCCGGCGGGTTTCGAGGCGGTGGACAGCAGCTTGGCGACCACCTCGACGGCGCTCGACGTCGGCGAATCAGAGCCGCCACCGTGTCGGTATTGCGGTGACGACGAGGAACGCGACCGCGTCGCCTCCGGTCACGCCTACTTCGAGGACTACTCGTACCGCGAACTGCGCGACGATCGCGTGCTCTACTTCAGCGACCACATGCTCGCGGGCATGTATCATTTCCGCTACCTGGCGCGCGCCACCAGCTTGGGGCACTTCGTGCTGCCGCCCACGCGCGTCGAGGAAATGTACGGCCCCGAGACGTTCGGACGTACGGGCGCGCTCGAGGTAGAGGTGGAATGACCGTGCGCACTCGGCTTCTAACGGCTGCCAAGGCGCTCGTCGCGTTCAGCATGCTGCTGCTCGTCCTACTCGCACTAGGGGTGCTCGCCACCCCGCTACCGGTCGCGCTGCGGGCTCAAAGCGCGCAGAGCGTGCGCGTACTCGATCGCAACGGCCGGCTGATTCGCCAGCTGCGCGCGGTCGACGGCGAGCTCTCCGAACGGACTTCGCTCGATGACCTCTCGCCCTGGGTGGTGCCGGCCTTACTCGCGGCAGAAGACGCGCGCTTCTATCGCCACCCCGGGTTCGACGCGCTGGCCATGGCGCGCGCCGCTGTCTCGGCACTCTGGCAGCGGCGTGTCGTGTCAGGTGCGAGCACGCTCACGCAGCAGCTCGCGCGCACCCTGGTGCCGCGACCGCGCACGCTCGCCGGAAAGTGGCGCGAGCTGTGCGTGGCCGTGCGACTCGAGGCGTCGCTCAGCAAGCGGCAGATCCTGGCAGAGTATTTGAATCGGGTCGCATTTGGTCCCAATTTGCGCGGCATCGAGAGCGCCAGCGAATACTATTTCGACAAGCCGGCGCGCGAGCTGGATTTGGCCGAGGCGGCGCTGCTCGTGGCGATCCCGCGCGGACCGTCGCTGTACGATCCGGAGCGCGGGCTCGATCGCGTGTTGCGCCGGCGCAATCGCGTCCTCGAGCGCATGCTCGCGGCTGGTTTGGCGGACGCGGACGTCGTGAGCGCCGCGCGCGCAGAGCCGGCCCGCCTCGAACGCCGCAGCGCGAGCGGCGGCAATGACCATCTGATCCGCGGGCTGCTCAGCGGAACGCTAGCGCCCGAACTGCGGGGGACGGCCGTGCAGGAGCTCGAGACGACCGTGGATCTGTCGCTACAACGAGAGGTCGAGACACTGGCGCGCCGCGCCGCCGACTACCTGGCGAGCTATGGTGCCAACGCCCTGGCGGTGATCGTGATCGACAACGCGAGCGGCGACGTGCTCGCGTATCTGGGCTCACCGGATTTCTCGCGCGCCGAAGCGCTAGGTCAAAATGACGGCGCGCGCGCGCTGCGTCAGCCAGGCTCCGCGTTGAAGCCTTTCGTGTACGCGACGGCCATGGAACAAGCGCAATTCAGCGCGGCCACGCTGCTGCCCGATCTACCCCTCGAGCTGACGACCGAGCGCGGCAGCTACGAGCCGAAGAACTACGACGGACGCTTCCACGGTCCCGTCCGTTTGCGACGCGCGCTCGCCAATTCGCTCAACGTGCCGGCGGTATACGCGGCCAACCGCGTCGGTCCGGACCGCGTGCTCGAGCTC
>DASXKQ010000198.1:0-3823 GCA_036496745.1 Polyangiaceae bacterium
GAAGGATTTCAATGAGAGCCTTACACATCGCGTGAAGCTCCGCTTCCAAGAAGACCGCGCGCCCGAGCCCACCGTCAATCCACTAGCTCCGCTTCTTCCGTCACCAGATACTCCGAGCGACCCAGATTCGTCACGCTCGCCGTCGCCGCAAAATCAATGAAGCGATGTTCGGCGCGGCTCTGGCGCAGTGCCCCGCTCGCGAGATACGTCGCGGACGGTTCGCCCACCGTCGCGGACGGCTCGCCGACGGCGGCGCGCAACCTCGCTTCATCGGCGTTTGCCAGGGTGACGGCTTGCTCGACGTCTTTCGTGTGCAGCATCGACAGCACGCCGACCAGGGTGCCGCCCGCGTTGAAGCGGAAGTACAACGAATTTTCATGCTCCTGGCCGCAGGCCAAGCCCGCGCCTTTCGACTCGGTTTTGCATTCGGTGCCCTTCACCGAGGCCCAAGCGAGAACTGCGTCGCGCTTTACCTTGCCGAGTTCGAAGCCGAGCGCGGGATGCGCCGTGGCGCGCGTGGCGAGGTGCGGCTGCGCGGCGAGACCCTGATGGCGGAGCGCGTCGCGCTGCGCCGGTTCGAGGACTCCCCGCGCGAACGGGCAGTGATGCCCGGAGAGTTTCGCGAGCAGCGGCCGCCCGGCGCGCGTGTGCAAGAGGCCGCCCGCGACCGTCACGAGCAGAGCGACCGCGGCGAGCGACGCGCCGGGAATCCTGAGCCGGCGCGCCGTACTGGACCGAGCCGTCATTTGCCGACGATGCTCGCCTTGAAGCTCGCGTCCGTGACCGGCGGAGCAAAGCAGTTCGTGATGTCGTCGCTCGCCACGCCGTTGTCGGAGAGCGCGGGTACCACCACGCTCGCGATGAAATAGTCGTACTGGTCGCTGGTGATGCCGAGGCCCGTGTGCGCTACCGCCATGGACGCGCCCTGGTAGTTGTTCGGGCCGCCGTAGACCATCACCAAAAAATCAGCCAAATTCTGCTTGAAACCGTCGATCTCGGCGGGGGTCGAGGTCGACGCAAAATTTTGAAACGCATCGCCGAGCATCGCGGTGGGAGCCGCGAGGGCCTTGCTGACGATGCTGTCGCGCACCGCGAGGAACGCCGGACCGCCATACTTGGCGTACATCGTCGCGGAACAGGACTGACTCCCGCCCGATCCACCGTTGCCACTGCCGGCCGCAGCGGCCGCCGTCGAGCTGCTGTCACTGCCGCAGGCGGGCAGAGCCGCCGACGCGGCGAGTAACGGAATCAGAACTAGCGCACGCGAAATAGACCGATGAGACATTGGAAAATAATCCTCGACTCGTTGGCGCAGAGTGACGACGCGAGGCCGGCTGCCTCACGAACGCTTGGATCTGCCGTTCACCAGGATGTACGACGCGGTGCGCGCTTCGGATCACGCCGCGGGGGCGCTCACGCCGTCCAGCCATTCGTCGACGATTGCGTCGCCGAGCGCGGGGATGCGCGCGCGAAGCTTGCGCTTGGTGCGCGCTTCGAGTTGGCGCGCGCGTTCACGTGAGACGCCGAGCTTGCGACCGATTTCGGCGAGCGACGCTTCTTCCGAGCTGTCGGCCATCAGCCGGCGCTCGGCGATGTAGCGCTCGCGCGGATCGAGCTCGGCCAGCGCGAGCGCGACCGCCGTCTGCACACTGCCCGCCGCCTGGTGCTCGAGCAAGCTCTGCTCCTGGTCCTCGACCGCGGGTAGCGTATCCACGAAGCGCTCGGCGGAGTCCTCGAACACCGGCGCTTCCAGCGAGAGATCTCGGCAGTCGAGGCGCACGACCATGCTGCGCAGCTTGAGCAGCGTGACGCCGATGCGCTCGGCGATCACCTGCTCACTTGCCTCACCTTCACCGAGCAGCGTCGTCACGCGCGCGCGCTCGCGGCGGAGCTTGAAAAACAAGCGTGAGCGCAGCGGGCCCGAGCCCGCCCCGACGACGCTCCACGAACGGATTACGTGATCCAGAATGTAGGCGCGCACCCAATACGCTGCATAGGTCGCGAAGCGAATACCGCGCTCGGGTTCGAATTTGCCGAGCGCACACACCACGCCGAAGTTCCCCTCCGCAATCAGCTCGCTGACCGGGATGCCGTAGCGCCGATACTTCAACGCAAACGCCACCACGTTGCGAAAATGGGCACGCACCAGCGTATCGGCGGCCGTGCGGTCGGCGTCCCGACGCCACCGCTCGGCGAGCTCGGTCTCTTGTTCACGCGTGAGCAGCGGCGCCCGCGCGGCCTCAGTGACATAGCGCGTGATGTCGTCCCCGGTGCGAAAGCTAGTCATGGCATAGATCCGTGAGCAAAGTCCGTGCCCTCAATGTCCGGAACCGTTTAAAATGTTGTCTATTTTCTCGAGCGCCTCGTCCAAAATGAGACGGATGGCGCGCATGGTGGCCGGCGAGAGCCGCCCGTGGTGCGCGCTGCGGCGAAAGGTGCGCATCAGCTTGCCAACCTGTTTCATCAGGCTTGCAAAATCTTCCGCGTAGGACTGCCAGGGCTCGTCGTCGGCAAACCGCCCGTAAAAGTCGTCGATTGCCGAGCGGTTGGCGTCGAGGTCCGCTCGTCCGGCGTCGGTGATCGCGTACACTTTGCGGCCTTCTTGCTCGACCACCTGCGCATGGCCGAGCTCTTCCAGCATCTGCAGAGTGGGGTAGATCACGCCGGGGCTCGGCCGATACGCCCCACCCGTGCGTTGCTCGATGTGCTGGATGATCTCGTAGCCGTGGCGCGGTTGCTCGGCGATGGCCTCGAGCACCATGTAGCGGACCCCCCCGCGTTCGGCGCGCGGCGGAGGTTCGCCAAATGAATCGCCCCAAAATCCGCGCCCGCCACGCGGGCGGGGGCCCCCGCCGCCTCCGCGGCCCGAGCCCCAGCCGACCCACCAGCTTTCGCTCGCGTCGAGCCATGGCATACGGATGTTCATGATTTTACCCAGGTATTGGCGGTGAGATTCCGTCGAGACATATCTTTAGATATATCTATAGATATGACGAAAGGAACGTCAAGGGAGACCCAGCCTCGAAAGACGGGGCGAGCTTCCGGCATCGTGGCGGCTTTGCGATGACTGACTACGAAGCCCGGCAGGCCGCGGATCGCTGGGCGACGCGCGTGCTGGTGATCTTGGGTGCCCTAGGTGGTGGCCTGCTGGGCGTGCTCTGGGCACCGCGTATCGAGTTCTACTTCCGGTTCTTCGGCTTCAGTCCGTTCGCCACCGCGCCGGGACTCGTGATCGCTATCGGCTCTGCGGGTCTGGGTGCGCTCGTCGTGTCGTGGAGCGCCCGCCGCCGACGGCGGGCCCGCAGTGCCGCTATAGAGCGCGAGTCATGAACAGGATCCAGAGCGCGAGCAGCACGAAGTTATTGAGTGCGAAGGGGACCAAACGGTGCGTCACGCGGTTCCAACTCAAATGGATCAGCGAGTGCACGAGCCGCAACGCGACGTACGCCCACGCCAACTGCAGCACGGTGTGATCGACGTGTGTGGTCACGTACAGACAAGTGCAGACCACGTAAAACAAGAGCGGCATCTCGAGCAGGTTCATCAGATTGCGATTGGCGACGGCGACGTCGTACGGCACCTCCGATGTCTCACCCGGGCGCAGCGCGTCGACCGGCATGCGCCCGCGACGCACGGCCTGGATCCGTCGGATGCCGGTGATCAGCACGACGACACCCGTCCAGAGCGCGAGCGCGCTCACCGGGCCAAAGAGGGTTTCTGGTTTCATCGGGAACTCGCGGTAGCTTAGGGCCCTCGAAAGAACAAGTCGAGCGATCACCGTAGCTTCGGGCGTGGCCTGATGACGTAGTTCCAATCGCCGTGG
>DASXKQ010000199.1:0-8934 GCA_036496745.1 Polyangiaceae bacterium
AACTCCTCGCGACGTGCAGCATCGGATCGTGTTGGTGCGTCGCTGCGTCGAGCATTGGCACACGCGACGTCTGATCATCAAGAAAATCCGGCGCGCAGGACAGGCGCGCAACCGACCGCGTTAGCGACTAGGAGCCAGCGCGCCGCTGAATCCGCAATGGTTTCGTTACCGCTCACGGCAATGACTGACATAAACAAGAATTTGGTTTGTGTATCGGTCGCAACACTTCAAGTCCCGGCTCGAGCCGTGAGCTCGCCCGGGCGCCCGCTCCAGTAGTCCGGACGCCGGCATCGATCAGCGAACCGCGACGACGACGGCCGAGGCCCGGTGACACAGACCGGGCCGGATCAAGCGAGCTCCGAATAGGAGCCGCTCGATCTGCTCAGCTAGCGCCGTTCGAGGTATCCTCGGGGCGTGGCGCGGCGGTCTGCGCAACCAGAGGGCACTTCCGGTCCAGGCTCGCACAGACAGGAAGACTGAGATGCGAAAAGCAACGCCGAAGACCAAACGGAAAAAGCGCCACAAGGATGGGTCGGCTCAAACAACCAGTGCGCGTGTCTCCGCGCCGATGAACGTTCGCGGAGGACGACGTCAGTTCGATTGGTCCCGACTATCGAAAGGAGCAAACAACAAGGAGTTCGAGGATATGTGCCTCGATCTCTTTGGCGCACAGTACGGTGATATCGGCTTCATCCCTGGTCCACGTCGGCCTGGGAGGGATGGGGGGTCTGATGGCGCATACGACGGGACCGTCGGAACGCGGCGAGCAAAGTGGAAGATTGCGTGCGCCGTTCGACAAGGCGTCGATCAGCTTGAACGGAAGATCGACCAGGAGCGAGACGCAGCGCTGAAGGCGGGTTTCTCCGGCATGATCGTAATGACGTCGCTAGATATTACTGTGGACCAAGCACGGCGGCTTCAGACGCGCGCTACGCAATCAAGGACGGTGCGCGGCGTAAAAAAGAAGCTCAAGCACGCTCTCGTCTGGGGACGTAGCTCAATCGAGCGCCTGCTCGTAAAGCAGCCTTGGGTGTCGGCGACCTACTTCGATCACCAGCTACTTCCCGGATTCGTGCCGCTGTCGCGCAGCGACGCACTAGACATGGCGGACCAGCCGGATCTCAAGCTCGTGGGACGCCGCGCCGAGCTTGCCAGCGTAGACGACTTCTTCAAGTCGTCGGACGCAGTTCTTATCGTTGTTGCAGCCGGAGGATCGGGTAAGAGTAGGTTCCTACGAGCCATTCCTGCTGCAACGCGCGGGACAAATCGCCGTTCAGCTTGGCTGCGCAGGCCTGGCATCGGAACGATCGAGGACGGGCTGCGCGGAGGCCTACCAACGCATCAGTCGCTTGTGCTTGCGCTTGATGATGCCGGCCGTGAGCTTGATGAGGTGCACCAGCTCGCCGCCGTAGCCGGACGCGACAGCCCCGCACCGAACACGAAAGTGATCCTTGCGGTTCGCTCCGCCGACCTGGACGCGGTAGAAAGCGCGCTGCGAAGCGTCCCCAGCGCAAGCTATCGTGTTCTCAAGCTTCCAGCTCTGAAGTTGAACGACGCCGTTGAACTGGCGGTTCTAGAGTCGAGGAACTTGGACAAGGCCATTGCCGAGCGCCTCGCGAAGCATTTCGGCCCGAATCTCTTTCTTCTACGAGCCGCGGTGCAGCAGGTACGCGCTGGAGAAAGTCCCACCAATATCGTCAAGACAGGACGGCTGCGAAATCTCGTCGCAGAACGGTTGGTTCGGGAAGCCACGACGCATCTGAAGGCTCTGCGCCCCGAGCAAGAAACGGAGCGCTTCCTCCTGCAATGCGCGCTAGACGTTCCTATCGCGATCAACGAGAGCTCAGTCGAGCATACAACGCTTCACGAAGCAGGCTTGCTGCGGACTGTTGGTGCGACGTTGAGGTTCAGAGCGGACGTTGAGGGGGACGTCCTCCTCGGATACCTGTTGGAAAAGCCCTGGGCTCGAGCAGTGCTCAGCTACGAGCTATCGTCCCGTCCGGATTTCGCGCTTACTCGCGTCAGGAACCTGGCAGCGGCCGGAGGAGATCATCCTGAGCACGTGATTTGTTCGATCTGTCAGGGGTGGCTGGATGCCGCGCCAACTACCGAGCGCTCAGACCGACGTGCGGTGCTTGCGGCGCTAAAATGGTGCGTTCACGCGGCGCCTGAGATCGCGAGCAGGATTTGCGAGGAGTATGTACGTACAGCCGAAACCCACAGCACCGAAGACTTTGGACCGGTGGTCCTTGCTCTAGGTCGATGCGGCAAACCCGTCGCATCGCTCAGACTGCTGCGGATCCTAAGAAACTTGGGCCTGCGTGAGGGGATGTCGTCGAACTATCAATTTGTTGGTGCGACGAAGGAAGTTGCGTCGCTGGCTCACCTTTCTCCCACGAGCGCGGGCGAACTCTTGAAAGAGCTAAAGCACTGGTTGAGTACTGGGTGCACCAAGGGTGACGCTGACATCGTGCAGGCAGCGCTATGCAGCCTGCTGTCGCCTGTTATGAATTGGCATACCTCGGACGGCGCGACTATGAGCATGCACGAGCGCGCGCTGGGCGCCACTCCTGCCGTGCTCACTATCCGGACCGCGGCGTTCGATATCGTTGCCACGATGCTGGGGCACGCGGATACGCACATTCGGCTAGCCGCTGCGCGTGTCTTGAGCGAGCACGCTCACAAGTCGGGAGGCGGCTTTATCTCCGCTCCGGAACTACGTAACGTCCAACGCGATGAGTTCGTGCGGATTGTGCCTATCATCCAGAAGTGTTTGGACGTGGAGACTGACCTTGAAGCGCTGGATGTCCTTCACGACGGACTCGTGTTTCGCTGGGCCGCGGAGCGCCCGGGAGCGAGCGAGGCCGAAGCGGTTCTCCGGTCGACGTCCTGGCCGGCTCTCTTGCGGGCCTATCAGTTGTGCTCAAAGCCTTGGGAATTCCGCTTGAACATCAGCGACACGATTGCGGCCGCGCCAGCGAAAAATCGTTGGAGCTGGTGGGTAGACCAGCGAGTATCAGGGGATTCGCAGCGACCATCCCCTGATGATGTCGCGCGCCTGATCGAAATGCTCACAACCCGGTTCCCAGGAGTCGACGGGCTGCAGCTAGTTGCGACGTGTTTGGACGGAACGAAGCAACCGTGGCTGCTCCTTGATGATTGGTGCAATCGTGACCCCGCGCTCTTTCGAAGCGCAGTAGCTCAACTAGCTATCCCAGCGCCAGCGCGACTCCTAGTCCGTGCGATCCGTCGATTTGACTTTGCTTCCGGAGCGCTTGACCTGGTTACGGAGCTGAAACGCCTCCTCGCTGAGAATGCGCCACTGAGCCATGCGGATGAGATGCTTGAGGACGTACGCCGCATCGACGTCAACCCGATGCTAGAGATCGCAAAGCTATTCGTTGAGCGGCCTGAGCTGGACCACCGCCGCTTTGGCCTTCGACAGATTCGCTACACGCACATTCCGCGTAGTAATGCGCTCGACCTACTTGAGCTGGCTTTGCGTGACGGGCTCTGGCTCGACGGCTGGCAGTCGGTTTGGTCGCTTATCTACGATGCCGATGGGGCAGCAGCGTTGGCGGCACGCCCGCTTCTACGAGATCGCATCGTAGACCGTCTGGTCGAAGTGCTCCGTTCGGAAGAGTGGCATCGTCACGGCAACGAGGGTTGGTACCTCGAGCAAGCTGCTCTCGTTACACTGGGCAACGACCTGAGCCTACGCTTGGAAGTATTGAAGCGTAGCGCGTCGAACGAAAGCTTCTGGAGCGAACCCACGGCCAAGATTGTAGCGCCGCTCGTCGCGGGCTCCGGGACGTTGCGTCTGGTAGCGCATGCACTTGGCGATGTTCTAGCCTCGGAACAAGCGCACCCAGCTGCTTGTGGACATCTACTCGGAGCAGCGACGGAAGGTGGTTGGCCTTCGGAGACTCTTGAAATTGCGCGCGACTGTATCGGTGCGTCGTCGCCGAGCATGCAGCGTGTCGGGGTGCTGATTCTCTCAGAAATGCGAGAAAACGCGGAGGCTTGCGCAGAGCTTGCAATGCTCGCTGCTCGCCCGGGCCCCCTGCAACAGCCCGCGACGTATGCCTTGAGCAATTTCACGCTGCCAAGAGGAGTCTGGTCCGGCCCTATTGGTGCGGCACCCCCGGCATTTGTCGAAATTCAGGAAAATCTTAAACGTGCGCGGGCCATCGCAACGGAGCCCGGCGCGCGCCAGCTGGTGGCCAACCTCGAGAGCAATGTTGCAGGCTCAATCGAGCGTCACATCCAACACGACCAGGAGTTTTTGGATCCCAGGTAAGAACCGCTCAGCGGTCCTCCGACGATCTTGTGACGTGGAGCGCCAAGATCTGATCCATGCGATTCTTCCAATATCCTGGACTGCGATGCACGTGCCAACCAGCAGTCTCGTCCATCTCTGCGGCAAGGGTCTCAGCGACGGCGGGCCGCGAGATGCGCCCGCGCTTCTGCAAGCGCGGCCGCGGTGGTCGTCGTGTCGACCAAGCCGGCGCGCAGCACTCCGACTCGCGCGTCCACTTCCGTCGCCCAGGCGTCCCCGGCGTCGGGGTCGAATCGCTCGTCGAGGCTCTCTGCGAGTCTGAGAACGAGAGCGGCGCGTTCCGCGACGGGTAGCGCGAGAGCGTCCGCGGTGATGGCGTCTAGCGTACGCATTCCCCTATATCTAGCGCAGCGCCCATGAGTGAGCACTACTGCGGTTTGACGGACGCGTCGGCTACAGCCTCGGCGTCGTCCCCCGAGGACCACCCCACACCGACAACACGTGCACAGTCTGTGTCTTCTCGTTCACGACAAAGTAGACGTGATTCTCGGTGCGAGGCATCAGGATCCGCCTGAGGTCCGGTCTTCGCGTTGTCGGCCAGCCGACGCCTGCGTTTCGTCGCTCACGGAGTACACGGAAGGTCGCTTCGAGCTCGTCGGTGAAGAGCGTCGGTGCTTTCGGTCGGTTAGCGACCCACCACGCCTCCATCCGTTCGATCTGTTTCTCGGGGCGCTTACCGACTCGCAGCTTCACGCTGGGCTCTCAGGCGTGCGATGAGCTCGAAGCCGTCCACATCGTCGCCACGTTCCATATCTTCGACACCGTCTTCGATCGACTGGAGCAAGCGCGCGCGCTCCTCGGGGTCGAAGTCCTCGTCGGCGGCGAGTAGCTCAACCTCGGTGCCTTCGGGCATCTTGGTCGGCTCGTCGAGGACCAGCCTGCCGTTCTTCACGATCGCTTTGAGGGCGTGCATCGCGCGTTCAGTATACTGATTTCCGCTGTATTCGGCCAGTGAGAGAGGGTCGGAGCTTGGTGAAGGCAAATGAGACTCCCTGCGTAGGCGCTCGGAGCGTTTTACGTCGAGCTCTGACTCTCGAGCGCGTGAGCTGCACGTAACACGATGATCCGCAGGTGGCCGTCCGGCAGCTCCGCGCGATGGGCGACTAGGCTTGAGAGCGGCACCCAGTCGAGGGGGCGTCGGCCATCACGACACGCTGTCACTTCGACCGCGAGCGGGAAGACCGTCTCGGGGGTTAGGCCCGGCGAAGGGCGATAGGCGCCTCCGAGCTCCCATGTTTCGCCGATTGCGAGCCCGTACTCGCTAGCGAGTCGCTGCGCGATCCATGCTCGCGCCTGCGAGGTCGTCTGGACCTCCGCGGGCAAGCGCCACGCTGGCGTGACGATCAAATTGCTGTTTCCGCGGAAGCCTTGTGCCGCGGGGAGGTCGTCCTCGTCTACGCCCAGGACGACCTCCCCGCCTACCCTTGCGAGCAAAGCGACCGCGACGGTATTGCAGCCCAAAGGGATCGGCGCCACCGACTCGAGTGTTTGGGCGACGACCACACGCCCCTGTGCGTCGAGCTCCTCAAAGGTGGTCGCCTCCACTCGCAAGAAGTTTGCACCGTCGGTGGTCGATTCGAATGCGCGGCGTTGGGGGCGGCGCAGCACTTCTTCAATCGGCGTGGGTACCACCGCAAGAGAGGAAGCGTGGAGACGTATTTCCTCGCCTATCCACGGGCCTCGCGCTTCAGCCGTTCGGTAGAGCAGCTCGTACACGTTGAGCTCGAGCCGAGCATCGGGCAGGCCGCCGACTTGGGCCGCGCGAAGCAGCTGCCGGGCCTCGATTGCTCGAACTCGTCCGGAAGTGCTGAACCCGGAAAGGCTCGCGGCGGGCGCGTTGGTGAACAGCGGCTCGATCTCGACCAGCACGGAGCGGACCTCCTCCATCACACCGCCAGGAGACGGGTAGTAGGTCGTGCCGTGCTCCATGCGGCGAATATTCGCGGGAGCTATGCCTGCCGCCCTTGCCAGCGCGTCTTCGACCGTTCTTCCGAGAGGGCGATCGGTCTGAATGACGTTGAGAGGCTCCGCGATGTAGCTCGGCGGCCGAGAGCCGTCCAGGGACTGGTGGCCGGACGGAATGGGGCGCGGATAGCTGGTCCGCGCCAAGACGTAGACTAGGCCACCGAGATCGAAAAACGGGATGACGTCGATTGTCGCGAAGGGCCGCGCTGCGAGGTCGAACACCTTGCCACTCGAGCGGTGGCGATGATGCTCTAGGCGCAAAAAGCCCGGAGCTGGCCCCGCTTCCGCCCGGCGGAAGGCTACGCCCTCGGAAGCCGGCACCTTTTCCCCGACGATGATGTAGTTCGTCGCTGGCGTCTCCAGTGGGCCTCCCTCGATGTCGTGAAGAAGGCAGCGGCCGGCAAAGCGGTTGCGAACAATCCACGGGTTGTAGAGTGGCGTCGACGCCAGCACCCGCAGGCCGAGTCGCGCGAACAGCGCTTCGAACTGGTCCTGCGTGAAGTATGTGTACTCCTCCTGGATTTCGGTCGCCCAGTCGGTTCGGTAGTCCTTACGCAGCAGAAACTCGGCCGCATGCTTGTGTGCGAGGCGATAGCGACGCCAGCCAGGCTGCAGCGGGAGCGCACCGTCACCGACGGGCTCCACCGCGCAACCGGGACGGGGCGCGAGCGAACGGAACTCACGCGAGAACTTCTCGAGCAGCCTCGCTGTCGAGCAATACGCCGGGTCATCGGAGTCATCACCGTCATCGGCGGGAATGTCTAGGAATACGGGAGTCAGCCCCGGGTCCAGAAAATCCCGGACGACGAGTACTCCATGGGCCTTGAGCTCGACGGCTTGCGCAGCCAAGGCGTCCGCGGCGTTCTCGTACCGGTACCCACGATACGACGTCACGTGGTGCAGAACCGACGAGTCGAAGATGCCGTCGAGGGTCTCCGGAGGAAACACGCTCTCGGCGATGTCCCCCGCCACGAACGACAAATTGGGGGCAGAGTAGTGCTCGCGAGCGCGCGCCACGATCGTCTCGTCGATGTCGACCCCGATGACCTCGAGACGAGGGTAAAGCGCGGCGAGCGCATGGCTGCCCAGTCCCGAACCCATGCCCATGTCGGCGACGCGGCCTTCACACAGCAGGTGAGCTGCTGTCAGAGCCACCTTCTGGCGCATGGACGCGTCCATTGCCGCGAGATATCGCTCATACGCTGCGAGTCCTCCGCGTGCCTGCGCTTCGTAGCCGTCCTCGTGACCCGTCACGCTTGCCCCTCGGGACCAGCGAGCTGCGCGAGCACGCGATCCGTGAAGGACGAAGTGGTCCCCGTTCCCCCGAGGTCTGGCGTCAGGTCGCGGCCTGCCGCTATCGCGCCGCGCACGGCTCGTTCCAGGCGTTGTCCGCGGTCGCGCTGGCCCATGCGATCGAGCATCATCGCGCCGGCGAGCATGACGGCTGTCGGATTCGCGAGACCACGGCCCGCGATGTCCGGCGCCGTGCCGTGCACCGCCTCGAAGATTGCTGCATCCTCTCCAATGTTCGCCCCAGGGACGAGGCCGAGGCCGCCCACCAGCCCCGCGGTGAGGTCTGAGAGAATATCGCCGAACAGATTGGTCGTGACGATCACGTCGAAGCGGGTGGGATCGCGTACCAACTGCATGGCCGTGTTATCCACGATCAGATCGCTGAAGCCGACGTCGGGGTAGCTCTGCGCGATCTCGCGTCCGACCTGCAAAAATAGGCCCGAAGTCATCTTGAGGATGTTTGCCTTGTGTACCAGCGTGACGCGCTGACGCCGATTGGCACGAGCATATTCGAACGCAAAACGCACGATGCGATCGCAGCCATGGCGCGTGATGATCGAAATGGCCTCGGCCGCGCTACGCGTCGGATCGATGTAGTGCTCGATGCCTGAGTACTCGCCCTGGGTATTTTCGCGCACGACGACAAGGTCAACCTTGTCGTAACGACCAGGCAGCCCCGCGAAGGTGCGCGCGGGTCGAATGTTGGCGAAGAGATCAAATTCGCGCCGTAGCGCGACGTTGATGCTGCTGTAGCCGCCCCCGATTGGCGTGGCGAGGGGACCTTTCAGGCACAGCCGGGTCCGTCGGATCGACTCGAGGGTCTCCTCGGGAAGAGGCGCGCCGTGCTTCGGAATGGCGTCGGCGCCCGCGTCGCGCGACTCCCATTCGATCTCCGCGCCAGTCGCTTCGATCGCGCGCACCGCGGCGTCGACGACCTCCGGCCCGATACCGTCGCCACGTAGGAGCGTGATCGTGGTCTTCATGGTTTGCACACTAACGGAGCTTGGATGGTCAAGGAACCCTCGCCTTCACGCCCGGGCAATCCACATCAGGCAACGCTCGGCGAGCCGTACGGTCGCGCGCGTGCCCCAATCGAAACGCAGGTAGTCCGATTCGATGCCGTCTCCGAAAATGATTCCAGATTCCATGCGGGAGACCAGCTCGAGCGCGGCGTTCGCGTCAATCGATCCCTCGGTGAGCTCGGTGCTCGTCGTGTGGCTCGGGAAGGCTTCTCGGACGAAGAACGCGAGCCGCGCCTCGCTCGGCGCCGGAAGCTTGATGCGGCTGTGACGCTCACGGTGGATCGAGCGCGCCCAGCCGGTTGCACCGGTGCCTGT
>DASXKQ010000200.1:0-8836 GCA_036496745.1 Polyangiaceae bacterium
CGCCCGCGCCTGCACCCGCGGCGCCGCCCGCGCCTGCACCCGCGGCGCCGCCCGCGCCGCCCGCGCCGGAGGTGGTGGCGCCATATTCGAATGCGCCGAGATCGGGGGCCTTGCCGGTGAACGGCAAACCGACGTCGGTGCCCTTGTCGATCAAGTCGCTACCGGCCACGAGGTGAAAGTTGGTGACCTCGGGCAGACTGCCGTCGGCCTGTCGTGCAGCATCCAAACCGGTGACGCTCACGTTCATCCCCTGGAAGTCCGCGGTCGAGACCGTGACACCGAGGTTCGTGTCCCACGAGTTGAACGACTCGTCGATGCCGTTGCCCGTGTTGTTGGAGAGCAGCGTGCCGCTGAGCGCGAGGTTGTTCCTCAAAATGCCGACGTTGGCGGGGTCGCCGAGCAAGTTGAAGCCCGGGTTATTGCCGTACGAAGTGTTGTTGTACCAATGATCGGCGGCCGGCTCGTGGTTCGCGTAAAACCCGGCGGCCTTGTTCCCGACCGAAAGACAGTGCTGAATAACGTGGCTCGGCGGATTGGCCGGGACGTTGGTGGGCGGTTCGCCGTAGCCGCCGCCCTTGAAGCCGTTGCCGTTGCCGGCAGACGGTTTGACGATGGCGCCCTGATACATGGCTTGGCCCATGTTCCATGCCCAGGAGTTCTCCACGGTGCAGACCTCTTGAGCTTGAATGAAATCCCAACCGTCGTCGGTGTTGCGCCAAGCGCGGCAACCACGAAACACGTTGCCGGTGTTGCCAGCGCCGATGTGGCAGCCAAAGCCGTCCGCGTTCTGACCAGGTGTTACGACGTTGTTGGTCCGGTCCCAAGAGTAAGGGTCGTAGTTGTCGTGTGAGTCGCAGTTGAGGACGAGGTTGTTACCACCGCTGTTGATGTAGATCCCCGGCCCCATGTTGTCGTGCAAGTTCAAGAGCTCGAACGTGTTGTGGCTATTCGAGACGTAGATCCCCCACGACTCGTGGTTCTGGCAGGGGTTCGGGCACTGCGGCGTGCCCATGATCTCGAGCCCCTTCAGGTAGATGTAGCTGCCCGTGACGTCGATGCCCTTGACGCGACACTGATCCTTGATCCCCGAAAAGTCGATGACGGGAACCTCACCTGGATAGGCAAAGTAGTTGATGGTGTTGCCGGCGGTGCCGCTCACGTTCAGCGTGATGCCGTCGATGGTCGAGGCCGTGTTGCCGCAGGTCGTCGTGCCCTTGGTGAAGGTGTACTTGCCGGCGCGGAAGTAAACGGTGTCGCCCGGCTTGGCCACGGACTGCGCGTGTCCCCACGTCGCGAACGGCGTTCCGGTCGCGGTGCCGTTTGCGGCGTCGCTGCCGGTGGGCGCGACGTAGTAGGTGGTCGCCGCGTGGGCGGCGAGCGGGGCAAAAAAGGCCAAGAGCACGCCACTAACGTGGAAACGGGTGAATCGCATGACGAGCGTTCCTTTCGAACGAAGCAGGGAAGCCGGACCTCAGTTGTAAGGGGTCGAACCAGCCGATTCTTGTCGAAAGATGGCTACCGTCGAGCGCGCGCTGGTCTCGGCCGGATCGACGGAGACTCGGGCTGCAAATTTGCGCCGCTACTGCGTGCGGCGGTGCACGCGTAGCCAGCGCGAGGCACCCAACCTTTGGCTCGTTCGGGCGCTTGCCCTGCGCGCTACCGGCGCGGCACGCCGGCGCGGCTGGCGACTTCGGCGAGGGCTTCGTAGGGTTGGCAACCGACGATGCGCGTGCGTTCGATCACGAAGGTCGGGATGCCGCTCACGCCTTGAGCGCGCGCGACGGCTTGCTTTTCGTCGACGCGCGCGAGGTTCTGCGGGTCGTCCGCGGCGACCAAGCCGAGCGCTGCGTCGAGGCCGACGCTCGCGCAGATGGCGCGCAGGTCGGCGCCCGATTCCAGGTCCTTGCCGGCGAGCCAATGGGCGCGCAGCGCCGCTTGCCGAAATTCCGGGAGCTTTTCGCACAGCTTCGCGTACTCCGCGAGCGCAAGCGCGCGGCGCGAGTTCTGGAGCCGGTTCGGTGGATTGATTTCGTCGACACCGAAGCTCGCGGCAAAGCGCTTCGTGCGCGTGTGCATCGAGGCAAGGTCGACGTTGGGAAAGAGCGCGCTCAGCGGGAGGCCTCCGCGCGGTGTGCCGGGGTGCAGCTCGAAGCCGTGCCAGTCGAGCTCGAGCTCGAACTCGCGGAGCAGGCGCGGCACCGTGCTCTCTTCCGCGATGAAGCAGAATGGGCAGACGAAGTCGGTGTACAGGCGCAGCGTGTGCGGCACGCGCGGAGACTCGCTCAGCTCTTGTAGGTCGCGGTGGCCACGTAGCGCAGCACGCGACGGCACTGGGCGTTGCCGGTTTGCCCGTTGCAGGGGTCTTCACCCTCGAACGAAGTCTGCCCTGCTTCTAGAGCGCGCAAGATGTCGTGGCTCACGTCGTGCCCGCCGTCCTTACAAGTATTGTCGAGGCACGGCAGATCGAAGAGCGCGGGCGCGTGCGCAACGGGCACGCGCTTGACGTACGTGGACTCGCCGATCAACGCGCCGGCGCGCAGCTCTTGAATCTCGAGCTTCAGGCTTTCGAGCCGCGGCACGCGGGCGAGCAAACGAGGCGCGCTGTCTTCACGACGGCGCCGTTCGGCAAGGCGCTCTGCTGCCTCACTGTTGCGTTGTCCGAAACGACTCATAGGCTCCTCATTTACTCGCTCAGGTCTAGGAATGATAGCGCAATGATGGCTTTCGTCGATCGCTCGGGGGTCGCTGCTTTTCTCGTGTCGGGCGTGTTTTCGCGCTCTCGTTCAGTCTTTGAACGAGAGCAAATGACCGCGCGCTGGATCGCACAGCCAGACGTGTTCATGATCGTCGACCGTGACGCAATGCCCGAGCGAAACACCAGGCCAGCTGGCGAGTCGGCGAGCGGCCGGCTAGCTTTCGGGTCGCCTCCACATGACTCACTCGGCCCGCGTCACGCTCGCTCCTTCGGAGCAGGCGCCCGTGATCAATCCGAACCTCTACGGGCACTTCGCCGAGCACCTCGGGCACTGTATTTACGAGGGCATTTGGGTCGGCGAGGACGCTGCGATTCCAAACGTGCGCGGCATCCGCAGCGACGTGGTGCAGGCCCTGCGCGCGCTCGAGGTTCCGGTGTTGCGCTGGCCGGGTGGCTGCTTCGCGGACGAGTATCACTGGCGCGACGGTATCGGGCCACGCTCGGAACGGCCGAGCATGATCAACACGCACTGGGGTAGCGTGGTGGAGAACAATCACTTTGGCACGCACGAGTTCATGGATCTGTGCGAGCAGATTGGCGCAGAGCCCTACGTATGCGGCAACGTCGGTAGCGGCAGCGTGCAAGAGATGATGGAATGGGTGGAGTACATGACCGCGGCGCACGATTCGCCCCTCGCGAATCTACGCCGGAAAAATGGCCGGGACGCGCCCTGGTCGCTCAAGTACTTCGGCGTCGGTAACGAGAGCTGGGGCTGCGGCGGCAACATGCGCCCCGAGTTCTACGCCGACAACTACCGCCGCTACGCGGCGTTCGTGAAAAATCACTCGGGCAACCGACTCGCGCGCCTGGCCTGTGGCGCGAACGGTGGCGACTACCAGTGGACGGAAGTGCTGATGAGTCGCGCCGGCGCGCTGATGGACGGCCTATCCCTGCATCACTACACGCTGCCGACCGGGAACTGGAGCGACAAGGGTTCCGCCGTCGATTTCGACGAGGTCGAGTGGCACTCGACCTTCGTGCGCGCACTCCACATGCGGGAGCTGCTCGAGAAGCACGGCGCGATCATGGACAAGTTCGACCCGGAGCGGCGCGTGGGCCTAGTGGTCGACGAGTGGGGTCTGTGGTGCGACGTCGAGCCGGGCACGAATCCCGGCTTCCTGCGGCAGCAGAGCACGCTGCGCGACGCGCTCGTCGCGGCCGTTCACTTCAACCTGTATAACCAGCACGCGGCGCGCGTGACGATGGCCAACATTGCGCAGATGGTGAACGTACTAGAGGCCGTGATCCTCACGGACGGTCCGCGCATTCTGCTCACGCCCACCTACCATGCGTTCGAAATGTACCGCGTACACCAGGGCGCGCGGCTCGTACCGCTCGAGCTCGAAACGCCGGAATACGCCTGCGGTGGCGAGTCCGTGCCGGCGCTGCACGCATCCGCCTCGCGGGACGCGAGCGGGCGTACGCACGTCTCGCTCGCCAATCTCGATCCGGCACGCGCGCTGTCAGTCGAGCTCCGCGGCGTCGCGGGCAAGGTATCCGGTCGCGTGCTCAGCGCCGCGCAGATGAACGCGCACAATACGTTCGTAGAGCCGAGTGCGGTGCAGCCGGCGACGTTCGCAGAGTTCAGCGTGCGTGCGGACTCGATCGCGTTCGAGCAGCCGGCCAAGTCTTTGTTGGTGCTCTCGGTCGAGGCGTAGGCTTGGATTTTTCATTTGAGTAGTCGCCTCAAAGGGCGCCCTTCGACCATCGCAACCTGTTGGCTCGCATGCGCCGGTTTCGCCGGATTTTTGGCCGCCTCGACTGCTCTTGCAGATCGTGATCTGATCCTACCAAGACTGCTCAGGTCCTCTTGCGGGGCTCTGCCCCCTGCACCCCGAGAGGGTTGTGAAATAAGCCCTAGCGCGCTGCCCCTGACGCTCGCCAACTCTCCCAATCGCTGCTCACGAGCTTGCTCATGCGCTTGGCCGCGTCGAGTAGCCAACCTGCGGAGCGGTCTTGTAGCTCGCCGAGCACGTTCGCGGCGTTGGGATCCGCGAGGTGCAGATTGCCGAGTTCGAAGCCCATCGCTTCGAGTAGGCGCGGCTCGTCGCGCTCTGCGGGCAGCTCACCGAGCTCGATGCGCGCGCAATCGGGCGCCAGGCGGCGCGTCGTCCACGCGGGCGAGGCTTTGAGGAAGGGGTCGTGCGCGCGCGGCGCGTCGCACAGAATGCGATCGCTGTAGCGCACTTTTTCGCTCTGCGCAGTGGCCCACGCGCAAGCCGACGGTGCCCACGCCTTGCTCTCACGTGCGATGCGTCCGCCACGAAAATCCGCGAGCGCGACGAAACGGTGGCGCCCCAGGCTGCCGAGTCCCGCCACGCGATGCACGATGCGACAGGCCAGTGCGGGATCGGGCAACGACTCGCGCAGAGCCGTGAGCGCGCTCTCCGGCACCGACCCCGTCCAGGTCGGTAGCGCGTCGAGTTTGGCCCAAAACGCGCCCGGATCGCGCAGGCGCTCGACGGCGATCTTGCGCAGGCGGCGATTCTTTTCTGCGAGCACGAACGGTTCGCCTCGTGTGGTGAGCGACTCGGTGTAGCCGCTCAAGATGGCTGTGCACGCTTCCGCGCGTTTGACGCTCAGGCGTTGTGCGTCGATCGCCAGGAGCGCGCTGGTCGAGAGGCGCACCAAGTCGTGCGTCCACGGCAATGGAAAGCACTCGTCGAAGTCGTTGACGCCCCAAATCAGTCGGCCCTCGGCGTCGCGCCAGGTGCCGAAATTCTCGACGTGTAAATCGCCGATCGACACGACGCGGGTTGCGTTCAGCAGTTCGGGACACGCGCTCGGCCATTGCTCCGCCCAGCGGTAAAAAGTGGCGCGCAAGAAGGGGAACGCGGCCTTGGTCATCTCCACGTGTTTACGCGTGAGATCTTCGGGCACGATCTCGAGTTGCTCGGCGAGCCAAGCTTCGTAGCGCGTCGTGGCTTCGAGCAAGGTCGTGTCGCCCATGCCCTCTCGCGTAGCACGCGCTTCGGTAGAGCGACAATGAGCTGCGCGCCCGCGCGCCGCACACACTGTGCGCCTTGACACCTCAGCCCCGACTTGGGACGATTGGTGTCATGCGAGCGGCAGTGCTCTTCCTGGCATTTGGGCTTTGCGTTGCGTGCTCCTCGAGTCCGAGCGTCGGCAGTCCTGGTGCGAGCGGCAGTCCCGGCGTGGGCGGCGGGGCGGCAGCCGGTAGTCCCGGCGCAGGCGGAAGAACCGGAACCAATCCGCTCAGTCAAACCTTGATCGACGAGTTCGTGACCGCACACAACGCGGCGCGCAGCGGTCCGCTCACGCCGCCGCCGTCACCCGCGCTGCCGCCCGTGAGTTGGGACAGCATTCTCGCTGACTCCGCGTACAATTACTTGTCGCAATGCGTCGCATCGGGCTCGCTGGTGGCCCACAATGCCAATCGAACCGAGGACTACGCCGCGCTCGGCGGCAGCGGCTACGTGGGGGAAAACATTTACGCCTCGAGCGGCAAGAGCGCGGATCCGGCGGCCGCGGTGAGCGACTGGATGAGCGAAGCGCCGATGTTCGACTACGCGACGGACAACATCACCGACGCCGGTCACTACACACAGGTCGTTTGGCGCGCGAGCGTGCGGATCGGCTGCGCTATCGTCACTTGCCCCAGCATTCAGTACCCGAACACCATCCTGTGCGATTACGCACCCGGTGGTAACATCACGGGTGAGAAGCCGTACTGACGTCGGCGCGTCCTTGCGCTCGCCGCGCTCGTTGCTCGACACGGCTCACGACGCCGTCGGCTCACAAAGTAAACGTGAGCTCTCGCAGCAGCGCGCCCGGCAACAGATTCGTCTCCACCGAGCGCCCGCCATAGCTCGCGTTGCTGAGCAAGAGCTCTCGCTCTCGCGTCAGGTCGAGCAGGTTTTCACCGAGTATGCGATACAAGCTATCGTCGAAGCGCATCACGTTGAGCGGCGCGACAATCTGGCCTTTTTCGACCCAAAAGGTCGCAAAGCGCGTCATGCCCGTGACGCGCGCGCTCGTGCGATCCGAGTAGTTCAAGTACCAGAGGTTCCCGACGTACACGCCGGTATCGAGCGCGGCGAGCGCGTCTGCGCTCACGAGCGCGCCGGCCGCGATCTCGGCGGAGTGCAGGGTCTCGTCCCCGTCGGCGTTGGCTGTCAGCCCGAACTCTTTGGCCGTGCGCGGGCCGATCAGGGCGCCTACATGCTTGCCCTCACGGATCAAGGAGACCGACGCGGGCTTGGAGAAGCCGACTTCGTCGAAGCTCGGCGCGAGGCCTGCCGCGGTGTGCTCGAGTAGCGTAAATTTTTCGGAGAGGCGCGCTTCGCCGTCCACGAGCTTTTGCAGGGAGCTCGCCTTGGTGCGTTGGGCCTGCTCGGAGAGCCCACCCCAGTTGAGCATGCTCACGAGCTCGGCAACGGCCGCGGGCGACAGATACGCGCGATAAGCGCCAGGCTCGATCGTCTTGGGCGCTTTGGCCAAATGCACGAGCGCGCTCTGCGCGTCGTGAATTCTGGTTTCGAGTTCGGCGCGCTCGAAGTTTGCGGTCGAGTACGAGCGGCTCACGGCTTTGTCGGTCGCGTGATAGAGCGACCAATCGAGCTGCATGCTGCCGACCTCGTGCCAGTGCCGATGGCCGAGGGAGCTCGCAAAACCGCGGAAAATCGGGCCACACGCGTAGATGCCGACGAGATCGCTATGTCCGGCGGCGCTCAAGATGGCGTCGAGGGCTTCGGCCGGCTCGGGCAAATGTCCGCGCTCGACGCGCTCGGAGCTCGCGGGCTCGCGCGAGTAGAGGAGATACGGATCTTCCGTCAGCCCCGCGAGCGACTGGCGCAACTCATCGAGCGCCCGTTCGACGCGAGCGCGATCCTCGCTCGCGCCGTCCGAGATGGTCAGGGTCAGCGAGTCCCTGCGCTGCCCGTCGATCAGAGTCAGCGTGAGGTACGCTTGGCGAATCGTCATGGCTTGACGAATGCGCGCGTGATTGAAGCGCACGAAATCCGATTCTTCCCCGGCGAAATGCGCGAGCAACACTTCCCCGCCGCGCAGGCGCGCCGCGCCGTGATCGCAGAGCTCGAAAAAGCGCTCGCGCATCGGGTTCACGCCTGCGCGCCGAACACGTCGACGTCTTTGAACACACAGGCCGGGCTCGCGTGTCCGACGCGAATCGCCTGGTTCGGTTCGCCCTTGCCGCAGTACGGCGTGCCCATGACCTGCACCGTGGCCTGATTGCCCACCATCGCGAGCGATCGCCAGAAAGTGGCAGAAATACCGCGATAATTCGGATTTCGGAGCACCTCGCCCAGCTTGCCGCCGCGGATGCGCTGCGCCCATTCGCAGCCGAATTGAAACTTATTGCGCGAGTCGTCGATCGACCAGCTCAGATTGGTGCGCATCAGGATGCCGTCGTCGATAGCGGCGAGCATCTCGTCCAAGGTCGAATTGCCTGGCTCGAGATTCAAGTTCGACATGCGGTCGATGGGTGGTCGGTTCCAGCTACAGGCGCGGGTCGTAGCCACGCCGCTCGTGCCGGCCCGTTGCTGCGATACCGTTCCGCCCAGCGGCTTGAGCAAGAGGCCGCCGCGGATCACGTAGTCTCGCTCCGCCGGCGCTCCGTCATCGTCCACCGCAAAACTCGCGAACTGCTCGCGCCGCGTCGGGTCATAGGTGACGTCGAGCAACGCGGAGCCGTACTGATATTTGCCGAACATGTCGAGCGTGACGAAGCTCGTGCCGGCGTAGTTGCGCTCGTCTCCCAAGATGCGATCGAGCTCGATCGGGTGCCCGATCGATTCGTGGATTTGCAGCATCATTTGGTCGGGCATCAGGAGCACGTCGCAGCGCGCGCTCGGGCAATTGGGCGCGGCGAGCAGCGCCAACGCGTCCTCGGCCGTGCGCGCACCGGCGCCCGAGAAACTCGCGCGCTCGAGCACTTCGAGCCCGCCTTGTTGGCAGAAGCCGTTGTAGCGGCCGCCCCAAGAGCGTGTCTGCGTGAGACCTTGTTGATGCGCCGTGACGTACAGACTCGGTACCGTGAAGGTGAGCTCCTGACGCGCTTCGCCGCCGTCCGCCGTAACCAGCAGCTGCGAGCTGTGGGTC
>DASXKQ010000201.1:0-32240 GCA_036496745.1 Polyangiaceae bacterium
TGGATTCGTGAGCAGCGTCTTGATCACGCCCGCGAAGCCTTGATCTCCCGGCGGGATCAGGTCGGCATACATGTTGTCGAACCACCACGAACCCGCCAAAGGCATGACCACGAAGCGCATCGTGCCGAACCAAATCACGCCGACCACGATGAAAATCAGACCGACGCGCTGCCAGTAGCCGGTCACAATCAAAAACGCGCCGAGCACGGCGAGCATCACGCCCGTGTCCTCACGGATCGGCAGCAACAGTAGCGTAAGCAGGATGATTGCCCATTTGCTGCGTTTGGCCAACGCATAGAACAGCCAAAACCACAGCGGTACCGTCATCGGCACCCAGTGAAAGTCGTAGAAGCTCGCGCCATGCAACGGCGCGAACAACATGCACGACACCGCGATCATGGCCGCAGCAGTTCGGCTGATTTGGGTACTCGCAAACAGGTAGAGCGGGATTGCCGCGCTGCCCAAGGCGAGCGCCTGAAGCACGAGCAAGGTGTCTGCGCCGGGACGAAGCGCGTAGATTGGCGCGATCATGATCGTCCCGAACTCCGCGTGATTCGACAGGAAGCTCAGGCCCGGCCGTAGCACGGGACAATGAAAGAAGCGGCCGTGCAGGTTGCTGAAAATCAGGTTGTCGTAAATGCCGAGGTCGTAGCCTGCCGTGGCGAGCCGCGCGTGTTGCTGGAGTGAATAGTACGCGGTGAATGCGGCGTAGCCGGCGCCCGCCAACGCCGCGATACCGAGCGGAATGGCGCTGCGCACCCGCGCCGGCAGCATGGCCTTCAGACGCTGTGTTCGGTCGATCAGCGACTCTGGGAAAACGAGCAAGAACTGGCGCAGGACGCGCTCGGCGACCAACACGAACGCTGCCAAAAAAATCAGATACGGCGTCGGATTGTCGTACCAGATTCGATACGACAGGAGGGACGGGACGGCCCAGGCGAGCGCAAGCGGTGACGACAGCCACGTCGCGCGCCAAATGGCTGCTCCAGCACTGCGCCCGCGCCGCAGCAGGACGAGTCCGGCACCGAGCGCGGGCAGCGCGGCCGCGCCTAGTACGGACACCACCAGCCAATTGCGATCGCGAGTCCCCAGCAAGTTCTTCTGCAAGAAACTCGAGAGGCCCTCGAGCGTCATGGCGGCTTGGGTAGTCGCGAAAACGAGCGACGCTCCCGCGACCCCCAACACGAAGAGGCATAGCGTGAGCTCCACCCAGCTGTGCTCGTAGGAGACGGGGCGCGGATTCGGCGCCAAGGAAGCGCCGCTCCCTTGACCTTCAGTCGTGTGCGCGACCATCAGTCGCCTCGAACCGACTCACGGCGCGAAGACTCACAGCCGCGTGGGTAGCGAGCACCTCGCAGTTGGCTACCCCTGAGTTTCAAGGATGAATCTCCACGGCTTCGAGGTGCAGCATACTCTCACGCGCGACACGCAGCCGAACATAGCGCGCATTTTGGCGAGGGAAATGCGGCTCCCACGTGGTGAACGGCTGATCCTGCCGGGCGATCTGGCTGAAATGTTCGTCGTCATTGCTCACCTCGGCCACCAGTGGCACCGCGCGCTCCGGTCCGAAATCACTCCGGTTGCGAACGGTCAACGACGAAAACGCGCGTGGCGCGCCGAGGTCGTAACGCACCCATGGATTCAGCTCTTGCTTGGTGTGGAAAAAGATCTTCGTCACTGCCCCTCCGCATTGGGCCAGGTCAGGCTCGCAGTGCACCAGTTCTGAACTCGCTCGCCACGGTTTTCCCGCGGCTAGATCCGGCTTGGAGCGCAGCATATCCAGCGCAAACGTCAGCAAAAATCCGAAGATGAGTAAGGCACAAAAGACGATTAGCGCGCGCCGCGTGCGCAACCATTCGCGCTCGATCACCGGCCGGCGCGCCATGGCGAGCAGCGCCGCTGCAAAGCTCCGCAGCCGACCCGCCGCCTCGACTTGCTCCTCGTGCGAGAGCTCCGCGATCATCGTGAAGTTCGTGGCGAGCAACAGCAGGAGCCGCTGATCACAGACGACCTGCGAGCGGACTTGCGCGTCTTGGCACGCCGCGTTCCACACCGCCGAGAGCGCATCGGTCCCACCGAGCTCTGGCTTGAGCGCGAGCACCGCCCAGTATGCCGACTGTCGATAGAGCTCGACCGCGAGGCCCGCAGCATGTCCCGAAGGCAGGGCGTTGCTCGGGCCCAGCGCCTGATCGCCGGCCTCGAATGCGAGCCGCCCTCGCCGCTCGAACTCCCGCTGCGTCGTTTGCACGATAGGCGGAGCCGCAAGCATGGGCTCGGCCACCGGCGGGAGCTGCGCATTGGGCGCGCCAGCAGCGGCATGCGCCGCCGCCGTGACCGCTTCCGTGCTGCTGTCCATGAGACGGGGCAACCTATACCACGCTCCCATCATCGTCAGCCGTCTCTGCGAGCACTCCGCCGAGACTTGACTTTTGTGTCCAGCCAATCGACACCAAGCGCTCGAGATGAGTGTCTACGACCGGATCCTCGGCACACCGTTCGTCTACAACCACGTGCGACCGCTGGCCGTCGGGGGCATCGACATGTCGCCGTTCTACAACCGCGTCGCCTCGCAGAGCGGTGACACGATTCTCGACGTCGGCTGTGGTACGGGCGACGCGCTCAATTACCTGCGCGACTTCTCCAAGTACGTGGGCATCGACACCGACAAGGTCGCCATTCGCTTCGCGCATGAAAAGCACCAGGGGCGCCCCAACGTCTCATTCGAATGCCGACTTTGCGACGAGGCTGACCTGGTCGAGTTGAAACCCACGCAGATCCTATGCTGCGGTCTGCTTCATCATCTCTCCAACCCGCAGGCGCTCGACTTGCTTCGGCTCGCGAAGGCTTCACCAAGACTGCAGCGCATCGTCACCTCCGACCCGGTGTACTTGGACAACGAGTTACTGAGCAATCTGTTTGCGAGGTTCGATCGCGGCAGATTTTGCCGACGTGAGGCCGAGTACAAAGCTTTGGTCGAGGACGCGGGGCTACGCGTGGTCGAGTCCGCCATCGTGCGCAGTCATCCAACACGCGGGCTCGCCAAGTGGCTGATGATGACGATTCAACCCTAAGGTTCGCGATGAATCGAATCGTTTCCTGGCTATGGGTGAGTCGCGATGCGTGGGCGGAAGCGCGGCAGGCCGCCGAGCGAGTCACGAGCCAGCAGCTTGAATCTGCGCAGCGAGCCGAGCGCGCACTGCGTTTTGCGGAGCGCGGCCTCTCACCAGACAGTCACTTGCCGGATGGAGAGGCAAACCCTCCGGCGCTAGAGCTTTATCGCCAGAGTTCCTACTGGGCCCTGCTGTCCGCGCGACCCGAGTTGGCAGGGCCCCCGGCACAAGTTTGGGATGCGCCGGCCAACTCGAGTGACTCCCCAAACGCTGCTCGACCAAGCGAACGGGCCCGCGAGATCCTGAGGGCGGACTTCACGTCACTGTGGGAGCTGCCCGCGAGCGAGCAGACCGCGCTGGCGCGGGAGTTACGCGAGTTCACGAACGAACAACTATTGAATGCGCGCCGACCGCTGCGCGAGTTTGCCAGGCTCAGGGCGCGCCGCTTTCTGACGGCGGCGCTGGCTGCCATCGTCCTCCTGACTGCGTTCGGTTTACTCGCGCTCAAACTCTCCCAGAAACCCGACCTGGCACGCGGCAAGCCGTGGACGACCAGCTCCACATACGCGCACTGCCACCCCGAGCTCAGCGAGTGCGGTGGAGCAACCACCAAGATATTTTTTCACACCAACGATGAAATGGAACCGTGGTTCCGTTACGATTTCGGAGCGCCGCTACGCTTCTCGTCTCTGACCATCCGCAATCGCGCTGACTTTGGCGCCGAGCGCGCCGTCCCCTTGATCGTCGAGGTGAGCGACGACGGCGAACGCTACCAGGAGGTGGCGCGCCGCAGCGAGACGTTCGACACTTGGAACCCGGCGTTTGCCCCGCAAACCGCCCGCTTTCTTCGCCTGCGGGTCGCGCGGCAAAGCATGCTGCATCTGGAAACCGTCGAAGTTCACCCCTGACTCAGGGCGTGTGCCGGCGCACCCAAAACTCGACCCTGCCGCTTGGAGCAACGTGAGTGAAAGAGCTCCTAACCTCCGCGGGCAACGCCGCTCGACAACCATGATCGTTCACGATGAACTCGAGGTCATGGTACGGGATCGGTCCTGCTCGCTCTCCCTTCACCGGCTTTGGAAACTGCGCGAGTGGACTCCCACCCAGCGGTAAAACCACGAGTTGTCCCACGTGATAGACGCCAGATTCGTAGCCCCCGCCGCAGCCGAGGACGGCGACTAGGTCGCTCCAATCCGCGTCGCTCACGGTTTTTCGCATCGGCGCCAGATGCATGTTGCCGAAGTCGCGTGGCGCGCCCAGGAAGTTCAGCACGAAATCGCGGAAGATGAGCTCGCTCCCAATGCTGTCGATGTTTTCTGATCTGCCGGAGCTCCACAGCACATGCGTGACCCCCATTCGCGTCAGCTCTGAATGCATCAGGGACGGCTTGGGCCAGCGCACGTAGCTGATCCCACCCTGAAAGGCGCCGCCGAAATCCGACACGGACATCGCGCCGATACCCAAATGCAGGCGTGCCTCGTGAATCAGGACTTTGGAGCCCTCGGGGATCGAACGTCCGATCGCAGGCCAAGGCGCGAACGTGTCGAAGCGGTCCGCCCTTTTCCCGCGAAACCCGGAGTTCATGAAGTCGATCGAGTGCTTCAGCATCGAGTCCTTGATCATCGGGTGTATCGGCAGAAAAGAGGCGTCGCCGCCCCATACGACCTCTAGCCCGACCAGACACACCAAGATGGCCCGCGGCACCAGGCCCTGCCGCCAAACCCGAAGGATGACCACGACCACGACAGCCGCCATCCACGGCACGATCATGATCAGGTAGCGATCTTGGTGGTGCGTCCAATACCAAGCGAACACGCCGACATGCGTCGCGACCACCAGCGCCCAAGCGCGGCGCGGCAACTGCACGAACGGCAGCACGGGTAGGCTCAGCGTAAACAGCGAGCCGAACAGCGGCAGCAGTCCCGTCCATTCCGCAAAGTCATTCGGCTTGAACGAAAAGTTGAAGAGCACCGGCAGCGTCTCTTGGATGCGCCGCAACAGCGGCCCCGTCGGCTTCCACAACGCCGGTTCCAAGACCGTTTTCACCAGCTGCGCGGAGTCAGCGGTCCATGGATGCAGATGCAGGTGCTGATACAAGAACGGGTAAAGCGGATCGCCGTACCACCACCAATTTTTGATCCACACCGTAGACATCAAGGCGATACACGCCACGCCGGCCCACAGCGGCCCGCGAACCCAATGCAATTGGACGAGCTTGAGTGACTTCCAGCCGCTGCCCAAAGCACCCCAGAGCGAGCGGCCGGCGATGGCCAGCACCGGAAATGCGGCGCAAGAAATGGCCTGATACTTGGTGGCAAGGGCGCCCGCGATCGTCGTGCCCAAAAGTGCACACGCCCGCGGGTCGAGCGTCTTCCATGCCTCCAGCGTCGCGATGAACACGGGTACTGCCCACAGCGCTCCGAACGTGTCGTTGCCGGTCGCAAAGTTCGATTGCAAAAGGAGCTGGTGAAATAAGAAAAATGCGACCCACGCGCCCGGTGCTCGAAGTCGAGGTGCCAAGCGGCGCACGAGCGGGCCGATGCCGGCCAGCAAGAAGAGCAACACGACGAACTCGAGGTGAGCACTTTGTTCGATTTGATCGAACAGCCCACCCGGCAGCACGAACGCCCAGGTGTAGATGAAACTCGCGAGATGCGGCAACGCGCCTTGGTACCAACCCTCGGTGAACGGAGCGACGCGGTGCCCCACCGCGTAGTGCTCGGCGATCGCCAAGTGATACCAACGCGAGTCGTAGCCGACGTTTTCCGGCGTCAAGATCGTCAAATACACCACGACCAAATTTGCCAGACCGAACGCCGTTATCAGCCGCGAAAAGCGAGGCTGTAAGGCGGGAATGTGTGCGCGCAAATAAGCGGCGCGCCGCACGCGCACGCGCACGTGACGCTGCAACGGCAAGAAGCCCGCGGCGCAAAGAGCGGTCGGCCACAAGAAGGCGAAAGCCTTGCCCAAGACCCCGAACAGGCCAAACACGAACACACCGACGTAGAACGCGAGCACTCCGAGCGGAAAGCTCAACGTCAACCATTCGAGCAACGGGCGACGCTTAGGAGCGAGCCAAAGTAGCAGGCGGTGACCGGAGCATACGCAGCTCAACGCGAACAGGGCGGAGTAACCCCAGTACCTCGCGTAGCGGAAGAACAACCAATCCTTGAGTGGATAGTGTGGACCGACGACCGAGACGAAGTAGGCGACGCTCCAGAGCAACACCAAACACACCGCGCTCAAACGCAGCTTCGGCGCCGCCCAGCGAACCCACTTCGCCTCAGTCGAGCGCCGCAGGTTGGCGCACGCCCTTTCCCAAAGAACAAGCAAGTGCAAGGCCGCCTATCTAGCAAAAAAAGGAGCACCGAGCCGCTCGTTTGGGGCGGAGCTGACAGGAGTGGGTTCGCCATCGTCAAAGGTGCCTCAATTGCGCTCGATTCATTGCAGAGGTCGACCAGCGCGACTAGTGTTGCCCCCGGATGACGGGCTCAGGCGTGAGCGTGATTGGTGCTGGGATGGCGGGCATGGCGGCGGCCGATCGGCTTGCAACCGCTGGCGTCGGCAGCGAACTGTTCGAGGGCGAGACAGAGTGGGGTGGGCACACGCGCTCGCACGAGCGAGATGGCTTCGTCTTCGACGAAGGTCCCCACGTGTCGTTCACCAAAGACGAACGCGTGAGAGAGCTCTTCACGCGCGGCGCCCGAGATGTGCTCGAGTTTTCCGCGCAAATCACCAACTACTTTCGTACGCGCTGGGTCACCCATCCGGCGCAATGCCATCTGTACGGGCTGGATCCAGATCTAGTCACGGCTTGTGTGGTCGACATGATGCGCGTGCAACAAGCGCCCCCGAAAATCGAAGACTACGGGGATTGGTGCGTCGCCATGTTCGGCAAGACGTTCGCCGAAAATTTTCCATTCGTGTACACCCGAAAATATTGGACGCGCGAGGCGCGCGAGCTGACGACGGATTGGGTGGGCAACCGTATGTACCCACCCAAGCTCGAGGAGGTGGTGCGCGGCGCGCTGGTTCCAGACCAGGGCGGGAATTTTCACTATTTGAGCAAGTTTCGTTATCCCGCACGAGGCGGCTATCAATCGTTCATGCGCGCCATGTTGCGCCCAGAGCTATTGCGCCTGGGCAAGCGCGTGACGCGCCTCTCCCTCTCCCACAAACAACTCGAGTTCGCCGACGGCAGCTCGTCTCACTACGAACATCTGATTTCGACCATGCCGATCCCCGAGTTGATCCGCGCGATCGATCCGACCGAGCTTCCGAGCGCGATTCGCGCTGCAAGTGAAGCTCTTTTGTGCTCGTCGCTGGTGCTGGTGGACGTTGCGGTAAGCCGCAGCGACCTCTCCGCGCATCATTGGTTCTACGTTTACGACGAGGACATCGGCTTTGCTCGCGGCCACTATCCGCACATGCTCTCTCCGCACAACGCACCGCCGAATTGCGGCAGCATACAACTAGAAATCTACCATTCACGCTACAAGCCGCTCACCGCGGCGGTGTCCACACTGCCCGAGCGAACGGTCGCTGAGCTCGTGCGTATGGGGATCTTGCGCGACAAATCGGAAGTGCGCTGGGCGAGTAGCCGAGAGGTGCCGTACGCGAACGTCGTGTTCGACAAGCAGCGCTCGGACGCTCTCGCGCTGATCCAACCGTGGCTCGACGAGCACGGATTGACGTGCGCCGGTCGCTATGGCGATTGGGCGTATCACTGGACCGACGACGCGGTGAAATCCGGCTGGCGCGCGGCCGACGCCGTGCTCGCGCGCCTGGGTGCGCCGACGGATCCTCCCCAATGAGCAACAGGGTGGTGCTGGTCACCGGCGCGCGAGGCTTCATCGGCTCGAGCTTGCTGGCTGCGGCACAAGAACGAGGCGGCTCACCTCAACTGATCGGCGTGGACATCGAGGATGCCGATCTTCGGGATCGGAGTGCGGTCGACCAGCTGCTGGCTCGCGTCCGGCCGACTCGCGTGGTGCACTTGGCGGCCACGCTCGCCAAGGGTCAGGACGCCGCCGTACTGCGCGCACAACGCGAGCACACGTTTGAGACGGGTACGGTGGTGATCGATGCCGCACTTGCGGCGGGTATCCACCAGATCCTCGTGCCCGGCTCGATCGACGAATTCGGCGGCCGTGAAGGCGAGCTGGCGCCGAGCGACCCGTGCGAACCGCGCAGCTACTACGGACTCTGCAAATCTCTCTTGCGCGAGCACGCCGCGTTTCGAGCGCGCACGGCTCCGGTCCGCATCGACTGGTTTCGTCCGTTCATCGTGTACGGGCCCGGGCAAACGCAGGGCGGGTTGTTACTGCCGACGCTATTTCGAGCGGCCAAGAATGGCGAACGAGCCCAAGTGAGTGACGGCATACAACGCCGTGATTTCATCCACGTGGCGGACGTGGCCGCATGGATCCTGCAAGCCCTAACAGTGCCAATGGGAGACGCCAGCGGAAGCCTCCTCATCCATCATTTGGGCACTGGGGAACCCGTGGCCGTGCGCACCGTGATCGAGGCGGTGGCAGAGGAGTTCCCGGGATCCGCGTTCGACATCGGGGCAATCTCGCGCCGCCCGGGCGAACCGCTGCTACAAGTCAGCGCTCCGTACGCATCGGCAGACGCGGAACTGGCTGCTTGGCGTCCCCGCTATCAATGGCGCCGGGGGATCGCCGAGACTGCCGCCTGGTGGAAAGACGGAGTATAGGGGTCGGCGAAATGTTCAGAAGTATCGTCCTTCCTGCCTACAACGAGTCTGGTTACATCGCAGAAATGATCGCGCAAGCCATCCACGCCGGCGAACAGCGCAGCGATCCATTCGAGGTCATCGTCGTCGACAACGCCTCCAAGGACGACACTGCCGCGATCGTCGAGAAGATCACGCACGCCGACGCACGCGTGAAGCTGATCCGCCATCCCGAGAATCGTTTGTACGCGATGAGCTGCTTGACCGGAACCAAGGCGGCCAAGGGAGAGCGCGTTTTCATCCTGGACTCCGACGGCCAGCATCCTGCGGAGGATATTTGGAAGTTCGACGCCAAGCTCGACGCGGGAAACGACTTCGTCTTCGGTTGGCGCGTGAAACGAGCAGAGCCGAAGAGCCGCTTGGCGATGTCCAAGCTCTTGCTGGCGCTCACGCGCTTTTACGTCGGCTTCAGCCTGCACGATGTCAATTGCGGCATCCGTGGTTTCAACCGCCGCTTTGCCGACGTGCTCGAGATCAAGCACCAGGTCAATTTCGTCAATCCCGAGTTTTTCGTGCGCGCGAAGCTCGCCGGACTCCGCATCGGTGAGGTCGAGGTCGTTCAATTGCAGCGCAAGGCCGGCGTTTCGAGCCACGAGTTCGGTCGGCTCTTGCGCATCTTTCAGACCGTGCAGGGCACGCTCAAGAGCTTGTCACTCGAACTCAAACGCTAAGTCACGTACGCCGCAGCTCAGCGCCGGCCCTTGCACTCGGGGCGATCTTTGCGCAGGTAGAACTTCACCAGGCGTCCAGCACGCCCGGTCACCGAGTCGAGCGTGCAGTAGTCAGCATCGACGATCGCCGCGAGTTCAGGCACGCGGTGCAAGCTGAAGCCTCCCAACGAACCGGGGACTTCGAGCACCAACGGAGGCCGCTCGCTGCGCACCTCTTGCGCGATGATCTTGCGCGCATCACGCGCCACCCAAGCCGGATTCGGTCGACTCCAGAACGGAGGCACGATCCCGGCCACGAAGTGCGACGTGATGTAGCGCGTGACCGAGTGTCGCTGACACGACACATAGAGATCCGCGTCGAAACCCCAGACCAACATGCCTTCGTCGGATTTGCTCAGTTGAGCAATTCGATCACAGACCGCGTCCGGCCGAGCAGGCGCCCACGACCCCGCGCGTTTGTCGCGCGCGAGCCCGGACAACCGGTGAGACGCCGCGAACAAGCCAATGCTGGCGATGGCAAGGCTCGCCGCGACGTAGCCGAGTTTGCGACCGAACGGCGGGCAAGCAGCAACGGCACGCTCGAGGTGAAGCCCCGCAGCCAAGCCGATCCAAGGCACCGCGACGATGAAGTAGTGCGGCCAAAAGCGCATTGTCGACAGCGCGCTGACCATCGTCAAGCAACCGGCCACCCCGACGGTCGCCTCGAAACCCGCACGATTGTATGCGCGGAGCAGCGCGCGCCCAGACGGCGCTTCCAACTCGAACAGAGGCCGGAGCAGCGAGCCCGCGAGCGTGAGAAACACCGCGAGCACGAGCAGCGGTTGTTGAGTCACCCAGCCATCGATCGCGTCCAGCCGACTCTGGCCCTTGTAAGGTCCCATGTAGACATCGACGTTGAACGTGTAAAACCAATAAAAGAACGTAGAGAGCTCATGATGAGCGGCATAAAGAACGATGATGCTCAGCGCGGGCACGAGCCAACCGATCGCTAGCGCTCCGATGCGACCCAGCGCGACGCGCGCTGGCGGCGTCACGTCGGCAAACGCCCAAGCCAAAGCCCACAATCCCAACGGCGCGACCAGCACGGCCGCCGTCTGCTTGGCGAGCATGGCCAGACAAGCCAAAAACCCCGCCCAAAACGCCGCCTGGAGCCGGCCCCGCTCGCTGCGCGCTCGGTTTACAGCCACCGACAACAAAGCGACCGAGGCCAGCATGGGCGGCACGGACACGTGTTCGCCACCGAGCGAGATTCCGGCACCGATGTCGACTGCGTAGAGCGTGTAGTACGCGTACACCGCGCCCGCTGCGGCTCCAGCCAGCGGCCGACGATTCACGGCGCCCACGGCAAAACAGCTCGCGATGCCCAGTACCGAGATGACGAGCGTCGCGAGGCGCATGCCCGTCCAGTTGTACGGTCCCCAGATCGCCTGGAAGACCGCCGCGTACCAATACATGAGCGGCCCGCGGTGACACGCCGCGTCCACGTACGGCAGAAAGTGGTGGTGAATGAGCCGCTCGGCGAAGCCGACCGTGTGCCCCTCGTCGAAGCCGATCGAGGCCGGCGAATATTTGAGGAACCAGCCGTGAACCGCGACCCCGCACCCGGCGATGACCACGAATGCGAGTGTGGCCGCTATCCATTCCAGCGACCACGCTCTCTTGAAATTGAACCGCAGCTTCATGAACGACGGGCTGGTGACCGTAGCACGTCCCCCGCAGCAGCCCGCCGGCGCTCTGTGTCAACGGCCGTCGGTGCTAGGCTCGCCCCCACCCCGATGTCCCTCGACGACGATCTCGACAAGATCCCCCCCGACGTCCGCGACGTCCTCGCGCGCCACCGCTTCGATGCCGCGCTGTTCAAGCGCCTCGCTGGACGCTTGCTGACGGAGAAGGCCGACGACAATTTCGTCAAGGGCGTGATTCGTGCGCCCAATCCCGAAGATCTGGCCACGCTCCCGCCACCGGGCAGCTCGGAGTGGATGCGACTCGAGCAACTCGGTCGCGCCGCGCTCAGCGAAGGCCAGGTCGCATTGCTTGTGCTCGCGGGAGGGATGGCGACTCGCATGGGCGGCGTGGTCAAGGCGCTCGTCGACGCGTTGCCAGGCAAGAGCTTTCTGAATTTGCGGCTGGCCGAGATGCGCGCGAACGAGCGCGCGTACGGCGTGGCCCCGCCGCTCTGGCTGATGACGAGTCACAGCACGGACGATCAGATCCGCGCCGCGCTCGGCGACGAGCTCGACGGCTCGCAAGTGGCGACGTTCAGCCAATATCTATCGTTGCGCGTGACGCCCCGCGGAGACCTCTTCTTCGACGAGCAAGGTCGACCGAGCGTGCACGCGCCGGGTCACGGGGATCTACCGGACGCGCTGCGCGAAAGCGGGCTGCTCGGGGAGTTCGTCAAGCGCGGCGGCAAGGTGATCATGGTCACCAACATCGACAACCTGGGGGGCACCCTGGATCCGGCCATCATCGGGTTTCATCTGGATCACGGCGCTCCGGTCACCTCCGAGGTCGTCGACAAGCTCGCCTCCGATCGCGGCGGCATCCCCGCCTATCTTGACGACATGCTGTGCGTGCTCGAGGAGTTTCGGATCCCACCGAGCTTCGATCCGAGCACGGTGCGCGTGTTCAACACCAACGTGTTTCACTTCGACGCCAAAACCATACTCGAGCTCGACATGCCCTGGACCTATTTTACGGTTAAGAAAAAAGTCGCCGACGCGCCAGTCGTGCAATTCGAGCGGCTCGTGAATGAAGTCACGAGCGTTCTGCCGACGCGCTACCTGCACGTGCCGCGCACGGGCACCGGCGCGCGCTTCCTACCCGTCAAGGACAATGAGGAGCTGCAGCAACGAGAGCGCGAAATCCTCGCCGTTGCGCGCGCTCGGGGGATCGTGAAATGAGAGCTCTCGACATCTCTGCGCTCTGCGCCCTCGCGCTGTCCTGGTCGGCGCTCGCCTCCGCGCAATTGCCCGAGAACCAACCCGTGCGGTTGCCCGCGTTCGGTCGCAACATCGTCAGCAACGAGGATACGACGGCGCTCGTTTCGAATCCGGGCAATCTCGCGTTCCTTCCGGGCGCCGAGCTGCGCTGGTCGGGTGTGTTTCTGAATGAGCAAACGCACGCGGCCTATCAAGGTCATGCCTTCGCGCTCGGCTTTCCGATCCCGTTTCTCTCGATGGCCACGGCATTGCGTCTCGACTTGGTCGCGCCGCCGGAAGCTACGGCAGAGCGACTCTTCGGCCAGTCCAGCGGTCGCTACCAGTGGATCACCTGGGGCCTCGCGTTCAAGCCATCCGACTACGCGGCCCTCGGTTTCAGTCTGCAGCGCTCATACTCGAACCGCGTGGAGGCGCACGATCTGGCGAGCTGGTCAGCCGGGCTCACGGTGCGTCCGAGCGACTACCTCGGCCTCGCCGTGGTCGGGCAGAATTTGAACGGACCCAGCAACGCCGCGGGCGGTCACGTCGACCGCTCATATCAGTTTGGTCTCGCGCTCCGTCCGCTGCGTAGCCGCTTTCTCGAAATCGGCGCGGAAGGCGTGTTGGTCGACAGCGATCCACAATACTGGATCCCACGCGCGACGCTCGGCGTGGACGTACCCGAGCTCGGACGGCTGCGCGGCGATTTCGAGTACGCCGATCCCGGCAACGATCACGGTCTGCGCCGTTGGCTGGCTTCGGCCTCGATGGCTTTCACGTTCAACGGTCCGGGCGGTTCCACCGAGCTCGCCGCCGGCAGCATCTTCGGAGACGCGCTTGGCACCCCGAAAGCACACGGCGCGGACAACCTGAATTTCGAGTTCGCCTTGCGTGGTTTCCGGGAAGCGAATGGCGCCGAGGCACCCCGACACGCCCTGCGCGTCCGGCTCGAATCCACGCCGAACGTGCGCGCCCACACCGCGCTCTTGCGCGAGCTATGGGACATCGCGGAGAACGAACCGTCAGTCAGCGCCGTCGTGCTCGAGTTGCGTAGCGCGCCCGCCGAGTCACTCGCGCACGTGGAGGAACTGCGCGACGCGCTCTTCTATCTGCGCCAAGCCGGCAAGCGCGTGCTCTGTCACTTGGAAGACGCGGACGGCGCTTCGCTCTATCTCTGCTCGGCCGCGGATCGCATCCTGGTCAACCCGGCCGGCGGCGTGCGCTTTGCCGGCATGCGCTCGCGCTATTTCTACGTCGCGAGTTTGCTCGAAAAGCTCGGCATCAAGGCGGATTTCGTGCGTATCGGCGCGCACAAGAGCGCGCCGGAAGAGTTCATGCGCGACGGCGCGAGCGACGTCTCGCGCGCCGACAAGATCGACCTGCTCCAGCAGTTCGAAAAGCATTTCACGGCCGACATCGCGGTAGGGCGCAAGATCAGCGCTGAGGAATTGCGCGAGCGCTTCGCCAAAGGGCCGTTCGTCGCGGCGGAAGCCCGAGTGGCGGGCTTGGTCGACGGCTACGCGTTCGATGACCAGCTCGAAGCCGAGGCCGGCAAGCTCGTCGGCCAGCCGCTGCGTTTGATCGACGACAAACGAGCGGAGCGTTCACCGCAATTTTTCGGCGCCAATGCCGGGATCGCGATGGTCTACGTCGACGGCGACATGGTCGATGGCCGCAGCCAGACCATCCCGCTGCTCGGCACGCGCCTAGTCGGCTCCTACACGATTGCCGAGACGCTGAAGCAAGTCCGGGAGAATCCGAGCATCGGCGCGGTCGTGCTGCGCGTCGAGACCGGCGGCGGCTCCGCGATGGCGGCCGACGTGATCTACCGCGAGCTGCAGCTCACGGCTGCCGTCAAACCGGTGGTCGTGAGTATGGGCAGCGCCGCGGCCAGCGGCGGCTATTACATCTCGGCCGCCGGCACGTACGTGATGGCGAATCCGCTCAGCGTCACAGGCAGCATCGGCATTTTCTACGGCAAGGCGGACGTCGCCGAGCTCCTGCGCAAGATCGGCGTCACGGTCGAGGTCTACAAAACAGGGCCGCGCGCGGACGCCGAATCGATTTTCCGACCCTTCACGCCCGAGGAACATCGCGAGCTCGAGCACAAAGTCGCTCAGTTCTACGACGTGTTTCTCACGCGCGTCGCGCTCGGGCGCAAGCTGAGTAAGAGCCAGGTCGATGCGGTCGGGCAAGGGCGCGTCTGGACAGGCGAGCAAGCCCTCGAGCGCAAGTTGGTCGATGAGCTCGGCGGCCTGCGCCAGGCGTTGGCGGTCGCGCGCAAGCTCGCTCATCTCACCGAGCACGCTCCTATCGTCGAGCTGCCGCCGCCGGACGCTTCGCTGCTCAGCCGCCTGCTCGGCGTGGAAGGCATCAAAGAACAATCGAGCAGCGCGAGCGCGCTGCTGCCCGGGCAAATTCTGGAGATGCTGCGGCAAGTCTCGCCGTTCGTGGTGCACCCCGGCGATTCACCGCTCGCGCTGATCGAGTGGATGCCGTCTACCGAATGAATATCGTTCTGGAGCTCTCGGCGGCACAGGTCGCCGCACGCGGGGTGGAGCTCTGGGCATCCCAATCGGCGCGCGTCGAGGGGGCGCGCCTCGGCCTCGTCGGCGATTTCAGCCCGTTGTTCCGCGTCCTCGCACAAGACGCACAGGTCGCCTCAGGTCGTATCACGCTCGACAGGGTCCCACTCTCTGACGCGGTAGCGCAGGGTGTCGCGGGGCTCTCACTCTGCGATCCGCCGTTGGACAGGCACGCCACGGTGAGCGAGTACGTGAGTCTTGCCGCGCGCCTCGCGCAGTGCACCGCGCGTGAGGCGCGCAGCCGCAGCGCCACGGTTCTCGAGCGATTCGGCTTGGCCGCGCTCGGCGGATTTCGCCTCGCGACCTTGAACAAATGGCAGCAGCGCGTGCTCGGTTTCGCCATGGCGACCGTCGGCGAACCCAAAGTCGTTTGCCTCGAGACACCGTTCGCGGAGCTCGACGCCGTTTCGGCCGACCACATGGCGACGCTACTCGAGCGCGTCGCCGAGCGTTCGGCTTTGCTGTTTTCGGTGGGCGAATTGGCAGCACTGGGTCCCGAGCGCAGCGCGCTCGACCGCTGCGACCAAGTGCTAGTCAGCCGCGCTGGAGTCGTCACGGCATGCGCGCTCGTGGACCGTGCCGATCGCTACCAGGTGAGCGCAGTCGGCAACGTGCCGGAGCTACGAGCCGCTCTCGAACGAGCCGGATGTCGACTTCACGACGCACCTGCGGACCCATATGACCTGGCGCGAACGCGGTTCGTCGCCGAGCTCCCCGCGGACGCCGGCACGAATCTCCTGCTCGACACCGCGCTCGAGGCCGGGGCGACGGTGCTCGAGCTCCAGGCGTTACCCAACCTCGAACATGCCTGAGCTTTCCGACTCTTCGCTACTCGGCTTTGGCGTTGTCCGGCTCCGACTTTGCCGGTGGAGCCTTGGCCACGCTGTCGCGACCAGCTTGGTCTCCCGGCGCTTGCCCGCGCGCAGCGACGTTTTCCATGCCACGACGCACGGCGAGGATCGACAGGCGTCGATTCTCCGGCGCCAGTGGATCCTTCGGATTGAACAGTGAGGTCGACCCATGCGCGAATACGCCGGAGATCTGATCGGCGCGCAGGCCGTTCTTCTCGAGCACGGCGCGCGCGCGATCCGCGCGGTCGAACGAGAGCTCCCAGTTGCTGTGGCCGGAGCCGGCCGGAAACGGACGCGCGTCGGTGTGCCCGTGCACCTGAATCTGATTGTCGAGGCGAGCGAGGAGCGGCGCTATTTTGGCCAGGATCTCGACCAGCTTGGGCTTCAATTCGGCCGACGAAAGATCGAACAGCAGATCCTTTCCGCCGTCCAGGATCTGAATCAAGAGCCCGTCGTCGGTGACGCTCACCTTGAGCTGAGACGCCATGTCCTTGAGCTTCGGATCCTCGCTCGACATCTTGGCGAGCTGCGCGCGCACGGCCAGTGACACGCGCTCGAACGAGACTTGTTCCGGCTGCGTGTGCGCGTCACCCACGGTGTCGAGGAACGCCTTGTTCTGAATGCCCGTGCCGCCGTTGAGCACCGACGGCGCGCCCGAAAACACGCCCGTCCGGAAATATTCAGAGAGTTCGCTTTTCGTCACCTGGTCGGTCTGCGCGAGCAGCCACATCACCATGAACAGTGCCATCATCGCGGTCACGAAGTCGGCGTAGGCAACCTTCCATGCGCCACCGTGATGCGCAGCGTGGCCCTTGCTCTTCTTCTTGATGATGATGACGCGCGGGCCGCCGCTCGTACTCGCGCCGCTCCCGCCCGCCATTGCTATTTGCCTTTGAGCTCGGCGAACGCCTTTTCGAGCTCCGCGGTCGACGGCCGTTCGTCGGAAAAGATGGCGCGCCGCGCGAATTCGATGGCAATGGCCGGGTTGACTCCGCGCGCCGCTGCCACGACGGCTTCTTTCATGCAGAGCATATAGCGAGCCTCCGCGGTGCCCTGTATCTCGACGCTGGTCGCGAGTGGACCGACCAAGCCGTAACATAGCAAGATGCCGAGGAACGTACCGACGAGCGCCGCCGCGACGTGGTGTCCAATTTCCTCGGGACCGCCGTCGAGGTGCGCCATCGTGATCACGATGCCGAGCACGGCAGCCACGATGCCGAGACCCGGCAGCGCGTCGCCGGCCGTTCGAATCAAAGCAATCGGCTGGTGCTCCTCGTCGTGGTGCGTCTCGAGCTCCGCGTCGAACAGCATCGAGAGCTCCTCAGCGGAGCAGCCGTCCACGAGCTGCTTGAGCCCGTCGACCAGGAAGTCCATGGCGTGATGGCGTTTGCTCACCGTCGGGTACGCGCCGAACAGCGTGCTCGTAGCGCGCTCGCTCACGTGCGGCTCGAGGGCGAGCACCCCTTCGCGTCGTATCAGCGCGAGGATCTGGTAAAGGAGCTTCAGCAGATCCATGTAGTCTTGTTTGGCCGGCGAGTGATTCGAGAAGGCCTTCTTCATGGCGCCGCTCACGCGCCCGAGCACTTTGCCCGGTGCCGAGACCAAAACCGTGCCGAGGGTCGCTCCGCCGATGACGATGAACTCGCTCGGCTGGATCAGGACGCCCATCGGGCCACCCGCCATGGCGAACCCGCCGAGCACTGCGCCGAAGACCACGATCAGCCCGATGATACTGGACACACCCTCTAGGTCGGCCGTGCACCGCAAACCTTAAGGCTCAGCACGGGACGACTGAGACCGCCAAGACGTTGACGCGGCTGTGAAGTCGAGGTCGGCCATCGGTTATGCTATTCACGCACTCGTGTCCGCTCGCTCCGATCTCGAAAAAGCCCGGCGTATCGTGGTCAAAATTGGCTCGCGCACGCTGACGAGCGATCTCGACTTGCCGAGCAAGCTCGCGACGCAGATCGCGGAGCTGCGCGGCGCGGGCTCTAGCAAGGACGGCGCTCAGCCCAAGCGCGGCTTCGTAATCGTCACGAGCGGCGCTATCGCGCTCGGTGGTGCGCGTCTCGGCTATCGCCAAAAGCCAAAAGAGGTGGCGCTTCAACAAGCAGCCGCGGCCGCCGGACAAAGTGTATTGATGAGGCGCTATGACGAGGCGTTCGGCGCGCTCGGCATCACGCCTGCACAGGTACTACTCACCCATGCAGATCTGGCCGACCGCGACCGGCTCAACAACGCCCGCAACGCGCTCGGTGCGTTGCTCGATGCCGGCGCCATTCCGATCATCAACGAGAACGATACCGTTGCTACCGAGGAGATCCGTTTCGGGGACAACGATCAGTTGGCGGCAATGGTCGTTCCGCTCGTGAGCGCCGATTTGCTCGTGCTCCTCACCGACGTGGACGGCGTGCTCGACGCGCGTGGCAAGCGGATCGCCTTAATGGCGGAATCCACCGAGATAGGCACGGTGACGGAGGCGCGCGAACGCGTGGGTTCCGGCGGCATGTCGAGCAAGATCGACGCAGCGCGCAAGGCTAGCCGGTCGGGTGCCGCCGTCGTGATCGCTCCCGCCAGCAATCCCCGGGTGTTGTGCGAGCTGCTCTCGGGCAACGACGTCGGCACTCTGTTTCCATGCCTCGGGCCGCCGCTCAAAGCGCGTAAGCATTGGATCGCGTTCACCCTCCGCCCGCGCGGCGTGCTCATTCTGGATTCCGGTGCCGTGCGCGCAGTCCGCGCGGGCAAGAGCAGCTTGCTCTCCGTGGGCGTCGTCGGGGTGCGTGGTGACTTCGACGTGGGCGACGCCGTTCGCCTGATCTCGACGAGCGAAGAAGAAGTCGCGCGCGGCCTGACCCGTCTCAGCACGGCCCAAGTCGCTCGTTCCGCTGGAAAAAAGGCGACGAAGGCAACGCTGGCGACTGAAGATTCCGACGTGATCGTCGTTCACAAGGACGACCTCGTGCTGACCAGCTGAAGTAAGACGCCCGTAGGGTGGGAGATATCTCACCTCCAACTACCTGAGTCGATCGTTCTCGAATCGAAGGACCAAGACGAACGTCGAATCACGTGTCGGAACCTTTCTACGCGCGTGGTGTCAAACTTCTCCGCATTGGTGACGGAAGCTCATAACAAGGGACGGCTTCGGACCCGCGAAGTCTGCCTGGCCATGTGGGGGATGCTTGCGCTCAGCGGCTGCGCCCGTCTTTTCGGCTTCCATCCTGCGCCCGCACAAGCGCCGGTTCCTGCAGCGTCGCCCAAAGGTGACGAAGAACGGGAGCCGATCGAGCTGATGCCGCCTGCCATCGCGACCGAGGACGACTACGTCGTTCGGATCGTGGCAGGTGAGGTGACTTGCTCGGGGACCTTGATTGACGACGATCAAGTCCTGACGGCGCACCATTGCGTCGCGCGGCGCGGCGCTCACGGGCAATCCCTCCCGGAAAACGTCTCGCCCAGTATCATCCACGTCGAGCTCGGCGGTGACGATTTGCCCTGGGGAGAAGTGGCGGTGCGCGCGGTGATCGCGCCTTCATGCGGCTATGTATCCGGCGATGGAGACCTCGCGGTGCTCGTGCTCGAGCGGCACCTCGTCGGCATCCCGACCAAACCCGTCCGTTTGGACGACCCACCCGCAGTCGGCGAAGCGGTCGAACCCATCGGGTTCGGCCGTTGCGCTCTGTCGAACGGCGGCATCCATCGCCGACTCCGGGCTGGCGGTCCGATCGAAACGCTCGCGGACGGACGCTTCTTGTTGAAGGCTTCGATTTGCCCTGGAGACTCGGGCGGTCCGGCGCTGAGCAGTCGGTCTGGAGAAGTGCTCGGTGTCGTTTCAGCCAGCGTGATGGATGGCGATGAAACGACCCGCGACCGCTCCGAGTTCGTGCGGGTCGATCATTGGCGCCCGCTGTTTGCGAACGCAAAGCTCGTCTCGAAAGGTATGCACGACGCCGAACTCCCCCCGGTCGATTGCCGATAGAGCGGGCGTGCTAGGCTCCGCGCCGGATGAGGAGATTCCTCAACGCTGCGCTCTGGGCTGCCATGGTTTTGGCCGTGATCGTCGGCCTCGCACGGCTCACCTGCCTGCGCTGGTGGCAGATTCCCGCGGACGACCCCTATCTGGACTCCTCGATCAGCCCCACCTTGCGCGGAGGCGATTGGATCCTGCTCTGGCGCGCAACCTCGCCCGGCTTTGGCGATCTCGCCCTCTGCGACGAGCCGAAAAGCGACGGGCGCCTCGTGATCGGTCGCATCGCGGGTACGTCAGGCGACACGCTCAAGATTTCGAGTGAAACGCTCTTGCTCGCCGGGCAGCCGGTGCCGACCGAAACAGACTGTGACCGCTTCAGCGAGCGCGACCCACACACACATGTCGAGGTCGATCAGAGTTGCGATATGGAGCAACTCGGAAGCCGCCTGCACATGCGCGGCAACACCATGCAGCAGACCCTCAAGCCGCTCGACGCAGAGATCAAGGTACCGCAGGGGCAGTTCGCGTTGGTCAGTGACAATCGGCTCTTTCCGTACGACTCGCGCGACTTCGGTCCGGCACAGACGGGCGCTTGCCGCGAGACGGTCGTGTTTCGGTTGGTCAGCAAAGACGGATTCTTCGACGTGAAGAACCGGCTCTCCTTCATCCACTGAGACGAGAAACGCGGTCGCGGCCGGCGTCTGTGTGCGCTTGAGCGAGTTCAGGCGCGAGTGCTACGGTTCTAGCGCTCGATGGCACACGCTGCGCTGGAAGTCGGCATCGTCTGCGGAGGCTGCGAAACCTTTGCGCTGATCGGTGAGACGCATTGCCGCATGTGCGGGCACGATTTGACGCTCTTTTCGGCCGATCAGCCGACTACCGGCCAACCTGCGAATTCGAGCCCGCCGACCGCCGGCTACAAACCTCATTCCAATCCAGCGCAAATTGGTGGAGGCTCTGACCCGGCGGTGAGTCTCGGTCCGGCAGGCGCTGCACGGACTCAAGAGGAGCAGCAGATGGATCAGGCCAGGTATTACGTTTGCGAGTCGTGCATGACGCCCGTGCCGAGCGGCCACAAGTTCTGCGGGCGCTGCGGCACGCCGGTGCCAGACGCGATCTTGCACATGCAAGCGTCGTTCTACAGCGACATGCAGGATCCCGCGAAAGCGCGCCTGATTTTGATCCGCGGTGAGGGCATGGACGGCCTGAGCTATCACCTCAAAGCCGATCAGCACTTGCTCGGTCGCTCGGGTGAACTCGAGTTTCCGGATGACCCGTTCATCTCGCCACGCCACGCGAATTTTTTCTATCGTGACAACCGGCTCGTCGTGCGCGACGAGGGCTCGGTCAACGGCGTGTATTTCCGTGTCCGGGGCACGATTGAGATCGCTCCCGGCGACATGTTGCTCGCGGGTGAGCAGGTGTTCCGACTCGATCCGACTCCGAAAGCGTCCGACGGCGCAGATCCGGAAGGGACGTTCTTCTATTCATCGCCCAAGTATCCGAGCGCGTTCCGGCTCAATCAGGTCTTGGAGGGCGGCGCGCTCGGGATGACCGTGTGCGCGCGCGGCAACTCGCTGCAGATTGGCCGCGAAGACGGCGACCTCAACTTCCCAAGCGACGTCTTCATGTCGGGCAAGCACTGCGCCGTCGAAGAAAAAGACGGCAAATTCCAGCTCACCGACTTCGACAGCCGCAATGGGACCTACGTCCGCATCAAGTCGGAAACGGCGCTATCGCACGGCGACTACGTATTCGTCGGCCGCAAGCTGTTGCGCGTCGAATTGAACAACTAGCGTTTCGAGCACGCACTGCAGCGACCAACGCAGCATGCGTGGATGTTGCGGCATGCGGCAGCGAGCACGCTTGTTTTTTAGCGGCGCCGACGGCGACGGCGCGGTCCAGGCGTTTCGGGGGCCGTAGCGTCGCCGTCTTCCTCATCGGCGGGCGGAAGCCGCGCGTCTCCCAGAGCGCTCGCTCGCAGGTCGACCACCTCGCGCAACACGGCATATAGGTTCGTACGCGTGAAGCGCCCGCTGCGGCCGGCTTCGACGCGGGGCATCAGCGCGATGATACGACGTACGGAGTCCGCGATGCGGCGCGGCACGTTCAGGCGATCAATCAGGGGCTCCAGAAAATCCGAAGCCGCCTCCATGCGGTCGCGCGCGCCTGAGCATGCCTCGCGCATGGGCTCCATTAGGAGCGCGCTCCACAAAACGATGTCGTCGAGCGGCGCACCGCGCTCGCTGGTTGCGCGATCGACCGCGTCCAAGATTCGCCACACGCTGGAGTCGTCTTCCGGCAAATCGGCGAGGTAGCTCGACAGCTCCGGCAAGAGCACGTCCAGCACGCCGCACTCCCACGACAGCCAAAATGCGCGCCGCGCCGAACCGCTGCGCAAAAGCCGCAGAATTTCCTCGAACAAGCGCGGGCGCGCCGCGCGGCGCAGCGTGCTGCGACACTGTACGATCGCGTCGTACACCTCGGGAGTGATGCCCAGATCGAGCCTGGCGGCGAACTTGATCGCGCGCAGGATACGTACCGGGTCTTCCTGGAATCGCACGATTGGATTGCCGATCGTGTGCACCGCGCGCCGCTCGATGTCGGGCATGCCCCCGACCCAGTCGAGCACGAGATTGTGCTCCAAATCGTAGAACAAACCGTTGATGGTGAAATCGCGGCGCTGCGCGTCTTGGTGCGCCTCGCCAAAAACGTTGTCGTTTCGGATCAGCAGATCCTCTCCCTCGCGCGCGTCGCTCTGCTCGGGAGCTCGCCTGAAGGTTGCCGTCTCGATCACCTTGCGAGGGCCGAACAGCACGTGCACCAAACGAAAGCGCCGACCAATCACGCGCGAATTGCGGAACAGCCGCCGCACGTCGTCAGGCCGAGCGCTGGTGGCTACGTCGAAATCCTTGGGCGCGTAGCCGACGAGCAGGTCGCGCACGCATCCCCCGACTAGGTAGGCCTCGTGGCCGTTGCGCACCAGCCGTTTCACGACCTTGGCCGCATCCGCGTCGATCCGCCCTTCTTCGAACTCGATGGGATAGACCTGGGGCTGCGGCGAGCCATCGAGACCGAAGTACAGGGGCTCGTCCAGCGGCTGCAAGCTCGCGTCGTCCTCGGACGCCTCGACGTCCGTTTGCTGTGGCTTAGCGGGGCGGGGCGCCCCGACCTTCGCTGAACTCGATGGAACCATGGCCCGAATGCTCCGCTTGTCCTAGCACAGGGCGCGGGCGGGCGGTTCGGCGTGAGCGAGTCGCGGGCGAATCGGCAGCACGACCCCTGCGAGCTGGGGCACCCGAACCGAGACGACCGAGCGCGCGACAGACCACTTTGTCGTCACAGGGACCCAGCTTGTCATGGTGGAGAGGCCACGCAGGTGCCGCGGCGAGTGCGCGGCGAACATCGGGTCCTGCCGCCCCGAGCGGCGAGCCGTCCAAATCGCTCTCGGATTCGTCGGTTTCTGGCAACTCGAGCGGCAGCGACGGTTCGAGCCCCACGCGCTGCAGCGGGCGACCGTCGGGCAACGCCACGAGCAGAGTGGTCAGGCGCAGCACGCCTTGCCCGGATCGGTCGTCGAAGTATTCCTGTACGCAGCCCTTGCCGAACGTATGTTGGCCGAGGAGCGGGCCGCGGCCATACGCGTCGATTGCGCCTGCGATCATTTCTGCAGCGCTCGCCGTGTAACCGTCGACCAACACCGCCACCGGCCCGTCCCAGCTCGTTCCTTCCTCTGGCTCGAGAGCGCGCATCACCTCCTGCACGACCCCCCGGTGAATCAAGGGAAAGCTAGGTGCACCGGGCAGGAACAAGCCGATCGCGGCGGCAGCGCCGTCAGTCGAACCGCCGCCGTTGCCGCGCAGGTCGAGCAGGATCCCGAGCGGCACTTCTTCCTCGCGCGCGTCGCTGATCGCATTCGCAAGTGCGTCTCCCAAACGATCGCTCACCTCGGAGATCGGAACCACCAGCGCGCTACCGTCAGCATAGTGAATGCGTGTGCTGGCAAGCGCCGGCGCTTCCTCGTTCGCGTCGTCCGCAAACGAGACGGAGAGCTCGATCGGCACGGAGCTACCGCCGCGCAAAACCGTCACTCGCCGGTCCGCATGTCCCAGCGGAGGCTCGACGCGCGCTAGCTCCTCCAGCTGTTCGACGCTCAGACCCGCGGTTTCGAGCCCGTCGACCCGGAGCACCAGGTCGTCGATTTCGAGCGGCAGCGACGGCGCATCGACGATGCGCGCGCCGAGCGCGGTGCGCACCACCGAGCCCCAAAGCTTCGGCTGCGTCTCATCCAGCGGATCGCCTTCGAAAAGCGACCACTCCTCCTCTTGCGGAGCCCACTGTCCATGCGGGTCCATGACCGGCACGTACGCACGAACGGCCGCGGCAAGCGCGACCTCGGCCCAACCATCGGCACCCAAGTCTGGAAAAAACCGCGCGAATGCCGCGTCGGCCGGAGCGTCGCCGAGACCTGGCGCGACCTCCAAGAATGCGCCGATGCGGGCTCCGAGGTCCGCGGCCAAGTCGCGGCCCGGCATCGACACACGATCGTCCTGAAACGCGGGCTCGCTGACGGCGAACAGCGCGCGCGACCAGGAGCCACCTTTTGCGTTCAACCGCGCAAGTTCGAAGGCTCCGCGAAGTTCGTCGAGCCAGTGGCGCGCCGCGAGACCGACCGTGTGCGCAGCCGCGCAAGGACCCGTGCCTGGTTTTGCCTCGAGTTCTCGCAAGAGGTCCGGCGCGACGCTCTTCATGACTTCCGGAAGCGGTGAATCCGGCGCGACCGACCACATGCCGTGCGGATCGAACCAATCGGCCCAAAGCTCGAGCCATTCCTCCGGAGCGACCCGCTGCGGCTCCGCCGGAAAGCGCTCGTGTACCTCCGCGATGATCGCGCGAGCGGCGTCGCAGCTCAGTCGCGGCAGCGAGCCCGTGGGAACCTTCAACGGCCTCTCGCTGCCCGGCCCGTTCGTGGCCATATGAGCTCCACCCGCCACGGATGCGCTGACCGCGCTAACCGGCGGCGCCTGCGGCGGTCGCCGCGCGCGCGGCCACGGTCGCAGCGCGCGCGCGCCGAAACCGGCCAGCAAAAGCACGGCCAAGGCTTGCAGCACTCGAACGGCCAAACGCCGCGTCGCTGGGGTCACGACCCGTAGACCATGGAGGACGCGCGACGTCGGCGCAAGAGGCGGCTAGGGTTCGCTGCGTGACGCTCGCGAGTTTGGTCGTACTGGGCTGCCGTGTCGGGCGCGAAGGCAAACTTTCGACCCCGGCCGAGCGCCGCGTGCGGCGAGCGGCGCTTGCCTTCGGCGAAGGCATGGCCTCGCGCATTCTCGTCTGCGGCGGCAAACGTTGGCACGGCGTCAGCGAAGCCGACGCGTTCGCGAGCGCACTCAACGCTCTGGGCGTGCCCGGAGCGGCGATTGACCGCGAGCTGGTGTCACGCTCGACTCTGCAAAATGCTCGCTGTGCCGCAAAGCTGTTGCTGCTCGGGCAACGCTCGGTCGGCGTCGTGACGTGCGATTGGCACATGCCGCGCGCGCTGCATTGTTTCCGCTCTGCCGGTTTCGACCCAACACCCATCCCAGCGCGGGCGCCCGAGCTCCCGTTGCTCGCCACGCGAGCGCGCGCACTGCGTGAGTGGTGCAGCTACTGGCTCGATGCGCTCACGATCGCTGGGCGAACCAAGGTTTGATGCGTTCCGCTGTTTTTGCGCTGTCACTCGCGCTGGGTTCTTGCCGCGCGCACTCGGCAAGCCCGACGCCCGCACCCGGCTCGAGCGCGCTCGTTTCCGCGCCCGCGACGACCGAAATTTTGAAAAGCATCGCTCGAGTCGAGCAAGCGCGCGACTCGAGCCTGCTCGATGCGACCGTGCTTGCGAATCACGACGCTTCCGTCCGTCGCCGCGCCGCGCGGGCCCTCGCGCGCAACGCGGACGAAAAGGCAGTCGAGTTCCTGCAACAAACGCTGAGCGACGAAGATCCCGAAGTGATCACGTGGTCGGCCTATGGCCTGGGCTATGCGTGCCGCGGTCACGAGCAACCTCTCGTACGCAAGCTCACGGCGCGGGCGGCGTCGCTGGTGAGCCTCGCAGACGCCCAGGCTAGCTCGCTCTGGACGCCCGAGGAGGCGATCGCCGACGCGCTCGGGCGCTGCGGCGGCAGCGAGGCAGAAGGCACTCTGCGTGACTGGCTGCGCGGTCCGCGAAAGAGGGCGGAGGCTGCCGCGCTCGCGCTAGGCCGCGTCGCGGGGGCCGCCGGACAACTGGATGACGCGACGATCGTGACCTTGCTCGACGTCGCTGCTCCCGCCGACCGCGCGCTCGAAAACGCGCTCTATCCCTTCACACGTCTGGCGTCGCTGAGTCCTTCGACTGGCGCTCGCTTACTCAAGCAGGCGCAAGCCGTGCTCGAGCACGACACACCGGCGAGCGAATTTGCGACGCGCGCCCTCGGGCGTGTCGCTGCCGGTGGTGCGGACGCGCTGCTCGATGTGGTCACGCAACCTGGGCACTCCTCCGCCACGCGCGCGAGCGCGGCACGCGAGCTCGTGAAGCTCGGCGCGCCCGCTCGGGAGTTCGTCGAGCGCGGCGTGGCAGCTCTCTTGAACGCGCCGCCGAGTGACGAGAGTTTGCTCGAGCCGACCTACGGCATCGTCTCAGAGCTGCTGTCCGGGCTCAGCGCTCCGCCGCACGAAGCAGTCGCGAGCGTTACGCTGCTCGCGAACCTACCGGTATCCGGCAGCGAGTCAGCCGCGATCTTGCGACGTAAGGTGCACCTGCGCTGTGCGGCCGCCGCACTGCTTGCCGGCAACGCGACGACCTCAGCTCGACTACTCGCGTGTGATCCCCAAAAATCTGGACGCGAGGGCTTACTCGCGGTGCTGTGTGTCCTGAATCGAGCACCGATCGTCGCGGCCCGCGCCCGAACTTTCTCGGCATTTTTGCAAAACGGCGACAACTTGGTGAGAGAGGCCGCGCTCGGTCTCATCCCTGCCCATCCGGAGCTCGAGAGCACCTACCGCAGCTTGGCCGAGGCGCTCGGCAGCGCCGCACCCGGAGTCGTAGCCAGCGCTGCGCGCGTGCTGTCCAGCTATCCCAATCGCGCGGCCGCCGCGCCAGCCGAGCGCTCGGACGAAAAAATCGCGCCTCATCCGGATCCGAGTGTGATTCAGGCACTGTCCGGCGCATTCCAACGCTTCGATGCGAGCCCCAATCTCGAGCTCAAGAGCGCGCTGATCGACGCGGCGGGCGCCCTGGAAGTGCTCGGTCTAAAGGAGAAGATCGAGCTCGCCTGCAAGGGCGAAAGTCCGTCGCTCCGCGAGCACGCCGAGCAAGCACTGCGTTTACTCGGCGACAATTCACGCAAGTGCGCGGCCGAGTCGCGTGCGCTGGCAGCTATAGGTGCGGACGCGGCCGTCGCAGCGGGCCGCTACCCAATCGTGTTACGAACCGACGTCGGGGACCTCGAGTTCACGCTCGACGCTGAATTCGCGCCGAAGGCGGTGGCTCGCGTGCTCGAGCTCGTGCGTTCGAAGTTCTACGACGGGCTAGTCGTGCACCGGGTCGTGCCAGGCTTCGTCGCGCAATTCGGTGATCCGGGCGGGGATGGCTATGGCGGCGCCGATCGGCCTGCGCTGCGCTGCGAGACCGCGCCCGTGTCCTTCGAACGCGCTAGTGTCGGCATTGCTCTCGCTGGACGTGATACGGGCGATAGCCAGCTGTTCGTGACGCTCGGGCGTCATCCCTACTTGGACGGCGACTACACGCTGGTCGGTGAGGCCAGCCCAGGCTTCGAGCGGCTCGCCGAGGGAGACGTCATCGTGGCGGCCGGTCTCAAGCAGTAGTAGAGAGCGACACATGCTGCTCGCGGTGGACATCGGCAACACCAACGTCGTGTTCGGACTGTACCGAGAACGAACCCTCGAGCAAACCTTCCGAGTCTCGACGGTCCGCACGCGCACCGAGGACGAATACGGCGTGCTTTTGCTCGAGCTATTGTCGCTGCGCAAAGTGCCGCGGGACGCTATCGACGCCGCGATCATCGCCAGCGTCGTGCCGCCTCTCACGGAGGTGATGAGTCAGGCCGTACGCCAGGCTTTCGCGCGCGATCCGCTCATTGTCGGGCCCGGCACAAAGACCGGTATTCCCGTGCTCTACGAAAACCCCCGTGACGTCGGCTCGGACCGCATCGTCAACGCGGTCGCCGCTTTCGAGCGTGTCCATGGCGCCGTGATCGTCGTCGACTTCGGAACCGCCACCACGTTCGATTGCATCTCGCCGAAGGGCGAGTACCTGGGCGGCGTGATCGTCCCCGGCGTACAAGTGAGCCTCGACGGCTTGCTCTCGCATGCAGCCAAGCTCCAGCGCGTGGAGATCTCGGCACCGCCACACGTGGTGGGCCGCAACACCACGCATGCGTTGCAGTCCGGCGTCGTGTTCGGCTACGCCTCGCTCGTAGACGGTTTGGTCGATCGCCTGCAGCAAGAACTCGGCTTCAGCTGTCGCATTATCGCAACCGGAGGCTTGAGCGCGCTGATCGCCAAGCACTCGGCGCGCATTCAAGAAACCGATCCGAACCTCACTTTGGAGGGGCTACGAATCTTGCACGAGCGCAGCCTTTCGACCGCTGACTCCGGTTCGGAACCCAAAGCTCATCGGCGCGCCAAAAGCTCGTGAACCGCAGGAACCTGCTGCATATAGTCGCGCTGCTGCTGGCCGCGTTGCTCTCGAACTGCTCGCGCTCGAGTCCGTCTGCGAAGGAGCACGGCTCGCCCAAGCGCATCGTTTCACTCTCGCCCGCGATCACCGAAACCGTGTTCGCGATCGGCGCGGGCACGAGCTTGGTCGCCGTGAGCGACTACTCCGACTACCCGGACGCCGCGCGACAGCTGCCTCACGTCGGCACGAGCCTCACGCCGTCGTACGAAGCCATCGCGCGCCTGGCGCCCACCCTGATCATGACGGAGTCCGCGGTGAACACCGCCAAGAGCGAACTCAGCGCGCTCGGTCCCACGGAGTTCTTACCTTGGCTCTCGGTCGACCAGATCGTCGCGAGCACGCGCAGAATTGGAGCGCTCACCGAACGCGCCGACGCCGCCAATGCGCTCGCTGACCGCTTGTCATCGCGCTTGTCGACGGCGGAACCCCCACACGGACCCCGCGTGCTCTTGGTGCTCGCGGAAACCCCCGGCAAGCTCGCCGAAGTTCTGTTCGTCAAACGAAATTCGATACACGGCGCGGTACTGCGCGCCGCGGGAGCCCGCAATGCGGTCGCCGAGGACGTGCCCGGCATTCCGCGCCTGTCGATCGAGCGGCTGATCGCGCTCGACCCCGATGCCATCATCGTGCTCGCCACGAGCGGCGGCGACGCGGAACGAGCCGCCTTTCTCGGGGATTTTGCGCGTGTCACGCCGCTCTCGGCCGTCAAGACGGGCCACGTCGCGCTGCTCGTCGCGCCCGAGGCCTTCAGCGTCGGTCCACGCATTCTCGCTTTTGCCGATCGGCTGACGCAAGAGATCACGCGCTTGTTCAGCGCCGGAGCAGCGCAATGAACGAGCTCGAGCTCGCTGCCGTGACCGTCCAGGTCGGCGGCCGCGCACTCGTCGACCGAGTTTCGCTCGCGCTCGGCAGCGGCGATTTCGTAGCTCTGATCGGCCCGAATGGCGCAGGCAAAACCACGCTGATCCGAGCCGCGATCGGGCTCGTGCGGCCGAATGCGGGCCACGTCTACTCACGTGGTACGCGAGTGAGCGAGCTTGCTGCGCGCGAACGCGCGGCGCGCATGGCCTGGTTGCCTCAACACGTGCGCGCTGACGAACCCCTCTCGGCGCTCGACGCCGTAGCTGCGGCGCGCTTTCGATTTTCAGAGACTTACGCGGACTCGTGCCGAGCAGCGCACCGCGCGCTCGAGCGCGTGCGCGCCGAGCGACACGCCGAACAGTCGATCCTCTCGCTCTCCGGGGGTGAGCGGCAGCGCGTCGCCTTCGCCTGCTTGATGGCTCAAGACGCCAGCACGTTGCTCTTCGACGAGCCGGGCAACCACCTCGATCCCGCGCAACAGCTCGACGTTTACGGGCTACTCGACAGCGCCTGGCAAGACGGCAAAACGGTTCTGTGCGTGAGCCATGACGTGAACTTGCTCCGCTTCTTGCACGATGTGAGCCGCATTCGTGTCATCGGTCTCGCCGCTGGACGCGTGCACTTCGAGACGCGCTTCACGGCGCCGGAGCTGCCGGAGCAAATGAGCCGATTGTTCGGCGTCGAGATGGCCGTTCTGACCGCTGACGCTGCGCGTTTGATCGTTCCGCGCAGGAGGACGGCATGAGAGGGCGCGTCGCGCTCCTAGTCGCGTGTTGCGTGAGCCTACTGCTGCTCGCCGTGTTCGTAGGTCAACGGCCGGAGGGCGAGCGCGGAGCTTTCATCCTGTGGCAGCTGCGCGTACCGCGCGTGCTAGTGGGCGCCCTGGTCGGAGCAACACTTGCCTTGGTCGGAGCGGTGTTCCAAGCACTATTTCAAAATCCGCTCGCCACTTCGGACACGGTGGGAACCACCGCCGGCGCCACGCTGGGTGCGCTGACAGCGCTGGCTTTCGACGCCTCGCGCACGGTCAGCGGTCTGCCGTGGGTCACGCTGTGCGCCTTCGCCGGCGCCCTGTGCACGAGCTCGATTGTGGCGGGGCTCGCCGCGTCGCGGCGCGTTCACTCGAGCGACGTATTGCTCTCGGGCATCGCGGTCACGCTGGCGACCAGCGCGCTGGCGACCGGCGTACAATACCTGTCCGACGCTCGTGCGCTCTTCGCGGCAACGCAGTGGGCGCTCGGCCAGTTGCCACAGGTCGGTTACCGCGGAGCGCTCTTACTCTTGCCGATCTCGTTGGTCTCTTGTGGCGCGTTGCTCGTGCTGCGCAGGCAGCTGCAAGCATTCGCTCTTGGGGAAGAGCTCGCGCATAGCCAAGGGGTCGATGTGGCGCGCTTGCGCTTGCTCGCCCTCGGCTTCGGCTCACTCGGCGTCGCGGGCTGCGTGGCGTGGTGTGGGCCAATCGCCTTCGTGGGCCTGATCGTGCCGCACGCCGTGCGGCTCTCGCTCGGCGGCAGCTACCGTACGCTGCTGCCGATGTCCGCCTTGGCCGGCGCGGCTTTTCTAGTGGGCTCCGACCTATTCGCGCGCTTGATCATGCCGGGGCGAGAACTCCCAGTCGGCATCGTTACCGCTGCACTCGGTGCGCCAACCCTGACGCTATTGGTCGCCCGCAAGCGCGGGCGTTGAGCTCTATTTTTCGTACGCTTGCGCCGCGGCAGGTCCTTGACCCCCGCTCGCTTGTACGACGATCTTCGCCGCGACCGGCACGGGCAGCGCCCACTTGTAACAGTTCGGTTTCTTGCCGAGCACCGCTGTCGGCCCCGTATCCTGATCGGTTGCGAGCACGGGCGCGAGGCCTGGCAGAATCGTTACGGCGACGAGCTGCACCGACAGCTCCGTAATCGTCGGCGCGCCGGCTGCCACCACGCTGTAGCACTTGTTGGGTTGCAGCATGAGCTGCGACTCGAGCGTTTGCCCTGGCCCGACGTTGCCGACGACCGCCGTACCGAGCGGCTTCGAGCCTGCGACCACTTGGCTCGCACCGAGCTGGGTGAGCACGGGTTGAATGGCCGCGGCGACGGCAGGATCCGTTGCTTGCGGCACGGGCGTGGGTGCGGGCGCTGTCGCCGAGGGCTGAGGCGTTGGCGTACCGGGTTGAGCTTGCGGTACCCCAGACTGCGCGGTTGGAGCACCCGGAGCCGTTTGCGCCGGCTGATAGCCGCCCGTGGCGACCGCCTGATCCTGCTTTTTGCTGCAAGCCGTCGGCAGCGTGAGAAGACCTAGGACGAGAGCCGCACCCAGACATCGATTGGTCATTTGCCTCTTTCCACTAGCGCGTTTTTTTCCGCGGCAAAATAGCCGCCTCCATCTTAGAACACTGGGTATGCGCTTTGCGCTCATCTCCGACGTGCATTTCGGCCCACTTGCCCGCTTCGAGGGCAAGCTGCGTAAGCTGACTCACCACGCTGAAGACCTGTGTGGCGCGTTCGTCGAACGTATGAATCGCCAAGATCAGCCCAACCTAGTCGTGAATCTGGGAGACGTGATCGAGGACGAGGACCGCGAGCGCGATCTCGAACAGTACGGGCGCTTCATCCGCACGATGGCCGACCTGCAAGCACCCCTGCTCCATGTCGCCGGCAATCATGACCAGATCAACTTGAGCGACGACGACCTACGCACGTTCTGGCAACACCAAGGGCCGCTCTTCTATAGTCGAGACGTTGCCGGTATCCATTTTTGCGTGCTGAGGACGCTCGAGATCCAGGACCGCGCCGTTCATCTACCGGACGAGCAGCTCGTT
>DASXKQ010000202.1:0-21901 GCA_036496745.1 Polyangiaceae bacterium
TGAGTTCGCTCAGCGTGGGGTCCGGCACGATCCGCCTCAAGAGCGCGAACCTCTCGACGGCGCTGTTTCACCAGGTGGGCACGCAACTCGCGCTCGACGTGTTCCGTCAGAACGTAAGCTCCGATGCCATCACCTTGTTCATGTCGGCTCCGAACTTCGGGGTCAACGAAAGCGTGATCGGCACGGTCGACATTTCCGCGCTGCCGGCGGGACGCTGGGTCACCATCTCGCTGCCCATCCCGGCCACTTTGCGCGACATTCTGCTTCATCAAAACACGCCGGTGACGTTTAGCATCTTCATGAATCACGGCGGCCCCGGCGTTTTTCTCGACCGCCTCCACTTCACGGGTCAGTTCGCGCCGCATGCCGTGGACGTAACGCCCGGCGCACTCTCGGCCTCGCTCGTGCTCACGTCCGATTGGGGCACCGGCTATTGCGCGAAGCCCCTTTTGTCCAACTCGTCATCTTCCCCGACTGCGGGTTGGCAAATCGGGATCGATCTGCAGGCCAGCACGATCACTTCGAGCTGGAACGCCGCGTTTGGCGCTGCGGGTGACGACGCGACGATCACCAATAATCAGCCCTGGAACAGCAGCATTCCGGCTGGCGCGATGAATTTCGACGTGAGTGTCGGGTTTTGCGCCAACCGCGCTGCCGGCACGCACGGAGTACCGTCCGTCGTTTCGGCGAGCGCTCAGTGAAGAACGCGGAGTTCAGCTAAGTCGGCTCGCACAACGCTTGAAACCACTTCCGATTCGCGCTGGCGCACGGCCGCTCTAGCGTGCGGACTTCTTGCGCGCGGGGTGAAGGGTCTTTTGCTCCGCGCACAGAGCGACGTACGTCGCGATCCGGCGCGCGCGAGTCTCTGGCAACTTCGCCGTCTTCAGCCGGTAGAGGATCGCGTATCGGTTGGCGGCGTCCAGCTTGGTAAAGAAGGCTTGCGCTCGTGGTTTGCTGCGTAGTGCCTCGGCGAAATCGTCCGGTACGGTCGCGCTCTTCGCGCCGTCGTAGGCGCGCGCCCAGCGTCCGTCCTTTTTCGCGCGGGCGACTTCGGCGAGTCCTGGAGCCTCCATGCGCTGCGTTGCGATCAGAGCTTCGGCCTTCGCGCAGTTTATCTTGGACCACGGGCTGCCTGGCCGGCGAGGCGTGAAGCGCTGCAGCCAGGCCGAGTCGTCGAGTGCGCGTTTCTGGCTGTCGATCCAACCCCAGGCCAAGGCGGCGTCGAGAGCGCTGGCGTAGCTGAGGGTACTTTTGCCGGTTTTGGGGATGCGCAGCCATACTCCGCTCGAATGCGCGTGGTGGGCTCTCAGCCAGTCGTGCCACTTTGCGGCGTTGACGGGCGCCAAGATGGGTTCGCTCGAGCGCGGGGCTTGTTTGTTCTTTGAGGTTGCCAAGTGGCGCTCCTGATTTTTGGTTTTTATCGGGCGGCTCGCGGCTAGGCTAGCGCTCGAAAGCCGAGGATTCGTGGCACCAGCGACGGCGCGCGCCGCACCCCAAAAAAAGAAGCAGTCGAAACGCCCGCGGACGACCTTCATCGTTCTCTTGCGCGGCATCAACGTCGGTGGCCACAAGAGCGTGCCCATGAAGTCCCTGCGCGCTCTCGCGGAAAAGTTGGGTTTTGGTCGGGTGGAGACCTACATCCAGAGCGGCAACATGGTGTTCGTAGCTGAGCTGAAGCGCGAAGCCGTCGAGGCAGCGCTCGAGCGGGCGCTGCGAGCGGAGTTCGGCTTCGACGTCACTGTCGTCGCGCGCACCGAAACGGAGTGGCGAGCCTACGCCCAAAAGAGCCCGTTTCGCGAGGCCGAGCAAACGCACCCACACCTGCTCCTACTCGGTTTGGCGAAGCGGCCTGCGCTGTCGCATGCCGCGAGCAAGCTCGAAGCGTACGCCAAGGCAGGCGAACGTGTGCGCGTGGTGAGCGACGCGCTGTGGATCGATTTTCCAGCGGGCATCGCGCGCTCGAAGCTCAGTCCCGCGGTACTGGATCGCGCGCTCGGTTCGCCGGTCACTGCGCGCAATTGGCGGACCTTGCAGAAGCTCGCGGCGATGGCGGCGGTTGTCAGCGAGCTCGAGAAAACAGCCCAGTAGTCCTGAATCCACTCCGGCGAGCTGCGCCACAAATTGCCCCGCCGCCTCCGCGCTTACACACACGCACAATCATCCTGGCGTGCCTGTTCTTCCGCTCACGCGCAGCGGCGCGCGTGAGCGTGAGGCGGCCGGGGAGAGCGATCAGAAGGGATCAGAAATGGAACCCCTGGCGCGCCACTTACTTCAAGCTAGGCTCGTAGGATGCTCGAAGAGCAAACCAACACTCACTGCGGCTCGGAATCGGGTGGGTTCCGGACGATCCAAACCTTCGGCGGTCGCTCGCTGGTGGTGGAGTGTTGGGGCTATTGGGACGACCAAACCAGCGCGGCGTTCGCGCGCGGGCCCGTCACCGCGCTCGAACGGACGGGCACTGCCCTGGAATTTACGCTCGACGCGGCGCTGCTCAAGCCGCAATCCAGCGCGGGCCAAGACGCTCTGCGCGGGTTCCTCAAACGGCTCGCGGAAAAGAAGCCGAGCAAAGTCGACGTGCGCGTGAGCAATGTGCTCACGCAAATGCAGTTGACCCGCCTCCTGCGCGAAGCCGGTGTAGAGTCAGTGCAATTCGCGAATCCGTCGAGCGGCGCGCCGCCGGCGCGGGCGCGTTGAGGACGTTAGTCGACGGACAAACACCAGGCAGGAGGACATGATGAGTAATGCAGGCGACGAAGCAGCAGTGAGGGCGGCGACAGAGGGTTTTTATCTTGCACTCGACCAGCTTTTGCAGGGCAACGGAAACCAGGCCATGAGCGACGCCTGGCTGCACGAGGACTTCGTGACGACCGTTCATCCATTCGGACATTGGGCGCGGAGCTGGCCTGAAGTGTGGGCGACGTGGCTCGAGATTGAAGCGGTCTTCGGCTTTTACAAGGGGCACCAGGATCGCACGGACCGCATCGGTGGCATTCACGAGCTGAAGGTCGCCGTACTGGGCGACGTGGCGCACACGACCTCCATCTTCCGCTCGAAGATGTACTTGACCGATGGGACGACGACCGGCCTCAATGTGAATTGCACGAACATCCTGCACCGCAAAAATGGTTCGTGGAAGCTCGTCCATCATCACCCGGATCAGGCCTCCCCGGAGTTCGTCGCCGCGGTTCAAAAGATGGTCGAGGGCGGGCAGCGCTGATCCGTCAATCCTCGAGTCGCCCGAATTTGCCGTTGCTGAAATCAGCGAACGCTTGCTGGATCTCGCGCGCGCTGTTCATCACGAACGGGCCGTATTGTACGACAGGCTCGTCGATCGGTTCGCCGTTCAAGACCAACACGTGCGTGTCGGTCCGCGTCAAGAGCTCGATGCGCTCTCCCGCATTCTTGAACACGACGAAGTCGTTCGCATTCGCGCGCGCATCGCCGTTGATGGTCAATGCGCCGTCGAGCACGAGCAGCGCGACGTTCTCGTGCGCTGGGAATTCGAAGTCTGCCCGGCCGCGCTCGTTCAAGCGCAGATCGAACACGTTGATGGGCGTGAACGTGCGCGCGGGGCCGCGCGCTCCGCGGTATTCTCCCGCGATCACGCGTAGGCTGCCGGCGCCGTCCGGCAAGCTGACCTCGCCCATTTCGCTGGCCGACAACGCTTGATAGCGCGGAGGGTCGAGCTTGTGGGCTTTGGGTAGGTTCACCCATAGCTGAGCCATTTGAAAGGGTCCGCCGGCCCGTGCGTAGTTGGCCTCGTGGTATTCCTTGTGGAGGATCCCGGACGCGGCCGTCATCCACTGCACGTCGCCCGGACCGATCACACCGCCGTTTCCAGCGCTATCGTGATGCGCGACGCTGCCTTGCCAGGCGATCGTAACGGTTTCAAAGCCACGATGCGGGTGCACGCCGACTCCGCGCGGCGTGGCCGTCGGCGCGTAGTTGAAGGCCGGATGATAGTCGAGCAATAGAAACGGGCTCAGCTTGCGAACCGCGTCCGGAATCGTCGAAAAGTAGCCGGCGACCCGAAACCCATCGCCGACCATGTGCAGCTCCGGTGGCCGGTAAACGGCGTCTAGCTCGCGTGCATTGGCGACCGCTCGGTCGTGCTCAGGCGGGTTTTTGCCGTCGAATGCGGTCTCTGTATTGAACATGGCATCTCCTCGCTTGCGTCATCACTAGCTGGCCATCCGCGGCGACGCTGGCAAGATCGGTGGCGGAGACAGACTGTTCCACCAGGGAAACAGTCCTGGCGAGCCGCGCGCGGCTAGAGCAAGCTGCTCTTCGATGAATACTTCCGGCCCGGTGAACCTCGCCGCTCCGCTGCCACTGGAGCAGCGCGTGTTTTCATGAGCGCGCTGCGCGCAGCCTGGGTGTGAGAATCGGTTTTGCCGGCGACGGCCTGGATGGTCGAGATCGGCGCTTTTCTCATGCACACGGACAGCGAGCTCGTCCCGAGAGAAGCGTTTCGCGAGCCGCTGAACCACCACGCCACCGCGCGCGTTGGAAGCGTAGCTGGGTGCGCAGCGCGCACGGCCTGCGCAGCATCATGCGCAGCGTTCGGGCCTGGCGAGGCTCGGGGGCGCGTGATACATGGGATCCCATGCAATTGGAAGGCGGCGCGCTCGAGACCGCGCGAATCCTCGACAATTTGCGGCGGGTCGTGCGTGCCTTGCGCACGAGCGCGCGGGACGTCGAGCGTCAGTTGGGTATCGGGGGCGCGCAGCTGTTCGTGCTGTCGGAGCTCGCGGCGGAGCCCGGTATCTCGATTCGTCGTTTGTCGGAGCGCACGTTGACCGATCCGAGCTCAGCGTCCGTGGTGGCCGCGCGCCTCGTCGCGCGACGCCTGGTCGCCCGGAGGCGCGATCGGCAGGACGCGCGGCGCAGCGTGCTCTCGCTGACGGCGCGCGGTCGCGCGCTACTTGCGCGTGCGCCGGAGCCGTTTCAAGTGCGGCTGGTTGGCGCACTGCGCGGATTGCCCCGCGCGCGTCTGCGCCGCCTCGACCTCGCGCTCACGGAGTTGGTGCGCGTCGCAGGTGCCGAGCGCGGCGCGGCCCCCATGTTTTTCAGCGAAGAGTCCAAAGAGCCCAAGAGGAGAACACGTCGTGGAGCCTGACCCAGAACACAGCCATCAACTCGAGCGCGCGTCGACCACGGAGGGCTTGCCGATTGCGCCGTCCATGTTGCCGGGCCTGGAGGCCGTCGCGGTCACGCGGCATTCGGGAGCGATCAACGCCCGCGTAGTCTGGATCGCGGGGCTCTCCTGCGCGATCGCCGTGGCGGCCGCGCTGATCGCGCAACTTCTCACGCGCATGATCGGCCTGATCACGAATATCGCGTTTTATCACCGTGTCGTGTTCGCGCCGGCGTCGCCCGCTGGAAATCAGTTGGGAGCCTCGGTGGTGCTGGTTCCGGTTTTGGGCTCGCTGATCGTCGGTGTCATGGCGCGCTACGGGTCGAAGGCGATTCGCGGCCATGGCATTCCAGAAGCCATGGAGCAGGTGCTCTTCAACGAGAGCCGGATTCCGGCGCGGATGACGCTGCTCAAACCGCTCTCGGCTGTGGTGGCGATCGGCACGGGCGGTCCGTTCGGTGCTGAAGGGCCGATCATCGCGACGGGTGGCGCGCTCGGCTCGCTCGTCGGTCAGTTGATCAAAATCACTGCCGAGGAGCGCAAGACGCTGCTGGCGGCAGGCGCGGCGGCCGGCATGGCGGCCACCTTTGGTACGCCCGTGGCGGCGGTGCTGCTCGCGGTCGAGCTCTTGCTCTTCGAGTACCGGTCGCGCTCGGTGATCCCGGTGGCGCTGGCGGCCGTCACCGCCAACGGCGTGCGCGTGGCGTTTACCGGCATTGGGCCGGCCTTCAACGTGGCAGACATCACGCAACCCCCGGCCGAGGCGTTGGCCGTCTACGTATTGCTCGGCGCGTTCATCGGCGTCGCCGCCGTGCTCGTCACCAAGGGCGTTTACGCGGTCGAGGACAGTTTCGAGCGTTTGCCGATTCACTGGATGTGGTGGCCGGCCCTGGGCGCGATTCCCGTGGGCTTGATCGGCATCGTGGCGCCGCGCACGATGGGTGTCGGCTACGACAACATCGAGCAGATGGTGTCGGGCACCTTGGCAGGCAAGGCCCTCGCCATCCTCTGCTTCTTCAAGCTGATCTCTTGGACGGTGTCGCTCGGGAGCGGCACCTCGGGCGGCACGCTCGCACCGCTCTTCACGATCGGCGGTGGTTTGGGCGCGGTTTGCACGGCGGGGATTGCGGCGGTCTTGCCGTCCGCGGGCGTCGATCCGCGCGTCGGCGCCTTGGTCGGCATGGCCGCGATGTTCGCGGGCGCGTCGCGCGCGCTGCTCGCGTCGGTGGTGTTCGCGTTCGAGGCCACGCGCCAACCGCTCGGGCTGTTGCCCTTGCTCGGCGGTTGTAGCGCGGCTTACCTCGTTTCATGCTTGCTGATGAAGCACTCGATCATGACCGAGAAAATCGCGCGCCGAGGCGTGCGTGTCCCGTCCGAGTACGCGGCGGACTATCTCGACCAAGTGATCGTCCGTGACGTCGCGCTCAGGTCGGTCGTCACGCTGCTCGGAAGTCAGACGGTGGCGGAGGTGCGCGCGTGGTTCCGCGCCGCTACGCCGGACTCGGATCATCAGGGTTTTCCCATCATCGATCAGCACGACGGATTGCTCGGAGTACTGACGCGCCGCGATATCCTGGCTCCCGCGCTGGCCGAACAAACGCTGCTCGCGGCGCTGATCAACCGGCGCGTGGCAACCATCACGCCCGAGGCATCGCTGCGCGAGGCGGCGGACGCCATGGTGCACGCCCGCGTGGGGCGGCTGCCGGTCGTGAGCGGTGGGCGCCTGGTGGGCATCGTTACGCGCAGCGACGTGCTCGGCGTCCATCAACGCCGAATCACGCAAGAGACGCATCTAGCGCGCGCGCGCAAATTGCCGTTCGAGGAGAATATCCGCCGCAGCGTCACCTTCGAATGAGCTGCGCGTGCTCAGCCGGCGTTGCTTGCGGTGACCACGAACGCCGCGCCTCTGAGCTGCACGCCGTTTTCCGTCATGTATTCGGCGAGCGCATCGCTGAGCGCCTTGCGCGCCGCATCGTGAAGGTTCGGATCGACCTCGGCGAGCAGGCGCGCCGTGGGGCCGATCTGGCAGACGTAGCTTAGCGCGTCGGTCAGGGTGCCGGCTGCGCCGAGCGAGGTCTGCACCTCGAAAGGCTCGATGCGTACGTTGCCGAAGCCGGCGGAGCGCAAGATCTGCTCGACGCGCTTCGGATCGGCGAAGAAAAACGGCCCGGGTTTGTCTGGATTGAGCAGGGGCGGAAGCTCGGCGTGGGGCAGCGCGCGTCGCGCGGCCGAGAGCGGCACGGTTGCCCATTCATTGGCGGCCATCGCTTGCCAGCACACGAACGCGAGCCGGCCGCGTGGACGCAACGCTTGACGCAGCCGAGAGAACGCGGCGAGCGGATCCGCAAAGAACATCACGCCGAAGCGTGAGAAGAGCGCGTCGAAGCTCGCGACAGCAAAAGACTGTAGCGCCGCGTCCTCCAAGACGAGCTCGATCTGTGGGTTGTTGGCGCAGCGCTTACGCGCGAGCGCTAGCATTGGCTCCGAAATATCAACGCCGGTGACGCGCCCGTCAGGAGCGACGCGTGCGGCGAGCTCGAGCACTGTCGTTCCGCAGCCACAACCCACGTCGAGCACGCATTCCCCGGGCGACGCTTGGAGTGCCTCCAGCGCAGCGCGCCCGTACGGAGCGAGCATGGCGTCGGTTTGCTCGTTCAGCGCGGCCCACGCTTCGCCGCCCTTTTCGCGAAATGCGTCTTGTGCGCGAATTTCCGGCATGTCGGCTATTTCCCTGCGCGCAGCGGCTTTAGCGCTGCGGCCCAGCGCTCGAGCTCGTTTAGTAACGCGACGGCGGACTTCTGGGTGGATTCCGGCGGTGTGAATACACCCGCCTCGACCATCGGCTGAAAGAACGGGATTGAGACGCTCTCGGGAATCGGCATCATCTTGAGCGCGGTCAGCACGGGCTTGGTCATCTGTACGGATCGTGTACCCGCGGACACTCCGCCGTAGTTCACGAACGCGGCTGGCTTGTAGGCCCACTCGTGAAATAGATAGTCGAGTGCGTTGAGCAGGGCAGGCGGCATGCCGTGATTGTACTCGGGAATGACGAATACGAATGCGTCCGCGGCGCTCACGATCGCACTCCAGCGCTTGGTGTGCTCGTGTTCGTATTGCGCGAAACGCGGGTGCTTCGCTTCGTCCAGCAGCGGCAGGGCAAGCTCCGCCAGATCGACGAGCTCGACCGCGAAGTGTCCGTGCGCGAGCGCCTCTGCCAAAAACCAATTCCCAATCGGCAAGTTGACGCGACCCGGGCGCGTACTGGTGAGCACGACTTTGAGATTCAACATCACAACTACTCGTCTTTGTTCTGACTGGCCGTCGGGTCAAGGGCCTGGCTGGCGAATGGACACGAGACTATGCCATGATCGGCCCGCCGCGAGGCAACGCATGCCGACGAACAAACTCTGGATCGAGCACACGGAGCGCGCCGCGTGGGAGTCGGTGAGCGCGCTGCGCGACAAGCTCGCTCAGGCCGAGCAGCGCATGGCGCGGCTCGCGCCGCCGCGCGAGGGCTGGGCCGCGCTACTCGATGAGCTCGACGCCGCAAAGACGCGCCAGGGCCTGCCTGACGGAAGTTATGCGGCTCTGATCCGCGGCTTGCTCGAGCGGATGACCGAGCTCGAAGCGCGCGCCAGCGCGTCGCTGGAACAGCGCGAGCGCGTGCAAGAGGTGCAAGTTCAGTCGGTCCCGGCGCGCATCGCGTGGGAGCGCGACTCGGATCCGGCGCTGTCTGCGCTCGATGACGACGACCGCGAGAGCTCGTTCCTGCGCGCCGTGTCGCGCCGCGCGCGAGCGCAGGGTCAAGAGGCCGGCCGTACGACCTTGGACGGTTTGCTCGCCGAGATCGAAGCCAAGGTCGATGTGTTGGCCGAGAGCCAGGAGCCCGAGATCCCGGAAATCTCCGTGGATCTGGCGGCTTTGAGCCTGCGCCTGGAAGCCCTCGCCAGGCGCCGCCCGCGCGAGTGACGCGCGTCGTTGTCAGCAGCGCAACGCACCGTTCTGCGCTGCGCTCTTGCCGCGCGACGCCGTTCGCCGCACGTTGCTCGTTACCCGACGGCCGATTTGGGCGCGCGCCCCGGCGACGTCGTTTTCCGAGGAGACCTGCGATGGCCAATCAAAAATGGAACTTCGATCCCGCTCACAGCACTGTCGGCTTTTCGGCGCGCCACATGATGATCACGAAAGTGACGGGGCGCTTCAAGAGCTGGAGCGGGACGCTCGAGTTCGATCCGAGTAACCTCGCGAGCACCAAGCTCAGCGCCGAGATCGACGCGGCGAGCGTGGACACGCAAGACGAGAAGCGCGACGGACACCTCAAGTCCGCCGATTTCTTCGACGTGGAGAAGTTCCCGAAGCTCACGTTTGCCGGCACCAAGGTCGAGTCGAGCGGCAAAGGTAAGGCAAAAGTGACCGGCGATCTGACGATTCACGGTACGACGCGCGCGGTGACGCTCGACGTCGAATATTCCGAGCCAACGAAGGATCCGTGGGGCGGTGAGCGCGTCGGCATCGAGGCGCGCACCACCATCAACCGCAAGGACTTCAATTTGAACTGGAACGTCGCCCTCGAGGCCGGCGGTATTCTGGTCAGCGAGAAGATCCAGATCGAACTCGACGTGCAGGCGACCAAGGCCTAGCGCGGCAGCGCGCCGCTACGAGCGAGATGACGCAAGACCATCAGCCGGCGTCGAACCCGAGCCGATAGAGCACGTGCACGCTGCCACTCTGCGGCTCGGGAAAATGCAGCCCGTAAAAACCCTCAGCGACGCAGTCGACGACTTGGCGGTCGCTGAGGTCAGAGCCGTCGTCGCCGACCTCGGAGACCGAGCCGTCGCGCTCGACCACGAAGCGCAGGCGAATCACGCCGTCGAGGCTCGTGTTGCGCTCGATGCCGTCGCGGTAGCAGCGCGCATAGAGCGGCAGGCCCGCTTGAACGACGCCGTCGATCACGTCTTCGCGCAGCGTGCCCGGTGAGTCGGGTGCAATCGCGAGGCCCGGTTCGTCGGGCGCCTTCTTCTTTTTCTTTTTGCTCGAGGCCTGGCTCGGGTGCTTGGGCGGGGGAGGTGGGTTCACCAAGCGAAATACGAATGTCCAGCGCGCGATCGCGGGTTCGTTCGTGGTCCCGAAATGGAGCGCGCCGATCCGTTCCGAGAGGCACGCCTCCACCTGCGGATCGTCGAGCGACGACTCCTCGCGCTCCACAGCGGTGACGGCGCCGTCGAGGTTGATGTGCCAAGCCAAGCGGATCGCGCCGCGTGCGCTCGGGTTGGCGAAGAAGCAGCGGCGCAGATCCGTCTCGTTCCCACGCAAGCGAACGACGACTTCGTGCGGTGTGAGTTCGAGTTCGTGCGGACGTTTGTGGGCGACGTGTGGCTTGCTCGCCGCGCCGTGCGCCGGGCGCGGCGGCGCAGCGCCGCAACCAGCGAGGGTTAGCGAAACGGTGACGGCTGCTAGCCAGCTCTTGAGAGACGTAGAAATCAGAGCGGCCGGAAGTATGCACCAGCCCCGCGCTTGCACAAGCGCTCGCGAGGTGCCGGGGCCGGGCAGAAACCCCCTACTTGGCTTGCGCGAACCAAATGCCGGCCGAGCTACCTTGCGGGACGGCGAACAGGATGCCGGGCAATGGATAACCCGTCGGAGTGAAGGCAGAGACCCCGCTGGCGATCGTGGTTTGTGCTCCGAGCCTGAGATTTTGCGCTATGAGCGTGCCGGTGCTCGAGCTGTCGTCCCAATTGGTTAGATAGGCGATGCCCGGCATGGGGAGCGGATCGAGGAACTGATAGCTGTTGAGCGGGACCCGCGCACCGACTGCCTGCGTGGCGCCGTTGTTGATCACCATCAGATCGCCGTTCTTGCCGTCGTACTGCTCGAGGTGCGCGGTGTACGGATAACTCGAGCTGCTCTCGGTGGTGTTCAGCGGTGGCACGCCGTGCGCGGTCGTCACCGGACCGCTCGCAGACCAACTCATCGCGTCACCGGACGTCCCGTCGTAGTTGGCGACGATGTCCGAAAAGCTGCCGTCGAAGTAGACGTTCTCCGCCAGGGTTTGCACCGTTCCGTCCCAGTTCCACGCCACCCAGCGCGCGAGACCGCCCGCCGCGTCGACGATGGCCGTGCCGGCCGGCATGCCCGAGTCGGGCGGCGACGCCGGCAGGAGCTTGACCAAAGTGAGCGACGCTTGGTCGCCGAGCTTCACCGGCGCGGCATCCGCCTGTCGTCGCGCGTAGAGCGTGCCAAGGCCGCTCGTCGCGTCGACGTCCTGTAGGTAAAAGAGCGTCAGGTCGTTGGCTTTACCGTCGGTCGTGGCGGTGAAGATGCGCGCGTTCCAGGTTTCGACATCGGTCGGAAAGCTGGCCGTGCGCGCCATGGCCGGTGAAGTGATCGGGGAGTTTCCGAGATAGAGGCCCGTGACGTTGGTCGCGCTACAGGGCGAGTGCACGAGCACCCAACCGTTGTTGTACATGTCGTAGCCCTGCATGTCGCAGGCGTCGGAGAGCATCGTTTCGACCACCAGCGGCGTGCTCGGATCCGTAGGGGGCACGATGCGCTCGACCACGTTTGTCGTGGTTTGGTCGGGATTCTGGACGGAGTCTTGCAGCCCGATCGTGCCGTCCACGCCGTCGACCGCTGCGCCCACGACCACGTTCCCAAAGCGTCCGAGCTCGTTCATGTCGTCGTCGTACGACACGATCTGGTCGTCACCCCACAAGATGAGCGGAGCTGCGACTTGCACGAGCCCGTAGTATTTTTGGAGCAGTGTCTTGGTGGAGGCGTGCCACGGATCCACGACCGCTAGGCCGTTGCCGATCGGCACCAGGAACCCGGACTTGAGATCGATGCCGAATGGATCGTGTGCGTTCTCCACGGTCATCGGATCGAGCTGACAGTCGATGGTCGAAAAGCGTAGCCTGCCCACTCCCGTTCCGTCGCGCGTTTCGAAGTACGGCAGGAGACGCGTCGGATCTTGCGCGGGGCGCGCCACGAACCACGTCAGAAAATTCGGCGCTATCCGACAACCCTGCTGCGCGTATTGTCCAAACAGCATGATGCTGTTGGCCTGGTCGCGACGCCGCGCGAGCAAGTGCACTTGAGTATCGAGGTCGACGTCGACGCCCACCGTGTCGTACGGGCCGGTCGTGAGCTGGGAGCCGGGGCTCTCGATGTAGCTCTTCTCGGCCGGGTTGATGGCGTCCGCGGCGTTTTGGAACCCGGCTGCCGGGTTGCACGCGGCGAGCAAGAACCCCGACAGAACCAGACGCTTCATTGCGGTCCTAGTGCTAGCACGCCTGCGCCGCGTTTCGAGCCCTGGCGCCAGGGTTGACGCGGAGCAATAAGTGCGCAGGTTCTAGCAAGATGTTCGGGCTGCTCGGGCTTCTGTTGGACGGCTACACGCTGGTCGTCCTTGCCACGGTGATCGTGTCCTGGTTGTCGCTCCCTGAGGACCATCCAGTCGTGCGTTTGACGAGCGCGTTGACCAAGCCCCTACTCACGCCCATCCGCCGCGTGCTGCCGTCGTTTGCGGGCCTGGATTTTTCACCGATGGTGCTCCTGATCGGGCTGCGCCTGCTGCGTCGCGTGCTCTTGGGGTAAAAATGGACAAGCTCGCTGTCGGCATGCGCGCGCCTGACTTTTCCGCGCTCGATCAACACGGCACGCGCCACACGCTCGGGTCGTTGCTCGAGCGTGGCCGGCTCGTCCTCTATTTCTACCCACGAGACTTCACGGCGGTCTGTACTGCCCAGGCGTGCACGTTTCGCGACGCGGCCCGAGAGCTCGCCGAGCGCGGCGTGCACGTGGCCGGAGTGAGCAGCGATCCGGTCGACTCGCACCGCGCCTTCGCCGATAAGCACGGGCTGCCGTTCCCGCTGCTCGCCGACCCGAACTTCGAGCTGTGTGACGCTTACGGCGGTCGCTACCCGTTGTTCAACCGCGCCCGTCGGGTCACCTACGTGATCGATACGAACCACACTATCCTGGCTGTTTTCCGGCATGAACTCTCCGCGCGCAAGCACCTGGCCGCGGTGCTCGCCGCCATTTCGTCCTGACGAAGCAAGGAAAGGAAGCCGCACATGATGCAAGTTCGAAAGGCAACCGAACGCGGACACGCTCAGCACGGCTGGCTCGAGTCCTGGCACACGTTTTCTTTCGCGGACTACCACGATCCCAAGCAGATGGGCTTTCGCTCGCTGCGCGTGATCAACGACGACCGCGTCGCGCCCGGCGCCGGCTTCGGGACTCACCCTCACCGCGACATGGAAATTCTGAGCTACGTGCTCGAAGGCGCGCTCGAGCACAAGGACTCCATGGGCAACGGCTCGCAGATTCGACCCGGCGACGTGCAACGCATGAGCGCGGGCACGGGTGTTTTCCACAGCGAGTTCAACGCGTCCAAGAGCGAGCTCGTACACTTCTTGCAAATCTGGATCCTGCCCGAACGGGCGGGGTTGCCTCCCGGCTACGAGCAGCGCAATTTTCCGCTCAACGATCGGCGCGGAATGCTGCGGCTAATCGCCTCGCGCGACGGCGCAGAAGGCAGCGTCACGGTGCACCAAGATCTGCGGCTGTTCGCGGGCATTTTCGGCGCCGGGGAAACCGCAAACTACGCGCTCGCGCCCGAGCGCCATGTCTGGCTTCACGTCGCGAGCGGCCGCATCCGCCTCAACGATCAAGAGCTTGACGCGGGCGACGCCGTGGCGGTCACGGACGAGCAAGCGCTGTCGATCACCGGCGTTGACCACGCCGAGGTGCTGCTGTTCGATCTCGGCTGACGCTACCAGAGCGCGGTCTTCGGCGACACGCCGAACAAGAGCCCCACGTGGTCGGTGTCCGGTAAGAAGCCGCCGAGCACGGTCACGGAGAGATCGAGGTCGTCGTTCACGGCGTACGTCATGCCTGCCGTCAGCACGAGCTCCGCAGGCTCGTGACTCAGGTAGTAGGCAAGACTGAACTCGCCCTGCAAGCTCCAATAGCGGTTGAAGTCGAGATCGAAGTCTAGACCGTTCAGCAGGCTCTCGGAGTGATCGCGGACCGTCGAGCCGGGGTCGATCAGGCCGCCCGTGTTCAACACCAAGTGAGCGCCGCCCTTCGAGTATCCTAATAGCGCGAGCGTGCCGTAGCCGATGCCGACCGAGTCGAGTGTCGGAAAACGCGGTCCGAATTCCACGCCGAGCGCCCAATCGGAGCCGTCATCGTCTCGGAGGTCGAGCAAACCGAGCTTGGGGGCAATCCACAGCGGATCTCCCGTGTAGTGGCGACTCGCGTGGTTCACGTGATCGAAGCCGAAGGTGCCGTCGATCCCAAGCTCGACGTTCTGACCGAGACCGAGATCGATTTCGAAATCCGGCAGCACGAGTCGATTCCCGCCAGAAGCATTTCCCCATACGGGTCCCACTTGTAGATCCAGGTCGAGCACGCCTGGGTGCTCGAGTTCGAGATCGTCCGGCTCGAAGAAGTGGCGCTTGGGTGACGCGTGCGCGTCGACGCAGACGAGCAGCACGAACGCGCTCAGCGCTATTCCTCGAAACACCACGGTCGCAGAGTAGACGCCAGTCCGCGCTCTGTTGCCAGAAACCCGCAGCGCGGCTCGGAATCAGGTTCCGCCGCTTCCGCCGTTGCCTGCGCTCCCCGACGTCCCGGCGCTCCCGCTGCTGCCGGCCGCACCCGACGCACCGCCCGCACCCGCGTTGCCACCGGTGCCGGCTCCGCCGTTACCTGCGGTCCCTGCGCTTCCACCGGCCGCTCCGGCCGCTCCGCTGTCACCTGCGCTCCCGGCGCTACCGCTCGTCCCCGCGCTGCCGCTCGTCCCCGCGCTGCCGCTCGTCCCCGCGCTACCGCTCGTCCCCGCGCTACCACTCGCCCCCGCGCTACCACTCGCCCCCGCGCTGCCGCCCATGCCGCCGCTGCCCGTGTCGGGTGTTTTGGGCGTGCAACCCCAAACCAGCGTGTCGCCCGAGTAGACGACGACGTGATCCCAGGGCGTGAAGGTCGTGTAACCGTCGTTGTACGAGTAGTCGTTGGCTTGAACCTGATCAGGCGGGTGATAGTCCGGTTGCAACTCCCAGCTGAGCGTGAGCTTGGCGCCCGCCGGCAGGGTCGCCGAACCGGTGAACGTGAGGTCGTACTCGTGGTCGGCGCCCGGTAGCGCCGGCGAGACAGCGACCACGGCGTTGACCGTGTTCGACAAGAGGGGCTGATAGTTCGGACTCCCGCCGTCGGTCTGTGATTCGTAGATCATGGGCGTCCAAGTGCCCGTGTATTCTTGTGTGAAAAAGTAGCTGACTTTCAGCGTGTTGAGCGGGATTGCGGCGGCGCTCGTATTCGTGATCTGGTACTCGGCGCCGATCTTGGCCGCGGTCGCGCCGTTAGTTCGCTCATAGCTGAGCGACACGGCGGTGGGATCCGCCGCGCACGTGCCTGGCTCGAACGTGCTGCCACCAATGCCGCCCGCACCTGCGGAACCACTCGCGCCCGCAGAACCACCCGCACCCGCGGATCCACTCACGCCCCCCGAACCGCTGACACCGGACGCGCCCGCGTCACCCGCGCCGCCGCTCACAGAACCGGATGCGCCGCCGTTGCCGGACGCGCCCGCGATGCCCGCCGTGCCACCGAATGCTCCGCCGCTACCCGCCGCGCTGCCGGCTGCTCCACCGCTGCCGACCGTTCCACCGAAGGCGTTGCTCCCGCTGCTACCCGAGGAGCTGTACGTGCCCGCCCCGCCGCCGACCGCGCGACCCGCGCTGCCCCCGGTCAGATTGCCGCCCGTTGCCCCGCCGCCGCTGTCGCCGACGCCATTTTCTGCTTCGGCACAGGCCAGCACCAAACAGGGGAGAGAACACAGCAAAACCAAGCGTGCGCGAGTCATGGGCTGCCGATTGTGAAACCGGTTTCAGGTTTTGTAAAGCGCGCGGCCGTGAGCAGTCGACGAATGTCGCGCTCGAAATTTCAATGTAGCAATACTCACGCCCGCCTCGTCGCTCGCGCCATGCTGGCGAGCGCTGGCGGGCTTACTTTTCCGCGGACTTGCTGCCGCTCTTCTTGGCGCCGCGACGGGCGCGCGCCTCGAGATCGTCTAGTGACGCCGCGGCCTGCAGATGTACTGCGGCCTCTGCCGTGTCGACCTCGACGTCCTCTGCTGCGATATGCAATTCCTCGGCGTCCACGATCTCGTTCGTGTTCGGGGTGTCCTCGAAGGTGAGCACGTGGTCGAACAGCGCGTCGCCGTTGGCAAAGGCGGCCGCGAACGGCGAGCGCGCGTCGTTGCGCAGCGCGTGAACGCCAGCCTTGATCGCCGCCATCAGTGTTTCCTTCACGCCTTTGCCGTTGACGGCCGTCGCGGAAATCATCGGCACGTCGGCGTCGAGCCGCAAGCGTTTGCGCAATTTGGCCGGCGGCATGGCGTCAGAGACGTCCTGCTTGTTCGCCTGCACGATCAGCGGCAAGCGATCGTTGCGACGCCGAAGCAGCGCTCGCAAACGAGAGAAAGTGCGCATCGTGTCGGGGATCTGCGTCGGGCTCGAATCGCATACGAAGGCCACGACGTCCGCCATCTCGACCAGCGGTTTGCGCCGGTAGTTGCGCTCGACTTGGCCCGGCACGGTGATCAGCTGAAACTTGATGTGTGCGCCGTCGTGGGTCGGGCCGTCGATCTCGAGCCAATCGAAGAACATGGTGCGGCCCTTGAGCTCGGCCGGGGTGTAGATCTCGGTGCGCCGCGAGGACGGAATCACGTCGCAGATGCGCTTGAGGTTGGTCGTCTTTCCTGCAACACCTGGCCCGTCGTAGACGATGCGCACGATGTGGCAGTTTCGGGCGGAGTCGAAAGACGCCATGGAGAGTGGCTAGCGCGGCTTCGGCTGGGCCGGAAGGTCGAAGGTGAATCCGACACGTTTTGGGCAATTTATGAAGTGTAGAATTCTCGTCCGGTCGGGCGGAGCATCGCGCTCCGGAGGCCTTTAACGAGCGAAACACGGCCGGCATCCAGAATTCGATGAGCGATGGTGACTTGGTGGCGCTCGGCGCCGCAGCGCTTGCTCTCGGCTGCGCGGCGCGCCCCAGCGCTTCGACGCGTACGCCACAGTCGACCAAAGCGGCGCCGGCTGTGGCGACCTTGCCCGCGCTGACGCCGGACGTCACGCGCCACGTGCTCGGGCGCTTTAGCTATGGCCCCACGCTGACCGACCCGGCTTGGCTCGCGAGTCTCGGTATCGAACGCTGGTTCGAGGAGCAACTCGTGCCTCCGCCGCCCGGGGAAGCCGCAACGCTGGCTGCGGCGCCGTACCGGCGCGCGCTGGGTCAGCCGGACGACGTGGTGGCGGCGTTCGCCGCCGACGAGCGGAGCGACCCGGTCGACACCGAACACATCTCGCTCCGCAAGCAAGCCAATCGCATCAACGTCAAGGAGCTCGTCGCAGCGGTAGGCGCGGCGCAGACCGCGCGCCAGGTCACGAGCGACGCGCAGTTGCACGCGCTGATGATCGATTTCTGGGTCAACCATTTCAACGTCTACTTGCGCAAGAACGCCGTCAAAGTTCTGGGCGGCAACTATGTCGAGACCGCAATCGTGCCACACGCGCTCGGCCGCTTCGAAGATTTGCTGGTCGCGACGGCCCGGCACCCCGCGATGCTCATCTACCTCGACAACGACAAGAGCGTCGTCGCCGACAAGGAGCGCGAGCTGTCCACTGGGCGCTTGCACGGCAGCGCCAACCAAAAGCCGCGCAAGAAGCGCGGGCTCAATGAGAACTACGCGCGCGAGCTGCTCGAGCTGCACACGCTCGGTGTCGACGGAGGCTACACGCAGCAAGACGTGATCGAGGTCGCGCGCGTGCTCACCGGCTTCGGCTTGTGTCGGCCGGAAGACGGATTGAGCTACGAATTTCGTGCCGATCGTCACGATCGCGGGAGCAAAACAGTGCTCGGCGTAGCCTTTGGTCCCAATGGTGGAGAAGAGGAGGGCCTCGCGCTGCTGCGCATGCTGGCCAAGCACCCGGCCACCGCCCAGCACATCGCCGGCAAATTGTGCCGTCGTTTCGTGTCGGACGCTCCGGACGCGGCGGGCGTCGCGCGCGTTGCGGCACGCTTCAGGGAGAGCGACGGCGACATTGCCGCGACGCTGCGCGCCATCCTGCATGATCCGAACTTCTGGGATCCTGCGGTGCGCAGCGGGAAGCTCAAGAAGCCGAGCGAGTTTCTGGCCAGTGCCTTGCGCACGCTCGGCGCCGAGCTCGACGCGTCGACCGAGATCACGAAGGTCAGTCAGCAGCTCGGTGAGCCGCCGCTCTTGCAACCGGTCCCGACCGGTTACGCGGACGTCGCAGCCGCCTGGTCTGGTGGCGCCCAGCTGCTCGCGCGCATGGACGTCGCGACGCGGCTCGTCTCGGGCAAGGTACCTGGGGTGAAGCTGCCGAACCTGGACGAGCTTTGGCCGTCGACCCTCGCGCTCCCGGAGCTCGTCGCGCGCATCAATCGCGTCTTTTTTCTCGGTCTGGGTGACGCGCGCACGCTGCAGGTAGTTCGTGAGGAGGCCGGCGCGATCGAGGAGCCCGTGGATCGTCGCAACGCGGCGCTCGCCTTGGCGCTCGGGAGTCCTGCGTTCCAGCGCCGCTGAGGAAAAACCAGAGATGTCCATCCGCTTCGATCGCCGCACTCTGTTTCGCATGGGCACGGCGTCCGCGTGGTCGCTGATGGCGCTCTCGCGCGCGGCGCAGGCCGAACCGCGGCCGGCGGATCGGCGCGTCCTCGTGTGCGTGTTCATGCGCGGCGCCGTAGACGGCTTGAGCATGGTGGTCCCGTACGCCGAGCCGAGTTATTACCGCGACCGCAGCTCGATCGCGATTCAACGACCCGGCAAGGGTGACGGCGCGGCGCTCGATCTCGACGGCCGCTTCGCGCTCAATCCTCGGCTCGCTGCACTCTTGCCCATTTACCGAGCGAAGGAGCTCGCCGTGGTCCACGCGGTTGGCTTGCCGACTGGCACGCGCTCGCACTTCGACGCGCAAGACGAAATGGAGATCGCGGGGCCGGACGTGCACACGGCCGCCGAGGGGTGGTTGTCGCGCGCGCTCGGTGAACTGCCGCGGGGCGGGCTCGAACGTTCGATCGCGCTCGGGGACCACGTGCCGCGTGCTCTGTCCGGCACGAGCGGGGCGCTCTTGGTGCGCAACCTCGAAGGCTTCGATCTGCACGGACCGGGCCGCATGCGAGACGCCATGCACCGCGGCTTCGAGCGCCTATACGGCGAGAGCCGCGACGCGCTCGGGCAAGGCGGTCGCGACGCCCTGTACGCCACGCGCATGCTGCAAGCCCTCGACCCCAAGAGCTATCAACCCAAAAACGGCGCGAACTATCCCGACAAGTACAAGCATCTTCGCGACGCCGCACAGCTCATCAAATCGAACCTGGACGTGCAGGTGGTCTGGCTCGACGCGGGCGGCTGGGACACCCATGCGGGGCAGGGCGGGGCCGACGGCTCTCTCGGCAAGAAGCTCGAAGAGCTCGGGCGCGCGCTTGCGGCGTTCCGCGCGGATCTCGACGCGGACTTCGGGCGCGTGACGCTCGTGACCATGACCGAGTTCGGGCGCACGGTGGCCGAAAACGGCACGGGCGGCACCGACCACGGCCATGGTTCGCTGATGATGGTGATGGGCGGCGCTGTGAATGGTGGGCAGGTGGCCGGGCGCTGGCCAGGCCTCGAGCCCGAGCAGCGCTTCGAGGAGCGCGACCTGGCGGTGACGACCGACTATCGCGACGTGCTCGGCGAGGTCAGTACGCACTGCTTGGGCGTGTCGAACTTCACCCACACTTTCCCGGGCTATACGCCGAATTTCTTGGGCGTCGTTCGCTCGTAGCGCGCTCATTCGCCCGGGAGAGTCACTGGGTCGCATCCCGTGCGCCATCTGTTACGGTAGGGGCCGTCACGGAAGGACTCACGTTCATGGCGCTATTTCTTGGTCTCGATTCCAGCACGCAAAGTTTGACTGCGCTCGTGATTGACACGGACTCCGGGCAGGTCGTGCTCGAGCGCAGTCTGAACTTCGGCGCGGAATTGCCCGAATTTCACGCGCCGCACGGCTTCCTCGAGCACAGCGACCCGCGCGTGCGCCACGCGGATCCGCTGATGTGGGTCGCGGCGCTCGATCGCCTGCTCGGCCAAATCAACGAGAGCGGTTTCGAGCTCGCGCGGATCGCCGGCATCAGCGGTGCCGGGCAGCAGCACGGCTCCGTTTACCTCGGTCGCAAGTTGTCTGCGCTCGGTGGCTGGTCCGCCGACTCCGACTTGCAAGCGCAGGTCGCGCCGCTCTTGAGCCGCGCGCGCGCGCCGATCTGGATGGACAGCTCGACCAGCGCCCAGTGCGCGGAAATCGCCAGCGCGGTCGGCGGTGACACCGAGGTCGTGCGCATCACGGGTTCGCGCGCGATCGAGCGCTTCACGGGCGCCCAGATTCGCAAGTTCATGCAGGACGAGCCGCGCGCTTACCAGGCCACCGCCGAGATACATTTGGTGAGCTCGTTCATGGCGTCCCTCTTGGTCGGCACGAGCGCGTCCATCGATTTCGGCGACGGTTCGGGTATGAACTTGCTCGACCTGGCGCGCGGAGCGTGGAGCGAGCCGATGCTGGCCGCTGTTGCGCCCGGGCTCGCCGACAAGCTGTCCGCCGCGGTGCCGTCCGAAACACAGGTTGGGGAGCTCGCCGAGTATTTCGTGAAGCGCTACGGCTTTCGCGCGCACACGCCGGTGTTCGCGTTCACGGGCGACAATCCGAGCAGCTTGGTCGGCATGGGCGCGACGGAGCCCGGTACGGCGGTCGTGAGCCTCGGCACGAGCGATACGGTATTCGCCGCGATGCGCGAGCCGCGCACCGATCCGCGTGGCTACGGCCACGTCTTCGGCAATCCGGCGGGTGGTTTCATGTGCTTGATCTGCTTTGCCAACGGCTCGCTGGCGCGCGAAGCGGTCGCCACGCGCGCGGGACTTTCGTGGCCCGCGTTCGAGCAGGCCATTTTGCGAGAGTCACGGCCGGGCAACGAGCAACAGCGTATGCTGCCCTACTTCGTCCCGGAAATGACGCCCAAAGTGTTCGAGCCACGTGTCGAACTCAGCGGCAGCCCCGAGTTCGTCGCGTGGCAAGAGCCGGCGGCGCTGGCTCGCGCGGTCGTCGAGGCGCAAGCGCTCAGCATGCAGCATCACTCCGCCTTCATCGGCGAAGCACCGCGGAATTTGCGCGTGACCGGTGGCGCTGCCAAAAATCGCGGCATCCTGCAGGTGTTGGCGGACGTGTTCGGCGCCGAGATCTGCACGCTCTCGCTCGTCCGCAACTCGTCCGCGCTCGGCGGCGCGCTGCGAGCCGCACACGCCGTCGAAAAAAAGCCGTGGAGCGAGCTGTACGCGCGCTTCGCCGCGCCGAACCCGGAGCGGCTCAAGCCGAGCGTGAAGCCCGACGTGTACGACGCGCTGCGGGCCGCGTTCAATTTCGCCTAGCGTGGAACGGGCTACCCAGATCGACCCGCTCAACCCTGAGCACGGGCCGAAACAAAACTTGTGCACGCGCGTGTCACGAGGCAGCCAACCTCACGCGCTGCCTCTGCCTCAACCACGCCCTAGCTCTGGCTTTGCCCTATCCGTCTTTTCAACAAAGCAAGATGCGTTGTAGTGCAAGCTCTCGGAAGCTCGGGTAAGGTGCCGCGCATCATGTTTTCGGAATCGAGCCAAGCTGCTTGTTTGACGTGCTACGGCCGGGGCGAGACCGCGACCGAGACCGG
>DASXKQ010000203.1:0-13541 GCA_036496745.1 Polyangiaceae bacterium
GTGTGGGCATCGCTCGAGGTCGCGGTTGTCCACCTTGAGCAAGCTCGTAAGCTCGACGTTCGCTTGCCGTTCGGCGGGAGCAGCGACGGGCAGCGCGAACGGCAGGCCGTAGAGTGCGCTGAGCTCGCGGGCGAGCCCCACGTGCCCGAGCGCGTCCGGGCGATTGGGCGTGATGTCGAGCTCGTACAGGGTGTCGAGTACGCCGGGGAACACGTCGAGGAAACGCGTGCCCGGTTTGGCGACCTCGGGCGGCAGGATCAAAATGCCCTGCGCGGTTTCGGCGAGGCCAAGCTCGCTCTCGCTGCACAGCATGCCTTCGCTGAGCACCCCGCCGATCTCACGCGGCGTGAGCGGTCCGTCCATGCCCGGCAGGCGCGCACCGAGCGGCGCGAGCACGACGAGCCCGCCCGGGTCCGGTACGTTGCTCGCCCCACACACGACGCGCTGCTCACCAGCGCCGTAGTCGACGGTGACGAGGCTCAGATTCGCGCGTTTTGGGTGCGGCTCCTTGGCAAGCACGCGCACGACCACGAGCTCTCCGAGCTCCGCGCCGACCTCCTGCACGCCGTCCACGGCGATGCCAGCCGCCGCAAAACGCTTCGCGACCTCCGCGGGGCTCGCGGACAGCGCGGGAAGCAGCTCTTTCAGCCAGTTGTAGGAAGCGCGCATGAGAGCCGCGCTTTTAGCACGGCCCCATGGGCACTTGCGTCAACTTGACGGGTCGCCGACTAGGGATGCGGCTTGCCACCGCTGAAGTGCATGGCGTTCGGGTGATCGGCGTCGCTCGAACCGGGCTTCTTCTCTTCCGATTTCGCGAACTTCTTCGGTTCGGCCGTGGCCCAATCCGCTGCCCAGGAGCTCACGCTCCAGATTTGATCGCTGCCGCTCGCGAGCGCCCAGCGGCTCGTACCCTCGGCGGTCGCGCCAATCTTGAGCTCGCGCTTGGCGCCGTCCTTGAGCGCGAGCGTGACCGTCGCGACCGGCTTGTCCAAGCCCACGTCGGCTGCCGTCTTGCCTTTTTCGGCGAAGTTGTCGGCGCTGAGCGCCTTGTAGGCGCGCAGCATGTCCTTCAACTTCGACTCGTCGAAGTCTTTCAGCGCCTCGCTCTTGCCCTTCGGCTTCTTGAACTTGGCGTCCCACTTGTCGCCGTTGAGCGTGAAGGCGAAGTTGCCGTTCTCGTTGTCGATGTTGACGCTGGCGACCTGCGTGTCTTCGAACTTGAAGATCGTCATGTCGCGCCAGCCCTTGGCGTCGCGTGCGTACAGGTAACTCGAGTAACCTTTGACGGCGTACACGCCGTCCTTGCCGGCGATCCGCGTCATCTGTCCGCGACCGCCGCTCTCGCCGAAGTAAACGTCCACCACCGTGGTGCCGCCCTTGGAGAACACGGCGTGCAGCGCCTTTTCGTCGCTGACCCCGAGCTTGTCGTAGGCATTCTTGGTGCTGTCGATCACTTCTCCGACCTTGAGCGACTTCAGGTTGTCGAGCAGCGACTTGACGTTGGCTTGATTGGCGGTCGCTTCGACCGGCTTCATCAGCGCCCAATCTTCACCCTTCTTGTCGAGCTCGATATCCATCGGGGCGCCCGCGTCGGCGCCGCCGCCTTTGGTGATCACGATTTTGTCGATCGCCTTGACGTCTTCTTCGCCGACTTCGATTTTGGGTAGCTCGGCGGCGCGGCCGGCCACGCTGTAGGATTGCGCTTCCTCTTTGTCCTTCTTGCTTTGGAGCGCGAGCAGCCCGCCGAGCGCGACCAAGACGCCGAGAGAGATGTAGAGCTTGTGTTCGGTGCTGAGTGCCATTGGGAAATCCTACCTAGACCTTGATCAAATCCCGATGCGTTTGGCGGCTGCGCCAACGCCAGAGTCCGAATGCGGCGAACGCTGCGGGCATGGCGAGCGTTAGCCACCATTGCACGCTCACTTGCAGGCTCTTACGCGCGCCCTTGTATTCCTCGTCCTTGCGCTTTTGCTCGGCCTCGTCGTCTTCGGCCTTGTATTTCGGCTTGCTGAGGCTGTTGTAGCTGAGGTTCGGGTCGGCGAGCAGCTTGGCGCTGGTGGCGACCAGATCCGCGTCGCCTGCCATCCAATCGAGCGTGTTCTTGAGGGACAAGATGGTGCCCGTGAGAAATTTCTGCGCGTAGGGCTGTGCCAGCATCAAGAGCTGCTGATCGCCGCCGACCGCGCCGAACATCTGGAACTGGCCGCCGAGTTCGGGGCCGTTGCCGGCATAGGCGAACGGGTTGGTCAGGAACTCGCTCGACGACACGACCAGCACGCGTGACTCGGCCGGCGCTCTCTCGGGCGGCGTGATGCCCTCGCCGGGGTTACCGGCAAAGGCGCTCTTCAAGTTACCGATCGCGGTGGCCGCGATGATGCGCTGCTCTTGCGGCGGCTTCGGGCGCCACTGCTCGTGCGGCTTCACGTCGATCGAGTCCGAGGTATCGACGCTGGTCGCCGGCGTGGTGCGCGCGACGGCCGCGATCTTGACGTCCGGGGGCTGCTTGCCCTTGTCGAGTTCGAGGCTCGAGGCGAACGGGAAGATCAGCTCGTCCAGCCGGAAAAATCCGGGAAACTTGGTGTCGAGCAGGCGATCGTTATCGTCGTCGAGGCGCTTGTCGTCGACCACGTGCGCGATCGCCGGGTCGCGAATCCAAGCCAGGCCGCTCTGGGTCTGCACCGGCAAGCGGAACTGTGCGCCGTAGTCGAGCACGGCGTTCTTGTTCATCTTGATGCCGTAGCCGCCGAGCAGCTTGTCGAGCCCGTGCAGGTTCAAGCTCGCGTTCATGGTCGCGTCGTTCGCCTTTAGCGAAACGGCGGAGGCGTACACCGCGAGCGCTTTGCCGCCGAGCATCAAGAACTCGTCTACGCGACGCAGCTCCTTCTCGGTGTAGTCCTTCTGCGGCTGCGTAATGATCAACCCAACGAGATCCTTGTCGATCGCGTTTGCGCCGTCCTTCAGGTCGACTTCTTCCAACTTGTAGAAGGGGAACGCTTGCTCGAGGATGCTCTGCATGCTCGGGCCGCCGCCCTTACCCTGCTTCGGGATCAGGTTGGCGTCGGAGAGCTTGTACTCGTCCTTGCCCGTGATCACGCCGATGCGGTGCTTGATGTTGTCGGCCTTGTCGCGAATCTCCCGGATCTTGTTGGTGATCCAGAACTCGAGCCCGTCGGCCTGCTGAATCTGCGGGATGACGCCCTTCTCGCTGCCGTACTTGAAGACGAGGCCCATGTAGCCCTGGGTGATCGAGGCTTGGTCGTCACCGGTGGCGCTCGCCTCGCCGAACGGCGTCTCTTGCAGGCCGGCCTCTTTGGCCTGTTGCCGAAGCTCGTCCGTGTTCGGCTCGATGATCGTGAACTTGAACTTGCCGCCGCCCGCTCGCTCGTACTCTTTGAGCAGATCGGTGAGGTCGCGCACGAACACGTCGAGCTGCGGGAGCCCGGTCTTCACGTAGGCGTCGACTTGCAGCGTGCCGTTGAGGCTCTTCAGCAAGCGGCCGCTACCGACCGAGAGCGTGTAGCGCTCGTTCTTGGTCGTGTCCCAGCGCTTGTACGCCTTGGACCCGAGCACGTTCGCGACCACCACGATCGCCACGATCACGAGCAGGTAGATGCCGGTCTGAGCTGCGGCTTTTCGCCGTTGTTCTTGCGTTGCCATGAATCACGCCCACTTTCGGCGCTCGAGCGCCCGAAACGCCACCACCAGCGCGAGCCCGGTGACGGAGAGGAAGAACACCACGTCGCGCGTGTCGACGAGGCCGCGCCAGAAGCCGTTCAGGCGCGATTGAAAGCTGATGTAGCTGAGGACCACGCCGGCGGTACCGCCGGCCTTGGTGGCCAAGTCACCGAGCAGCCACAGCGCGCCCAGCACGAAGAACGTGATGAAGAACGCGACTGCTTGGCTCTCCGTGAGCGCACTGATCAATAGCCCCACCGCGACGCTCGCCGCGCTGAACAAGATCAGGCCAAAGTAGCCGCTCGTGACTGGACCCGCGTCCAGCGGCCCGAGGTTCCACGGCCATTTGAACATGGCGATCGGGTAGGCCAGCGTGGCCAAGACGAACACCAGCACCAGGCCGAGCGCGCCGAAATACTTGCCGAGTACGACGTCGCTGTCCTTCACTGGCAGCGTGATCAGCATCTCCAGCGTGCCGCTGCGCCGCTCCTCGGCGATCAGACGCATGGTGACGACGGGTACGATCAAGAACGACAGACCCATCGGCGTGTACTCGAACAGACGTGACACGGTCGCGCGGTCGATCTGCCAGAAGCCGCCGCCCCACATGAAGTACAGGAGACCGAGCGCGAGAAAGCTCAGGCAAATCACGACGTAGGCGAGCGGGGAGTCGAAGTAAGCGCGAAATTCACGCTTGGCGATGATCAACATGGGTGACATGGCTCAGCCCTTCCCCTTGGATTTGGCGTTGTCCGCCGCGTCTTCGTCGTCATCCTCGTCCTCGTCGTCATCCTCGTCCTCGTCGTCATCCTCGTCTTCGTCGTCATCTTCGTCGGACGCGGAGCCGCTCTTGGCCGTCGCCTTTTCGTCTTCGCCCTCGTCGTCATCCTCGTCTTCGTCTTCGGCGGCCCAGCCGGCGCCGCGATCGAGCTTCTCGTCGCCGCGCGTCAGGTCGCGGAACACCGCGTCGAGGCTCTGCGCGTCGCGGCGGAGCTCGAGCAACGTCCAGCCCTTGGCCACCATCAGCCGGAAGATTTCGGCGCGCAGATCCGAGTCCTGAGCGCCGATCAGCTCGAATTTGTGAGCCTTCTCGTCCGTGGGTAGCTCGCGTACGCTCTTCACGCCGGAGAGGCGCTCGAGCGCGTCCTGCACTTCCTTCACGCCGGGAGCCTTGTTGCCGGCTTCCGCGCGCGTTTCGTCGATGCTGACCACGTAGCGAACACGCCCGGTCTTGCCGCGGATCTCGTCGAGCGGGCCGTCGGCGACTACGCGGCCCTTGCTGACGATGATCGCGCGGGCGCACGACTCTTCGACCTCGGCGAGGTTGTGGGTCGACAGCAAGATCGTGCGATCTTTGCCGATTTCTTTGATGTAGCGGAGCACCTCCGCTTTCTCGTTCGGATCGAGATCGCTCGTCGGCTCGTCCAGAATCAGAATCGGTGGGTCGTGGATCAGCGCTTGGCCGAGACCCACGCGCTGCCGATAGCCGTGAGAAAGCGTGGAGATGTCCTTGCCGAGGGACTGGGCAAGGCCGCACACCTCGACCACCTTCTTCAGGCGCTTTTTGAAGGTCGCGTCGTCGAGCCCGCGGATTTCCGCGGCGAACTTCAGGTAATCCCACACGGTCATGTCCGTGTAGAGGGGCGCGCGTTGCGGCAGGTAGCCGAGCGAGCGGCGCACTTCGAGCGGACTGTCGAAGACGTCGTTGCCGTTCACCTTCGCCGACCCATTGGTCGGCGAGATGAAGCAGGTGAGAATGCGCATCGTCGTCGACTTGCCGGCGCCGTTCGGGCCGAGAAAGCCGACCACTTCACCGCGCTTGACCTCGAAATTGACTTTATCCAGGGCGCGGACCACGCCGAAACGTTTCGAGAGCCCGCTTGCTTGGATCATGACGTCGGTTGCCATCCGACCTCCGTTTCAAATCCCAAAATTGTGGGAAAACCGTGCTTTTTTGGTGCGCCTCGCCAGGACCCGCAGGCGCGAAGCCGCGGCATCCTAGCGGTGACGGGATCACTGTCAACTCGGTCTCGTTGCTCGAGGCCGAGCCCGATTCCGAATGTAATCGGTACCGCTCGAACCGTTAGAATAGGCGCTTATTCCTGTCACCCGCGTGAGAACGCCTGCGCCGGCTATTCGGCCTAGAAGTCCCGGGGCAAAATGGCGCAGAGGCGTGAACGGCGCATGGCTCGCGCTTACTGAAGCGAGTCAGACCGGGCCGCGTCGCGGGCGACTTACTTCACGCTCGGGCCGCTGTCGCTGGGCGGCTTCGAGGTTCTGGCGTTGAGCCCCGCGCTGCGCTCGAGCTGAGCCAAGCGCCCCAGCACCTCCGCGTGCAGGTGATCGACCTTCTCGTGTAGATGCCCGATCTCGAGCTCGGCCTTCAAGTTCACCTGGTACTCGATGTCGTTGCGCACGCGGTCGCGCGCAACTTGCCGGTTCTGACTCAAGAGCACGAACACGGACAGGATGATCGCTTCGAGTGAAACGACCATCGTCAGCAAGCCGAACGGAAACGGATCGAAGCCGCCGATAGCGGTGTGCTCGATAGGACCTACGTTGAGAATGATCCAGATGAAGAAGATCCCGCAGTGGATGAACAGGAACGGCAAGCTGCCGCTGAACTCCGAGATCCAATCGGCGACCTTCATCACTCGCGTACGCTTGTCCTCGGTCTCCTCGTTGATATCGCGCGACACGCTGTGACGGAGGAGCTTCGAGGTCTCACGCAGGCGCCGGCCGCTCGCCGACAGCAAGTTCATGGCCGCGCTGGGGCAGAGCCGCAGAAACTCGTCGAGGTCTCCGCGATCGACCACGACCGCGTCCAAGTCCTTGGTCACGACCGCGGAGGCCGTGCGCGGTCCGCCGTCGAGCAGCGAGATCTCACCGAAAAAATCGCCATGTCGAGCGGTCTCCAGCACGATGCGCTCACCGGTGTCGTTCTTGAAATAGATCTCCACCTCCCCCGAGCGCACGATGTAGAGCGAGTCGCCCGGGTCACCGTAGTTGAACATCGCGCTGCCGGCGCGCGCGTCCATATTGTCGAGCCGCTCGGCCAAGACGGCCCGTTCCCGCTCCTCGAGTAACGAGAAGAACGGGACGTCGGCAAGGATTTGAGGGTCAACGGCCACGGAGATCGCCAGCACTCTAGAGCTCTGTTAAATGGGTGGTCAAGGAAGGGCTCAGAGCGGCATGTCCTCCATGGTGCGCGAAGGTGACGTCCTCGCCGGAAAGTTCCGGATCGAGCGCGTGCTTGGCCAAGGCGGCATGGGCGTCGTCGTGGCAGCGACGCATTTGCAGCTCGACGAACGCGTGGCGCTCAAGTTCTTGCTGCCGGAGGCGATGTCGAACCCGGAAGCCGTGGCGCGCTTCGCACGCGAGGCGCGCGCGGCCGTCAAGATCAAGAGCGAACACGTCGCGCGCGTGTCGGACGTGGGCACGCTCGACACGGGCTCGCCGTACATGGTGATGGAGTACCTACAAGGCCACGACATGGCGGCCTTGGTGCAGCAGCGCGGCGCGTTCGCCGTCGCGGACGCCGTGGATTTCGTGCTGCAAGCCTGTGAGGCGTTGGCCGAGGCGCACGCACTCGGCATCGTGCATCGCGATCTGAAGCCAGCGAACTTGTTCGTCACGGCTCGCGCGGACGGTAGCCCGTGCGTCAAGGTGCTCGACTTCGGCATCTCGAAGCTCACGACGCCGGGCTCGGCGTCCGACATGGGCATGACCAAGACATCGTCGGTGATGGGCTCGCCGCTCTACATGTCCCCGGAGCAGATGAGCTCCACCCGTGACGTCGATGCGCGCACGGATATCTGGGCCGTAGGCATCATTCTGTACGAGATCATCGCCGGGCGCGTGCCGTTTTTGGCTGAAACGATGCCTCAGCTGTGCGCGATGATCTTGCAGGAGCCGCCGCGCGCGCTGCGGGATTCGCGGCCCGACGCGCCGTCGGCGTTGCAGGAGATCATCGTCCGCTGCTTGGAGAAAGATCGCACGCGGCGCTTCGCCAACGTAGCGGAGCTTGCGCATGCGCTGGCACCGTTCGGCTCGGCGAACGCCGCGCGTTCGGCGGAGCGCATTAGCAAGATCTTGCGCGCGAGCGCGCGGCCGAGCCTGAGCGGGACGAGCAACGCGCTCTCGGTGCCCGGCGCGGCCACCAGCGCGAATTTCGGCGCGACGAGCGGCGCCCGCTCGTCGAACGGCGCGTTGCTCCTGCTGATCCCGATGTTCGGATTGTTCGCGCTCGGAGCGGGTGTCTTGGGTTATTTGCTCTGGCGCAAGCACGCGCCGCCGACCGCGGTGACGGTGGTCGAGCCGGCGGCCGCCGCGGTCGCTCCGTCCGTCGCTCCGTCGGTTGAACCCGCCGCACCGCAGCCCGCGCTCGCCGCGCCCGCGCCGAGCACGCCGGCCGCGCGCATCGCTCCTCAAGCGAGTGCCGCGTCCGTGTCTCAGGGTAAGTTGAAACCCGTGGCTGCTCCTACGCCCAAGGTGGCCGCGCCGAGCGGGCCCAAGCCGTCTACGCCGGCCTTCGATCCCCTCGATGGTCGCAAGTGAGGTTCTCGTGCGCGTGAGTTTTTGCATCGGTCCCAGTCTGCTCGTGCTGGCGTTGTTGGCACCGCGACCGGCGCGCGCGGACGCAGGCAACGCAGCGCTCGCTGAATCCCTGTTTCAAGAAGGCAAGCGCTTGTCGGCGGCGGGACAGTTCGTCGACGCGTGTCCGAAGTTTGCGGCGAGCTACAAGCTCGACGCGGCGACCGGCACCCTGCTGAATCTGGCCGCGTGCGAGGAATCGCTCGGGCAAACGGCGACCGCGTGGGCCCATTTCACGGACGCGGCCTCGCTCGCGAAGCGCGAGGGCAACCAAGGACGCGCCGACTATGCGGCGCAGCACATCGCGAGCCTCGAGACCAAGCTGATCCGGCTGATCGTGAACGTCGCGCGTGAGGCCAACGTCGACGGTCTGGTGGTCAAGGTCGACGATCAATCGTTGAGCTCGGCGGCTTTCGGGGTGCCAGCTCCAATCGATCCCGGTCCGCACACCATCGACGCTTCGGCTCCCGGCAAGAAGAACCTACACTTCGAGATCAAGGCCGACACGCCGCACGTGACGCTGGAAGCCAAGATCAAGTGGGATGACGCGAACCCAGCAACGGGTGCACCTCCGGCTCCGCTGCCGGGCGCGGCGCCGGCCGCAAGTCCAGCTCCGGCGCCGACCGCAGCCGGGCCGCTCGCTCCGCCCGTTCTTGCACCGCCCGCTGCGCCGGGGCTGCCCGCGCAACCCGCGCTGCCTACGCTGCCCGCGGGCCCGAGCGTCCCGAGTGTCGATCAGCTCGGTTCGAGCGGGCGCTGGCTAGGGTACGCACTTGGCGGGCTCGGCGTGGTCGGTTTGGGTGCTGGCGCGTTCTTCCATTTCAGCGCGGTGAGCGAAAACGACGCGGCGCTGAAAACATGCGTCCAAGGCGACGGCACGCAGTGCATCGACGAAACGGATCAGGCAAATCACGACGCCCACGTTTCCAAGGCCAAGAGCAATCGCACGCTCTCGTATGTCGGGTTCGGGGTTGGTGGCGCAGCGCTGCTGGCAGGTGTGGTGCTGGTGTTGACCGCTCCTTCCGACTCGGCAGTGCAAAGCGCCGGCCTGGTGCCGGTCTTGGACAGAGACAGCGTCGGCGTCGGGTATTCGCGCGCGTGGTAGCGCAGCCCGTCGTGCGGCCGCTAGCCCGTGTGGTAGCCCGTCACTAGGCTCTGCGCGAGCAAGCCCCAGCCGTCGATCGCGACGAACAAGAGTAGCTTGAAGGGCAAGCTCACCTGCGTCGGGTTCATCATCTGCATGCCGAGTGAGAGCAGCACGTTGGCGACCACCAGATCAATCACCAGAAATGGCAAGTAGAGCGCGAAGCCCAAAGCGAATGCCGCGATCAACTCACTGACCACGAACGCCGGCACCAAGATCACGAAATCGTCGCGCGTCACCTGAGCTCGTTCTGTCGGCGGCCGAGCGGACAGCGCGATTTGGAAAAAGCGCTCGCGCTCGCGCGGAGAAGCGTTGGCGCGTAAAAAATCGCGGATCGGCTCGCGCGTCGCGTCCGCGAGCGAGGCGAGCCAAGCATTGGTATCGCGATCGGCGCCGGGCGCGAAGAGCGGCGCGGCGCGGACCTCGATGCGCGCCGTGACGGGGGCCATCGCGAGTAGCGTGAGCGCGCCGGCGAAAGCCAAGATCACGGTGCTGGACGGCACGTTCTGCGCGCCGATCGCGCCGCGCACGATCTGCAGCACGGTCGAGATCTTGACGAAGGCGGTGAGCGTCATGAACGCGAACGGCAAGAGCCCGGCGAGTGCGAGCACCACGACCAGCGTGATCGGGCGAGCCAGCGCGTCGCTCGTCGCTGCGGGATCCGGCGCCGCGTGAGCGAAGCCGACGGTCAGCCACGCCGCGAGGCCGAAGAGCGGGCTAACCCTTCTTGCCGAGCGCACGGCTCAGAATCTCCCGAAACGACGCCTGGGGCCCGTCGGTTTCGCTCAAGTCGATCGCGCCGTCCGCGAGCTCACCGAGTTTGTGCAGTCCGGCCTCGCTCGCGCCGAGCACGTAGACTTGGCTCCCGACACGCACCAGGTACACGGCGCGCCGCGCGTCGAGCGGCAGACGCCCGACCAGCGCTAGCGGACCCGTGGCGCGGCCGATCCCGGCGCGTCGGGCCCCGACCAAGACCAAGACGGCGAGCGCCACGATGCCGAGCAGCGTGACGAGAGTCTCGATCACGTAGTGCGTGAGCGGCGCCATCCCGCGGCGACGCTATCACCGCTCCCTGCGCTGTGGGCGGATTTTGCTGGGCCGCCTCGATCGGCAGTCGTAGGCCCTTTTGGCCGCGCGACGCGGGAGCGTTGACGCCCTTCGTTTCGGGCGCTACGGGCGGTTCCCAGAGTGGCTCTCGTCGTTCAAAAATTCGGTGGAACCTCGGTCGCGAACTTGGAACGGATGCGCGCCGTTTCGGAGCTTGCGCTGCGCACGCAACGTGAGGGACATCAGGTCGTCCTGATCGTGAGCGCGATGGCCGGCGAGACCAATCGCTTGCTCGCGCTCGCGCATCAGATCTCCCCGACGCCCGACATGCGCGAGCTCGATTCACTGGCCTCGACCGGCGAGCAGGTGAGCGCTGCCCTGGTCGCGATGACCATTCAAGCGCTCGGCGGCCGCGCGCGCAGCTTTCTCGGTCATCAAATCCGTATCAACACGGACGGCTCCTTCACCAAGGCCCGCATCCAGGCGATCGAAGGGTCCAAGCTGTTGTCCACGGTTCAAGACGGCCAAATCGCGGTCGTCGCCGGCTTCCAAGGCATCGACGGCGAGGGCAACATCACCACGCTCGGGCGCGGCGGTTCGGACACGAGCGCCGTCGCCATCGCCGCCGCGGTCAAGGCCGACGTTTGCGAAATCTACACGGACGTCGACGGCGTCTACACGACTGATCCGAACATTTGCCCGTCGGCGCGCCGGATCGATCGCATCAGCTTCGAGGAAATGTTGGAGCTTGCCTCGCTCGGCGCCAAAGTGCTCCAAATCCGCTCGGTGGAGGTTGCCATGAAGTATGGAGTTCCCATTCACGTTCGCTCGTCCTTCAGTGATCGCACCGGCACGATGGTAGGCGGTGACGAAGGCCTCGAGGGCGTAGCCATCACCGGCGTTGCTTACGACAAAGGCGAGGCCAAAGTGCAGCTGGTCGGCGTGGCCGACAAGCCGGGCGTGGTGGCGAAGATCTTCGGCATGCTCGCGGATCAAAATGTGTCCGTAGACATGATCATCCAGAGCCCGTCGCGCGACGGTGACGGCACCACCGACGTCACCTTCACGGTGGCCAAGACGGATCTGACGCGCACCAAGGATCTGATCGAGCGCGCGGCGGCCGAGTTTGGCAGCGGGCGAGTCGAGTACGATCCCGAAATCGTCAAGGTGTCGATCGTCGGGCTCGGGATGCGCTCGCACGCGGGTGTCGCGGCCAGGATGTTCGGCATCTTGGCCGGCGAGGGCATCAACATTCAGGGCATCAGCACGAGCGAGATCAAGATCAGCTGCATCATCGCCGCCAAGTACACGGAGCTGGCCGTGCGCTCGCTGCACGAGGGCTTCGGCCTCGATAAACTCGGGGTTGACTCGGCGCCTTGACCGGCTGCGAGGGGACTGGGACGCTCTAGAGCGTTTCTCATAACCAGCTCCGCTGGTTGTGAGGCGGGCTTCGCCTGCTGCGCTGCTTCGCAGCGCTGCTCTTGCTCCGTTCTCGGGGGCGTCCCGCCCCCGGAAAAATGGCTGCGCTATTTTTCTCCCCCTCACGCGCTTCGCGCGTGCCTAGAGCTCCTCACTTGCTCGTGAGGTTATGAGATACGCTCTAGTCCGTGGCCGAGCACGATCCAGAGCGTCCCGGGAGAAAGCCGAACTTCCCGCCCCCGCCCGAGACGCGGGACGACGCGCCAAACTCCGTGAACGTGCCGCAGATGGAACCGCCGCCTTCGTCGCTGCAGGCGATGGTCGCACCAGGTCGGCGCGCCGCCAGCGGTCGCAGTGATACGTGGATCGTGATCGCGCTCGTGCTCGTGCTGCTGGCGTTCATCGCTTATATGCTGCGACGAGGCATGGCCTGAGCGTTGGCTGACCAAGCACCCGCTATTCGCTACGCGCGCGTCGCAATCCCCGTGCCGCTCGGTCAGGCCTTTAGTTACACCGTGCCGACGGCGCTCGCCGGCGAGGTGAGGCCGGGAGCGCGCGTCCTTTGCAGTTTCGGGCGGCGCACGCTGCTCGGCATCGTGCTCGACGTGGGCACGCAAGCGCCGGATATTCCGGCCGACAAGATCAAGCCGCTGCGCCGCGTCACCGATGCCGAGCCCGTGCTGCCCGACGAGCTCTTGAGCTTTCTGCTCGAACTCGCGCGCTACTACTTGGCGCCGATCGGCGCCGTGATGGAGCTCGCGCTGCCCGCGCTCGAACGGAGCGCGGCGGAGCAACTCTCCAGCCAAGAGTCGTTCGTGGCGGATCACGCCGTCGGGCGCCTGCTGCAGTCGGTGAGCGCGTCGCCGGACGCCGTCGTCTCGGACAAGCTGCGCGGTAAGGCGCGCGATCTGCTGGCGGATTTGCTCGCGCATGGTCCGCGCCTATTGAGTGAATTGGAAAAGACGTGGGGCAGCGCGCGTGAGATCGTACGGCGCCTCGAGGGTCAGGGCTTGGTCGTTCGCACGCGCGTGCAGGCGCCCGACGATCCGTTCGCCGTGATCGTCGAGCGCGATCAGCCACCCGAACTCACGAGCGCGCAACTCGCCGCCGTGACGCGCATCACGGCGGCGATGGACGCCACCAGCCCCAAAGCGTTCTTGGTCGACGGAGTGACCGCGTCCGGCAAGACCGAAGTGTACCTGCGCGCGGTAGAGCGGGCGCTCGCTCAAGATCGCGGCTCGATCGTGCTCGTGCCGGAAATTGCGCTCACGCCGCAGCTGACCACCCGTTTCCGAGCGCGCCTGGGCGATCGGATCGCGGTCTTGCACAGCGGTCTCGGCGAGCGCGAACGGCAGGCCATGTGGCGTGCGCTCCGCTCCGGGCGGCTGCGGGTCGCGGTCGGAGCGCGCTCAGCGCTGTTTGCGCCGGTGCAGAAGCTCGGCCTGATCTGCGTCGACGAAGAGCATGACGGTTCCTTCAAGCAGGAGGACGGCGTGCGCTACCACGCGCGCGACATGGCGCTCTTACGCGCCTATCGCGCGGCTGCCGTGTGCGTGCTCGGTTCGGCCACGCCGTCGCTGTCGAGTCGAGAGCTCGTCACGGAAGGCAAGCTCGAGCTCTTGATCCTACCGTCGCGCGCACGACAGGCGGCGCGGATGCCGGC
>DASXKQ010000204.1:0-13024 GCA_036496745.1 Polyangiaceae bacterium
GGCACCGGCACGAGCGGCGTGACCAACACCCCCCCGCCCGGGCCCGGTCAGGTCTTCGTGCGTGACCCCGGCGGTTGCGCGTGCAGCGTGCCCTCCCCGGCTGATGGCAACCGCGGCGCGCTCGCCTGGGCGGGGCTCGCTCTTGCCGGTGCGCTGATGCTCAAGCGACGCGGGTCTCAGCGATAGCTCACGGACAGCGTGGGGCGCTCGGCGGGGTTGGCCGCTTCGCACGAGTAGAGCCGGAGCACTTTGCCGGTATCCAGGTTGCTCAGCAGCACGCCCTGGTTGTTAGCGGCGTCGTTCACCCAAGCCTGCACGCTCGCCGTGTCGAGCGCGACGGACTTTCGCTGATAGCCGCTGGCGTCGATATCCAAGAACTGAAAGCCCGGACCTTGCACGTCGCCTGAGCCGATGCCCGGGCTGCTCCAGGTCGTGCCCAGGCCCGTGCTGGTCCAGCCGAACGTGGCAGCGCCGTAGTTCCAGGGCGTTTTGAGATAACTTCCGACCAACAGCTGCGGCGTGGCCCAACTCTCGATGGTCAGAGCCAAGCTCGCGGAGGTAACGCTGGCCGTGGCGGGGATCTGCGACACGTCGAAGCGCACCAGGGCTTTGGTCGTGTAGTCGAGCGTGTACGTGTACAGGGTGTCGTTGGTCTTGTAGACGGTGCCCGTCGGATTGCTCGAGGGCGAGTAGTAGAGATTGGAGATACTGACGTCCGTGACTCCACCGTAGCCGTTCACACCCTGGGTAAGTGTCACCGTTTGCGGCGTGGCGGGCGGAGGTGGCGGAGGTGTGGCGGGTGGTGGGGTCGTGGGCGGTGGCGGGGTCGTGGCGGGTGGCGGCGCGCTGGAAGACGCCGGCGCGGACACACTGCCCGTCGCGCTGACCGCAAAGCTCAAGGTCTTGTTCGCCGAAGCTTGGTAGGCGCCACCCGGACTGACCTGGATGCGCATTTTTCCAGCCGCGGGCGTGGCCGTGACGGCGTAACCCGCGCTCGAGGGCTCGACGTCGACCAGCACGTGGCTCGCGCTCGCCTGGGTCACGGTGTAGTCCGCGCTCGTCACGCTGGTCGCCGCCGCCTGGTCCGCCGAGAACAGCACGACCTGGCCTTGCGGGGCGGTCAGCTCGACGCCCACCATGTTGCTGGACGCCATGTTGCCGTCGGCCGCCGAGATGCGGACCTGTTCCCCCGTGACGGCACCGGCCGTCACCACGCTCAGCCACTGCTGCGTAGCGCCGCGCACGGGAGCGTGTACCTCCAGCCGCGCCGCGGAACCGAGCAGGCTCACCGTAGTCACGCTCGCGCTCAGCGGCAACAGCGTGCGGATACTGCCGACCTGTGCCGCGCCCACGACGACGTCGAAGCGACGCTGACTCGAGTCCGCCGGAGTCGCCTGAGTCGGCGCGACGGGCGTGTGGAAGCTGAGCCATTGGTCCGCGCTCGCCAGCGCGACGCTCGTCCGATCGAACAACACGAACGTGCCCGGGCGCACGTACACCAGGTCGCGCGTGAACTGTGAGACGGGATGATTGCCGCCCGAGCCGTACTGATCTTCCAGATTGACGCCGCGCGCGTGCACGAACCCGCCGCCGTCCTCGAAGCGCTCGACGTGCGCCCTGGAGTCCGCGGGACTCGCGCTATTTTGCCCTGGATTATAGGGGTTGGACGCGTCGTCGACGAAGAACGTGTTGTACAGCCGGCGCTGTTTTTTGCCGTAGCTGTCGTCGTAGACGAAGTCCTCGCCGGCGGTGCCGGCATTTTGAGGCAGCCAACCCGTGGGGTTGATGAGCACGGGCTGATCGCCGGCCACCACGCTGAGGCTGCCGGTGTCGAACAGCTCCTCGCCCGAGGACGACGCGTTGATGTATGCGCCCGCCGAAAACGCGCCCCAGGCAGCGCTCGCGTCCCACGAAGCGCGCACGCCGACGTGCCCGGGACCGGCAGCAAAATGCGAAAGCGCATCGGACTTGTAGCTTGCCTTGGGCATGGCGGGATCGCCGTACAGGAACTTCGACCAGGGCGCGCTGTCGTCCCCCGCGGCCGACATCACGTCTGCGGCAAAGCCACGAGAAGCCGCAGCGGTTGGGTCACCCGCCGCCTCCTGCATCGCGGCCAGCTCGAGCATGAGCTCCGCGGACGGAACGACGGGGCTGCCCGAGTGGATCGTGCCTTGATCGTCCAGGTGCTTGAGCGAGGGCCAGGCGAAGTGCATCTGGTACTCCGCCTGATCCTTTGCGATCGGAATGTCTTGCCACCAAGTGAGCCCCGTAGCCGTCTGCGTGGCCCACAGTGCCTCTGCAAAATTCTGCACGGAGCGCTTGCCGTACTCCCAACCTTCCGGCCAGCCTCCGCCGGCCATTTTGCCGGTAAATTGCGGCTTTACGAGCTGCCCCCACATGCGCGTCACGACGTCGTTCCAATACGTGGACGCGTTCGGGTTGTCGCCGTCAGTCGCGAGCGCGGCCGCCGTTTTGGCCAGGAAGTAGCCGGCGAAATAGTTGCCGATCGGATCGTTGTTGATGAAGCCGCTCTGGTCGTACCAGTCGATCCAGGTGTTGATCGAGCTCACCACGTGGCTCTTGGTCGCGTCCGGCAACGCCGGGTAGAGCCAATCGAAACCGAACGCCATCCCGACGACGTAGTTGCGAATGCCGTAGCCCGAATCGGTCGACGGACTTTGGCCTCCGGCGGAGACCGGCGTGCTCATCGCGTCGAGCAGACGCGCGCCGGCCGCGCCGTAACTCGCCTGAGGCGCCGTTCGATAACACAGCCCGAGCGCGCGAATGGCGGGCAGATAGTCCTCGCCCTGATACCCTTGACCCACGTTCGGGAAGTCTGGATACGCATCACCGTTGGGCGGATTCATCGTACCCGTCGCGTAGCCATCGCAGCGCGCCTTCAAGGCCGTCCAAGCTGCTTCGCCAGCCGCCGCGCGCGCTTGCAGTCGCTGAACCATCGCGTCCGACAAGATCAGCCGCGCTGCCGGTCGCGCCACTTGCATCTCCGTCGTCGCGCGCGCTTGCTCCGGCGCGTTGTGCGCCCCCGAGCAACCCCAGGAAAAACCGGAAATACCCGCTAAAATCGAGCCGATCACGCAATCACTCGCTCTGCTCATTGCACACTCCTCCATGCCGTGGACACACGTGCCCGGCTGAAAAGCGACCACGCCCGCGAGCTACGCATTCGCTCGCGTCTGCCCTCGAGTCAGGGCTGCGGTCGCCAGTTCATTGACTCGGCGCGTGGCCTGCTGACCGCGCGCACAGAACAGGGCTCGACTCGTGTGCGAGCCCAAAGTGAGTTCGGCAATCGCTCCGAAGTTCGTTCAGAGGTAGGCACGTTCTAGCTACCAAACTCGAACGGTCAACCAAAAATTCACGCGGCACTTTTGCACAACGTGCTCTGGCGCCACACCTACATCGTCGCACGACGCTGCTCGGATGGCAGACGCTCATCGGCAGCGCACACACTCAACCGTCCGTTTTTGCGCGCGTTCGCGGCGCGCGCGATCACGCGCGCACACCCGAGACGTCGACCCCGCCGAGCACTCTCCGAGCGTCGGTCACAAATCGGTCATCGGGTTTCGTGCTCGCTCGCACTGCTTGCTCGTTCACGGAGCGGGCGCCGCGCGAACGCTCGACTAGAGCGTCTCATGCTCCGTTGAAAAGAGGGGCAAAGGTAGAGCTAGGGAGTGGTTGAGGCAGAGGCAGACAGAGTTCGCCATCGCCTGACGGCGACCCCGAGGGATAAAAGCGAGCCGAGCGCGCCCCTCTCGGATCCTCATCTGCTCGTAACACGCGTTACAAGCAGTTGGCCTTAGAAGCGAGCCGCCGCGTTGCCGCGGGTCCGGCGGGTTTCTATCGAGCAAGACGCTCTAAAGCGTCTCGAGTCCCTTGCCGGTCACGCCGAGGATCGGCGCGCCCTCGCCCGCTTCGCCGCGCGCGATGGCGAGCAGCGCGGCGGCCACGGCTTCGGGCGACAGCGGCGCGCCAAAGCGCTGCATGAACGCATCCTGCGAGATTCCGGCCATTTCCGCGTAGGCTCGGGATGCGACGTCACCTGTCACGGTCCCTGCGATCAGCTGCTTGGGCACGAGCGCGACGAAGCGAATGCCGAGCTCTTTCTTGTCCGAGACCTTTTGCAGATAGGACGCGAGGAACATCTGCATGCGCTTGGCTCCCGCGTAACCTCCGGAGAGCGGCGAGCCGCCGAGCCCAGCTCCGCTCGAAATGAAAATGACCGTGCTGCCCGGGCGCAGCGGCTGAGCGATGGCGGCCTGGCCGAGCTCGAACGCCATTTTGACGTCCTGGTTCCAAGGCTCGCAGAAGCTCTCCCACGATTGTTCGGACGCGGGTGCCAAGAGCGGCCGCACGCCGGCGGCGAGTACGACGAGCTCCGGCTCGGCCTCACGAAGTAGCGCGTCGATTGCCGGCCGGCTCGTGGCGTCGAAATCGCGAAGCTCGACTTGACCGCTTGCCTCGCTGCGCACTTGCTCGAGTTTGCTTCGATCGCGACCCACGGCGAAGACGCGACGGACGACGGACGAGAGCGCGAGCACTGTCGCGCGACCGACACCACTACTGCCACCAATGACGACGGCGGATGCATGCGAGAGATTTTTCATGGGCCTCCAGACTGACGACGATTGGCGGCGGCAAAAGGATGCGCGCGCGATGGTGAAGCTAGCTATCGACCGTGATTACTGGGGATTTTTTGGGTTGCCATCCGACGGCAGCGTCCCCGCGATGCCCTGACCAGGCTATACTGCGCGCGGCCGCGCGATGACCGTCGTCAATCTCAACAAGTTCCGCAAAAAGAAGAGCCGGGAAGCGCGCGCCAAGCAGGCGGAAACCAACCGCCGCCTGCACGGGCGCACCAACGCGGAGCGCGCGCGCGACGCCCTGCAAAAGAAGCGCCTCGAATCGGCGGTCGATCACGCGCGCCTGAGCCGGTCGGCAGAAACCGACGGCGAGGGTCCCGAAAGCGCCTGAAATGATCCGAGTCGCCGGTATCGGCAAATCCTACGGCGCGCGTTCACTGTTCGAGGACGTCAACTTGGAGCTCAACGCGGGCTCGCGCTACGGCCTGGTCGGCGCGAACGGCTCGGGCAAGACCACGTTCCTCAAGATCGTGGCGGGCGACGAAGAAGCCAGCAACGGCGCCGTCACGATCCCGGCGCGCGCGCGTGTGGGCGTGCTGCGTCAGGATCAGTTCCTGAAGGACGCCGAGCTGATCCTGCACATCGCCATGCAAGGCGACCGCGCAGCGTGGCCCGCGCTCGAGGAGCGCACGCGCATCATCGACCACGACGACGGCGATCCCAACCGTCTAGCCGAGCTCGAACACGTACTCGCTAGCACCGGCGGTTACACGCTCGAAGCGCGCGCGAGCGAGGTGCTCTCGGGCCTCGGTATCCCGCAGAGCTCGCACCGGCAGCCGCTCGCGACGCTGTCGGGCGGCTTCAAGCTGCGCGTGCTCTTGGCGCAAGTGCTGATCGGCGGACCGGATCTGGTGCTGCTCGACGAGCCGACCAACCACCTCGACATCCTGTCCATCCGCTGGCTCGAGAAGTTCTTGGCCGGCTACCCCGGCACGGCGCTGGTGATCTCTCACGATCAGCGCTTCCTCGACAACGTGAGCAGTCACATTCTGGACGTCGACTACGGCACCATCCGCGAGTACTCCGGCAACTACAGTGCGTTTTTGCTCGAGAAAGCCGCCCTGCGCGAGCGCGAGTCCGCCGAGATCGCGCGCGCCCAGAAGATCATCGCCGAGAAGCGCGCGTTCGTCGATCGCTTCGGCGCCAAGGCCACCAAAGCCAAGCAAGCGCAGAGCCGTCTCAAGCAAATCGAGAAGATCGAAGTCGGCGAGCTCGCGCAGAGCTCGCGGCGAAGCCCGCTCTTCCGCTTCACGCCCGAGAGACCGAGCGGCCGCGACGTGCTGGACGTGGACAAGGTCAGCAAGGCCTACGGCGAAAAACAGGTCCTGCGCGACGTCACGCTCACGCTGCGGCGCGGCGAACGCGTCGCCGTGATCGGCCCGAACGGCCTCGGCAAGTCCACGCTGCTCAAGATCGTGATGGAGCGCGTAACGCCGGACAGCGGCCAAGCGCGCTTCGGTCACGAGGTGCGCCCCGGCTACTTCGCGCAGGACCACCACGAGCTCCTGCCCAAGCCGGAGCAGAACTTGATCGACTACATTTGGCAGAGCTGTCCGGGTGAAGGCAGCTCCTACGTGCGCGGCGAGCTCGGGCGCATGCTGTTTTCGGGGGACGAGGCCACGAAGAGAATCGGCTCGCTCTCAGGCGGCGAGGCGGCGCGTCTGATTTTCTGTCGGCTGAGCGTGGAGCGGCCGAATCTGCTCTTGCTCGACGAGCCGACCAACCACCTGGATCTCGAGGCGATCGCCGCGCTGGTCGACGGGCTCAAGGCGTTCACCGGCACCGTGCTGTTCGTCTCACACGATCGCTGGTTCGTCTCTCAGCTCGCCACGCGCATTCTGGAAGTAACACCGGCGGGCCCGCGCGAGTTCGCCGGCACCTACGCCGAATATCTCGAGCGCTGCGGCGACGATCACCTCGACGCCGACGCGGTCGTGCTCAAGGCGCGCGCTGGCTCGCCCAAGAAACGATCCGAACCCCCGCCCGGGGACGCGAGCTGGGAGGAGCAAAAACGCGAACGCAACCGCCGCCGAGCACTGCCGGCGCAGCGCGACAAACTACTAGCCGCGATCGAAACCGCCGAGGCGCGTGGCAAGGCCATCGAGCTGCGTTACGCGGAGCCCGGCTTCTTCGAGCGCACGCCCCGCACCGAATTCGAAGCGCTCGAACGCGAGAAAAAAGAGCTCAAAACCCAGAGCGACGCTTGGGTTTTGGAGTGGGAGCAGATCGAGTCGGAGCTCGCGCGTGAAAGTCGCGAGTGAACGCGTCTCAGCCTGAGACGGCTGCGCGTCGCTGGGGTCGACACGTCCCATCTTGTCAACCAGGCGCGATCGGGCCAATCCTTGGGCGTGCCTAGTTCTCGGGGACACACGCGCGCTCTCTCGTCGCCTGACACTCATCGCGGCCGCGATCAACGTTCGCGCGCGCACGAGCTCCGTGCGAAGCGTTCACGCTTCTTCGGCGTCTACCGGATATCGATAGGCAGCTGGCAACCGTGGGTGGCGATGATCGTGGATCCAAACACGTCGCGCGTCGCCTACCTCGGCGGATGGACCCGGGCGAGCGCGGCCGCGCTTGCCTACGATCGGGCCGCCGCTTGGTACTACGGACCCGACTGCGCGCGCGTCAACTTTCCGAGCAAGCGCGGCTCGATCGTCCCAGCCGACGCCGAAACACTCGTCGCCGAGACATTCGGCGAGCTGAAATCCAAAAAATCCCGTCGCTTCCGCGGCGTGACCTTTCAGTACGGCGCCTGGGTGGCCAGCATCGCCGATCCCAACGCACCGAGCGGGACGCGCATGATCTGCCGCTCTGCCTCCGAACAAGACGCGGCCCTCGCCTGGGACCGCGAGGCCCTCGCGATCTTCGGCGCGAAAGCCAAGCTGAATTTTCCTCTCGCCCCGGCCAAGCAGCGCCCTACGAAAGCACGCGCGAGCGTGACCTCCGAGCAGCGCGAGAAGAAGCGCGGCCCGCGGCGGGCTCGCAAGACACCGCGGCCGCGCGCCGTGGCGACTCGAACGGACAGGAAAATGCGGGCAGGCTAAGTAGTCGTCGAGTTACCGATCACGATCCGAATGCTAGCCTCCGCGCGCTACGGATGACCCGCGCGCAGACTCCCCAAGGCGACTCGCATAATTTCGGGCGCCGCGTCGCGCGGCGCGGCGCGCGCGTGCAGAAGCCGCGCACGCTGCTCTGGGAGTGGCTGCTGCTGTCGGCGAAAAGCCCGCTGCGGCGCTTGTTGGCGGACGCGGCTGAGCGCGAGGGGCTCGCGCGCGACGCGTTCGGTTTTCTGCCAACGCTCCGATTCTTCTCGCTGCGAGCGCGCGCCGGCGGCGAGGTCGAGCGGGTCGCGCTGTCACCGCTCGGCGCGCTTTCGAACGGCGGCAAGCGCGAGCTTGCCACCATCGTCGGGCGTTCGCTCGGGCTCTTTGGCTGGCTCGGCGTGGCGGACTTGCATTGGGAGAATCTGGTGCTCGGCCGCGACGCGCGGGGCCGTATCGTGTTTGGGCCGCTCGACGTCGAGATGATTTTGGCGGACCTCGCGTCGCCGACCGAGACGAAGCTCTTGCCCGACGCGGATCCGGAGTACGCGGCGATCTGCCGGCACGCGTGCGGCGTTCGGCGCGTGCTGCCGTATTTGGGCAAACCGATCCGCGTCCTGGATTTGCTGGCGATGCTCGACGGCTATCGCGAAACGCTCGCGCTGCTCGATCGCCACGCGAGCGCCATCGCGCAGGTCTTTGCGCGCCTGCCCGGTCTGCGTGAGACGCCCATTCGAGTCTGTTTGCGCGGCACCGACGAGTACGTGCGCGCGCGCTCGGCGCCGCTCTGGCCGCCGCTGCTCGAGGCCGAAGTGGAGCAGCTGGCGCGCGACGACATTCCGTATTTCTTTCGGTTGTACGGGCGACGCGGCATTCACTACTACGGGGACCGAGCGCTCCGCCGACTCGAGCGCATACCAAGCCAGGGCGACGCACCCGCGCTCGATCCGCTGCTCCAGCTCTCGCGCGGCCTGCGCTCGCCGTCTCGGCGCAAGTTGCGCGAAGAAGGGCTGTTCACGTTGCTCGGCGCGTTCGACCATGCGTCGTTCAGTGGGCGGCACGCGAGCGACTCGTTCCGCGTGGCGTTCGGGGCACGCCGCATCGCCGTCAGGCTACCGAGCGGGGAAGAGCTCGAGACGCGGCGAGACCTGAGCGCCTTCGTGGGCAGCGTCTATCTGCCCTGTCATTGTGGCGAGGTGCGATCGGTCTTCGTGCCGTCGGTCACGACCTGTGATGGAGGCTCGGAGCGATTGGTGCGTGCACGAACGCGTCCCACGTTCTAGCCTCGCACGATGGTGCCTGCCGCCACCTGCGAAACGTGCCACCGCCCCAGCGTTGCCTGCGTGTGCGATCGCGTCGTTTCCTATGAAACCGAGCGTCGCATCCTGATTTTGCAGCATCCACAGGAACGCGACGCGCTGCTCGGCTCGGCGCAAATCCTCGAAGCGTGCTTGCCGAAAGCGCAAATCGTGGTGGGTTTGAGCTGGCCGAAGCTCGCCGCGGCTCTCGGCGAGGCCGAGCTCGACGTGCGGCGCTGGGCCGTGCTCTTTCCCGATCGCGACGTGCCGAACGCGCGGGTCGCGGCGCGCGGCGGAACTCCGCTCGAGCCCGCCACGCTCGAAGGCATCGTCGTGCTCGACGGCACCTGGTCCAAGGCGAAAACCTTGTGGTGGCGCAATCCGTGGCTGAGCAAATTGAATCGCATGACGCTCAAACCGAGCAAGCCCTCGATCTACGGCCATTTGCGCGCCGAACCCCGGCGCGAATTCGTCTCCACGCTCGAGTCCGTCGCGGCCGCGCTCACACTGTGCGGCGAATCGCCGGACATCGAAGCCGGCCTCGCGCGCGTCTTCCGCACGCTCGTACAACGCGTGCGCGACGCCAAGCTCATTCCGGCACCCGCGCGGCGCGCGCCACGTCGTTCGTGAGCGCCGGGAACCGTCAAGGCTACCGAGCCACAATCGACTAAGTAAGCGCCCGGTGTGCGAGCGCGCTCAGCACGGCTCGGCCAAAAGCAGCCGGTTCTTCGCCGTGATCTCGGTCGGAATGGTTTGCGCGTGCACGCGGTAGCCGGCAGCGCGCAATAGGCCCGCGCGCGTCACGTCGATCGCGAGTGCTGGCTCGAGCCAGCCTGCGAGGCCGCCCAGATCGCCGTCGCTCGTCGACTGACAGCAGGGCAAGACGACGACCTTGGCTCGCGCCGCGATCGCCTTTTTTATCACGTCGTCGGTCAAGCGACCGCACGCGTGGCAGGAGACAATCACGTCATCACGCTCTGCCTCGACGACGTCGAGCTTGCCCTCGAGCAGCCGGACGCGTCCCGCAAGCCGCGGCCAGACGCGACCCAGGCACTCGGCGACGCGATAGGCGCTCGGCGGCAATTTGCGATCGACGGCGAGCGCAGTCGGCGAGGTATCGTCGAGCAGCAACATCAATTGCGCGACCAAGCCGTGTCCGCACGCGAGGTCGAGCACGCGCCCCCCGCGAAACCTCCGGCGCGCGCGCCGCGCGACCTCCCAGGCCTCGTAGAGCTCTTTGCGCGGAACACACGAGGCCTCGCATAGGCTGCGCGCAACGCGGTCGAACAGAGTAGCGCCCTCGAAGCGGTAGAGATCGTGACTCGTGAGGCGTGAGCGGCTGGAGTGGGCGAAATGCACGCGAGAACTCTAGGTCGTTTTTTTGTTTGGTGTCGCGAAGTTCTGGCCGGACAACCCCAGGAGCGTGCTCTTTTGAGGTTGAGATGTGACAATGCTCTGTTGAAAAGATGGAGGGGGCAAAGGCAGAGCTAAGGCGTGGTTGGGGCAGGGCGTGAGGTTTGCTGCCCCGCGCCGCTCGCATTCCTCTTGCGCATTCCGATGTCGTCGCGGCGCTGAGCTTCTAGCTGAATCACGGCTTGAGCGCCGCGGTCACCTCTTATAGCTCGTTACCACTCGACCGGCACCGGTGTCAGGGAAGCCCCTCCCGCAACCGCACTGCCAAGCTGCCCTTCGCCGTTGTCGCCCCAGCAGACGACGCTGCCATCGACCAGCGCAGCACAGGCGTGGCACTCGCCGGAGCTGATCGACGCCACGTGTGCGAGCGCCTTCGGGTAGATCGGTTCGGTCGCGTCGGTCGTGGTCCCGTCACCCAGCTCACCGCAGCGATTGGCTCCCCACGCCGCGACGGTGCCGTCCGTCAGAATCGCGAAGATGTGGCCCGGACCCGCACTGAGTGAAGCAACGGCGCCTAGGTTCGAGACCGCGGCCGGAGTGGTCGTCGCTACGGGCGCCGTTGTTCCGTTGCCGAGCGTACCGTCCTGATCTTCGCCCCAGCACTGAACCGTACCGTCGGCGAGTAGCGCGCATGCGTATGCGTAACAGGCGGCGCACCTGGGACTACCGGAGTTCTCAGCCGTCGTCACCTCGGACACGCCGGACAAATCTCGGACGGGCACCGGTATCGCGGACGCGTTCGTCGTGCCGTCGCCGAGCTCACCGGACTCGTTTTGTCCCCAGCACGCCACGGTCGTGTCACGCAGTACTTCGCAACCGAAAAAGCTGCCGGTGGCGACGCTCGCGACGTCCAGAAAGCCGGAAACGACGGTCGGCGTGGTGACCCACGACGGGCCCGTGGCGGTCTCGCTGAGCCCAGTGCCGTTACCGAGACCTCCGCCCCCAACCCAACCCCAACAGCGCGCAGTTCCGTCGGCGCTCACCGCGCAATCGACGTCGTTGCCAGCGGCGATCGAGACAACGCCACTCAAGCCGGGAATCGCGCCCGGCATCGAGCCGAACCCCTCCGGCGCCCCCGTACTGATGATGATTGGGCACTGCACGTCGCTCCCGGCGTCGATCGTGGTCGGTGTCGTCGAGTCCTCCAAACCACCGGGTACCTCTCCCCAACACGCGACGGTGCCGTCGACCAATAGCGCGCACGTGTGCAGATCGCCTGCGGAGAGCGCCTTGACTCCGCGTAGATGCGAGACCGGCAGCGGCGCGCTGCTCTTCTGCAGACAACCCACGCCGGTTCCTAGTTGCCCGTAGCTATTGTCGCCCCAGCACTTGACGGTGCCGTCCGCGAAAAGCGCGCACGTGTGGTACAGGCCCGACGCGACCGAGGTGACGATCCCGGAATCGCCGCCGGCGTCAGCGTCACAAGCATCGCCAACGGCCGCGCAACCGGTCGGCATCCGGACGACCGTGCCTCCCTCGAGCGGTTCGGAGTCATGGCTCGTTCGCCCACACGCACACGCCAAAAAGCCGCCCACCATCAGCAATTGCCGCCAGAACCCCTGGAACCGCATGTGCCTACTTTGCTCCACAGGGCCGCGGTCGGCAACGCAATCCCGCCCGTGCTGCGACCATGCAACCGCCGTATCCTTTGGCGCGCCCGCTCGTCTCTTCTCACGAGCAGCCACTCCGCGCTACCCAAGGAGACCCCTGATCATGTCCCTCGAGCTCTATTTTCATCCCCTAGCCTCCTACTGCTGGAAGGTGCTGATCGCGCTGTACGAGAACGAAACGGCCTTCGAACCGCGTTTCGTCGACCTCGCCGATCCCGACGCGCGCGCAGAGCTCGAACGGCTCTGGCCCTTTGTCAGGTTCCCCGTGCTGCGCGACCGTGCGCACGATCGAGTCGTCCCAGAGTCAAGCGTGATCATCGAGTATCTCGCGCAAAACCATCCGGGCCCTGTGGCGCTCTTGCCCGCGGATCCCGAGCACGCGCTCGAAACACGCTTTCAAGATCGCTTCTACGACGTGTACCTGCACGAGCCGATGCAAAAGATCGTCGGCGACCGACTGCGTCCCGCTGGGGAGCACGATCCGCACGGCGTCGCTCGAGCCAAGCAGCTGATCGAGACGGCGTACGGCATCGTCGAACGCCAAATGGCCACGCGCATCTGGGCCGCCGGCGACGCGTTCAGTCTGGCGGACTGCGCCGCCGCGCCGGCGCTCCATTACGCGAACCGCGTGTGCCCGCTCGGCGAACCCGTCGCAGCGCCGCCGCGTTTCTGGCGCGACTCGAAGCGCGCCCGTCATTCAAACGCGTGCTCGCCGAGGCAGAGCCGTACTTCCACCTCTTTCCAGGCTAATTCAGCTGCGCTCGCGACGCGGAACTCCCACGACGCAGGAGTCGTACAGCGCGAGCGACACATGCGCAGTCTTTCTGCGCTCGAGCCAGGCGAGGCCGTAGAGCTCCAGCGCGACCGCACAAACGACGATCGGCCTGCGGCGCGCCACGTCTTCGACACGCCGCAGCACGGCCGCCAAGAGGTCGCCGTTGCAGGGGGCGTACAGGAAGAAGACGGAGCCGTCTAGCTGCACATCGGCGGCGTCGCCGTGAACG
>DASXKQ010000205.1:0-3428 GCA_036496745.1 Polyangiaceae bacterium
CGGCGACTTGATGAGCGGCGACTTGATGAGCGGCGACCTGATGAGCGGCGACTTGATGAGCGGCGACCTGATGAACGGCGACCTGATGAGCGGCGACTTGATGAGCGGCGACCTGACGAGTGAGACCTGGCATCAGGCGACCTCCGGGCTGGCGGAATCGGAAGCGATCAAGCCGTCGCGGAAGGTTACGGTGCGGTGAGCGTAGACGGCCACATCCGGCTCGTGCGTGACCATCACGATCGTGATGCCGCGCGAACGGTTCAACTCGACGAGCAGCTCCATGATCTCGCGCGTGCGGGACGAATCGAGATTTCCGGTGGGTTCGTCGGCGAGTAGTATTTCCGGTTCAGTGACGAGTGCGCGCGCGATGGCCACGCGTTGCTGCTGACCGCCGGAGAGCTCTTGCGGGCTGTGCGTCGCGCGGTCGGCCAGCCCGACGAGGTCGAGCGAGCGCAGGGCCGCCTCGCGTCGCTCGTGACGCGGGATGCGTCGGTACACCAGCGGCAGCTCCACGTTCTCGAGCGCGTTGGTGCGCGCGAGCAGATTGAAGCCTTGAAAGACGAAGCCGATGTAGTGGCGTCGAAGCAAGGTGAGGCCGTCTCCCGCAAGCTTGCCCACTTCAACCCCGGCCAAGTTGTAAGAGCCTGCCGTCGGTGCGTCGAGGCAGCCCAGAATGTTCATGCACGTCGACTTGCCCGAGCCGCTCGCGCCCATGATGGCGACGAACTGTCCGCGCGGCACTTCGAAGTCGATACCCGCCAGTGCGCGCACCTCGGACTCCGCGTGACCGTAGCGCTTCTCGATGCCGCTCAGCCGAATGATGCGGGGCGTGCTCTCGGGGCTGGCCTCGAGCCCTGCGTTCACTTCGCGCTCCGCTCGTCAACGTCGGTGATGACCTCCGTGCCCGCGGCGAGCCCACCCTTGACCTCCGTGCGCTCGCCGTCCGTGCCACCGATGTCGATCACGAGCCGCTTCGGACGGCCGTTCTCGAGCACGTACACGGCGCCCTGCGCGTCCGTGAGCGCCTTCTTCTTGGGTGAGCTGCCACGTTGGTTCGAAGGGCGCGCCATGCCTGCGCCGCCGCTGAACAATGACGCCGCCGACGGCCCCGCCTTGTTGCTTTGCTGCGCCGGCGGCTGGAAACGCAGCGCCGCGTTGGGTACTAGCAGCACGCCCGGGTGCTGGGCGGTCGTGACCGTGGCGGTCGCGGTCATTCCGGGGCGCAGCATCAAGGTCGTGTTGTCGACGGAGAGCACCGCTTGATACGTGATCACCGTGACGGACGCCGTGGTCGGTAAATTGTGCACACTGAGCACCTTGGACGTGAAGTTCTTGTCCGGCCAAGCGTCGACCGCGAAGGAGGCGTCTTGCTCCTCCTTCACGCGGCCGACGTCGGCTTCATCCACGTCGATGTAGAGCGTGAGCTTGGTCAGATCGCTGGCGACCGTGAACAGCACCGGAGACTGCAGTGAAGCCGCCACGGTTTGACCCGGTTGAACGAGGCGCGCGAGCACGACGCCGTCGATCGGCGAGGTGATGATCGCGTACCCTAGCTGCGTTTGGGCGTCCTTCAGCGAGGCGCGCGAGAGCGTCGTCTGCGCCGTGGAAGAGACGACGCTGGCGGTCGCGCGCTCGGCGTCGGCCTTGGCCGCTTCCAGATCTTTGCTCGACATCAAGCCTTTCTGGCTCATGTCGATGGCGCGCGCGTATTGCGCCTGCGTTTGAGCGGCGGTGGCTTTGGCCAGCGCCAGAGCGGCGTCCGAGGCGTTGACCTGTGCGCGGGATTGGTCGACGCGCGATTTCAGCGACTCGGGATCGATCTCGGCCAATACCTGGCCGACCTTTACGTGGTCGTTGAAATCGACGTACACCTTCGAGACGCGGCCGGAGATCTGCGCGCCGATGTCGACCGAGTCGAGCCCTTTGAGAGTGCCAGTCGCGATCACCGTTTCACGCAGGTCACCGGTTTTCACGGGCTGGGTGATGAAACGCACGGTCTTGGCGACCTGCTGATGGTTGCGCCACCAGACGAACCCACCGGCGGCTCCGGCTACCAGCACAGCGAGCAGCGCGATCCGCAGGAGCCAGGCGCGGCGCCTGCGCGCCTGGGCCATGGCGATGATCGTCGCGCCGTCGGGTCGAGCCACTTGTGTGTTCACGGGAAGAGGAGTGTAGGGCTTGCATCGCTGAGCGGCAAACGCGAAGACAGCCAGAATACAGCCCTCGCCGAGCGATGAATTCATGTGTAGGAAGCGGACGCCCGCCTGCGTCGAACCCATGGCGCCGCGTCCAGTGGTGCCCTTTGGATTCCGTAGCCTTGACAGCATGCCGTGCGCTGGGCGCTACTCGGCGCCGTGGCTCAGCAGTCGACGGCACCTACCAACGCCGTGCGCGTAGTCGGGGCGCCGCGGGCGCTGTTTCGCGACTTCTATCATCGCTTCCTGCGCATGCCATGGTCGGCGGCGCTGGGCATGATCACCGTGCTCTTCTTGGTGCTCAATGCCCTGTACGCCTGCCTCTATCTCGTGACGGGCGGCATCGCGCACGCGCGCCCTGGCTCGTTCGCGGACGCTTTCTATTTCTCCGTTCAGACCATGGGCACCATCGGCTACGGCCAGATGTACCCGGAGTCCACGCTCGCCAACGCGCTGATGGTGAGTCAGGCCGTGGTGAGCCTGATGGTGACGGCGGTAGCGACGGGCCTCGTCTTCGCCAAGTTTTCACAGTCGCAGGCCCGCGTCGTGTTTTCCGACAAAGTCACGATCACGCCGATGGACGGCGTGCCGACCCTGATGCTGCGCGTGGGCAACGAACGCAGCAACCAGATCGTAGAAGCGCAGATTCGCCTGGCCATGATTCGCACCGAGCGCACGCGCGAAGGCATGACGCTCTACCGCCTGGTCGATCTCACCCCATCGCGCGAGCGCTCGCCGGCGTTCGCGCGCTCCTGGACGGTATTACACCCAATTACCCCGACGAGCCCGCTGCACGGCTTTACGCCGGACAGCGTGAAGCGCGAGGAAATCGAGCTGATCGCCTCGCTGGTCGGCGTGGACGAGACGTCACTGCAACCCGTGCACGCGCGCCACCGCTACACGCACGACCAGATCGTGTGGGGCGCGCGCCACAGCGACGTATTGACGGAGAACGAAGACGGTAGCCTAGTGCTCGATCTCACGAAATTTCACGAGGTGCAAGAGACGGTCGCGACGGACGAGTTTCCGTATGGGAGTCGGGAGGGGCAGCGTGAGTAGCGCTCAAGGCGGGTTGATCGCGTAGCGCTCGTTAGGGCCCTCGAAAGCGCGAGTCGATCGATTTCCGAGGATTGGGGATCGACAGGATCTTGCTGATGTGATCTACGTTCGTCGGTGGACGCAGAGCAGCTGATTCGTCAAAAGTGGCGCCTGTTGAAGGCGACGCTGGACGAG
>DASXKQ010000206.1:0-4367 GCA_036496745.1 Polyangiaceae bacterium
AGATGTACGTCGGCCAGGCCGTCCATGTTCGCCGTTTGGCCGGCGCGGATGTCGCTCGTGCTGAGCCAGTAGCCGCCCCCGCCGCCGAGCGTGATGTTGCCCATGTTCGAGTAGTACAGATCGAGCGGGTAAATCGTGGTCGTGTTCGGCGCAAACGCGAGCCGGCCGGATTTTCCGCCCGTGGGCGCGTCGTTCTTGCACACGGTCACGAACTTGTTCGCCTTCGGATCCCAGACGATGCGCTCGTAGCCGCTGTGGCTGCAGCCCCAATCGAAGCTCTGGTGACCGGTGAGCACCGCGCCCGCCGGACTCACGACTTTCATCTCGTCGCCCTGGTGAATGTTCACGCAGCCGGCCTGCGTCACGCTGATCGCCGCGCCGAAGTAGCCCGCGTAATTCGTGCCGTCCGAGACGATGCGCCCTTGGTGCGCGTACCACCAGATGAAGATCACATTCTGGTTGTCGGTCTTGCTGTTCAAATAGCCGGGGTGCGCGGCGCTCGTCTGCGTCAACTTGGTCGCCCAGGTCTCGCTCGTGCCGTCGAAGCGCACGAGGTACATGTCGTAGCAAGGAATCGCCGGATTCGGCGGCGTACCGCACAAGTTCGACGGATCGCCACAGTTCAAGGTATTGACGACGCCACCTGAGCCGTCGGCGTTGCGCGTGACGAGCACGACGCCCCCCGTGTTGTCGGCATAGATATCGCCGACGTCCATGCCCATGAGGTTGACGGTGCCGATGTTGGTGTTGACCGTGTCGTCCGCGTTCAGCGTCGTGACGTGCACCTTGCCGTCGCTGCCCGTCCACGACATGCGAGAGCCGCCCGACGGGATCGGCGAGAGCATCACGGGTTTACTATCCGCGTCGTTCTCGTTGACGTTGATGTTCGCTCCAACGTCGATCTCGGTGATCCGCACTTGGGGCGAGGCACACGCACTGGTTCCGCCCGTACCCGCGGCGCCCGCCGAACTTCCCGCGGCGCCCGCCGAGCTGCCCGCAGCGCCCGCTGAGCCGCCGTTGCCAGACGCTCCGCCTGCTGGATTTCCCGCTGCGCCGGCCGCACTGCCGGCCACGCCGCCTGCGCCCGCCGGACCGCCCCCAATGCCGCCTGCGCCCGCGCCGGCAAACCCAGCTGTTCCACCGCCGGAGACTCCCGCCATACCACTCGCGCCCGCGCCGCCGCCTTGAGCCGCCGCGCCACCGCTCACGCCCGCGCCGCCGCTTTGACCGGCTGCGCCGCTGGTGCCGGCGTTCGAGCCACTCACGCCGCCGGCTCCCGAACTGCCGCCAACGCTTACACCGCCCACGCCCGCGTCGCCGGCGCTCGTGCCGCCCGCGCTTGGCACGCCCGCCACCGCGCCGCTGCCACCAGCGCCGCCCGCAGCGTTCGACCCTGCATTGGCACCGCCCGCGTTCGCACCGCCTGCATTGGCACCGCCCGCGTTCGCACCGCCTGCATTCGCACCGCCCGCGCTCACGCCACCGCTGCCCGCGTTCGCGCCGCCCGCAACGCCGTTGCTGCTGCCCGGTCCCGGGGGCTCCGAATCAGCCGTTCCGTTGGTGCAGGCCGCTGCCACAGTCACTGCTGCGATCGCGACCCAGCTTGCGTAATCACGGCGCATTCGTGTGCTCCTTCGGGTTCCGCGGACGGCTGCCACCTCGACGAGGCAGCTGCCCAAAGCCCCCACTCAGTCGAACGAAGGGTGCCCCGCGACGCAGGAAAGTCGTGCGCGCCGCGATTAGGTGCTGGGCGAGCGCGAACTACTCCTTTCCGTGGGAATTTTGCGACCAAAGTGTCAGGACGCCGACGCGCGCCAGCGCTCCACCGAGCCAAGCAAGTAGTGAGCTTGCTCTCGTTCGAGATTGGCCAAAAGCGTGACCTCTTCGCCAGTTCGCAGCGCCGCCACCAGCTCGAGCCGGAACGCTTGCCAAAGGCCGCCGCGTCCGATCTTCAGCGACGCGAGTTCGCTCCGACGGATCTCTCGCGGACCGCTGAAGAAACCGCCCGCCGGCGCGATCAACAGCGCGTACCGTCCAAGCGCGAGCTCGGCCGCGGCAGGTCCCGCTAGCAACAAAGGCAGTCCCAAGAACAAAAAAAACAGGTGCACGTGGAGCCAGAGCTCGACGAGTAGCGCCCCAAACAAGCCCAAAAGAAAGCTACGCCCGATCGCCAGCACGATTCGCGCGCGCGCGGGGTAGCGAACGAGCAGGCGCTGCCCGTCGGCGTCCGCGGGTTCGAGCTCGATGCCCACGGGTGGCTCGCCGGGCTGGCCGCTCACGTTGACCGAGTGTGCGCTCACCGCACGACAAGCATATAGCCTCAGGCCTCGAGCGCTACGCGAATCGCAGGCGGCGCGACCGAAACGGTCGCTGCCGAGCACACGCGATTGCGCCCGCCGCTCTTGGCGCCGTACATCGCCCGGTCCGCTCGGTCGATCAAATGATCGAGCGCTTCCTCCGGACGGATTTCGGCCACTCCGAAGCTGGCGGTGACCGGAACCCGGTCGCCGCTCCCATCGTGGATTTGACTCGCCTCGAGCTCGCTGCGCACGCGCTCGGCGACCAGCAGTGCACCCGAAAGGGGGGTGGAGGGCAGCGCGACGACGAATTCTTCCCCGCCCCAACGCGCCGCCACGTCGCAGGAGCGAATGGCGCGCGGCAACAGCCGTCCCAAGCCGGACAGTACCGCGTCGCCCGCCGCGTGGCCGCGTCGATCGTTGATCTGCTTGAAGTGATCGATGTCGAGCATGATGATCGAAAACGAATCCCGATAGCGGCCGGCGCGCAACACTTCGCGCGACGCCCACTCACCGAAGGCGCGGCGATTGAGCAAGCCGGTCAGCGCATCGGTGGTCGCGAGCTGACGCGACTCTTCGACCAGCGTGGCCATCCTGAGCGCACCGCCCAACTCGCGTGCGATCGTGCGCACGAGCACGGGATCATCTTGGTGCGCCGGTGCGCGTGGCGCGAGCGCGAAGGCGCCGATATTCGTCTCACCGAACTGGATCGGCTCGACGATCGCTGGAGGCCCGTCCCCGTCGACGACGGCATCGTCGTCCTCGATCACGATGATGTGCGAGCGCGTTTCGCAGGCCATCGCCCGGCGCGCCTCGACCAGCGCCTCCTCGTGGCGCGTCGGATTCGCGTGCAGACCGAGTGCCAGAGGCGCTTTGCGCTGCAATGCCATCCAGCGATAGGTCGTCACTTGCGAAAGGAACTGCGACAGCAAGTCGACCAAACGATCGAACGACTCGCTCGTACCGAGGCGCCGCACCTCCGCGGCGATCACCGACTCGAACAACGCCGCGTCCAGGTGGGTCGCGATACGCTCGCGCACGTCGAGCCCCTCGGTGGAACTGATCACGAAGAAAGCGTCGTCCTCGATACGACCCTGTTGAGCCATGGCCCGTCTGAGCGCGCGCACGAGTTCCCCCATGCGACCCTTGACCACGTACGCAAACGCGCCGGCCTGCTCTGCCCAGAAATGGTTGCGCCGTCCCTCGGTCCCGCGCAGCACGACCGGCACCTTCGAGGTCGCCGCCTCTGAGCGCAGCAGGCGACAGAGCTGCACCCCGGAGATGCTCGGCATCGACAGATCGGCGACGACCGCGGCCGGCGGTTCCTCGAGCGCTTGCACCGCGCCCTCCGCACCATCACGGCACTCGATGACTCCAAAACCCTGCAGCCGCAGGCGATCGGCCAGTACACCTCTGCCGGCGTCGCTTGGATCGATCAAGAGCAAGCGGGGCGAAGCGGGCACGAACAATCAACGACCGCGCCGAGCAAAGCTGAACCCCATTTCGCTAACCACCCATTAACACTCAATAAATCCACATGCCGGCCCATGGCGATTGGAGCGACGGGCCGGAGCGCGGCGTTATTGGCAGGGCATGACGCGCAGGATTTTGATTTTGGTGTTGCCGCTGCCGGGGGCGGCGTAAGCGACGCTGCCGTCGGGGTAGGGTTTCATTTCTTGGTAGCGGTTGTTGGGCACGCTGGCGGCGATCGGCGAGCTTGAGGCGGCACCCGTCGTGCTGTCGAGAACTTGCAGGTAGAGCGTGCGCGCGGCGGAGCGGCTCGTCAGATCGCCCGTGGCGGTGGAAGTGTCCCAGGCGGCGAGCAGGTGCGACGCGCCGTATTGCGTGAGGTGCGGCGCGCGGTCGTTCAGGCCGGCGTCGCTGGCGAGCGTGATGTCTTGATCGGGCGCGCCCGTCGTGAAGTGCAAAAGATGTACGTCGGCCAGGCCGTCCATGTTCGCCGTTTGGCCGGCGCGGATGTCGCTCGTGCTGAGCCAGTAGCCGCCCCCGCCGCCGAGCGTGATGTTGCCCATGTTCGAGTAGTACAGATCGAGCGGGTAAATCGTGGTC
>DASXKQ010000207.1:0-46304 GCA_036496745.1 Polyangiaceae bacterium
CCTTTTTTACGGCAGGGCTAAAGGCGTGAGCAGCCTGCCATGCCGATCGACATCGAGATACTCAAGTCCGAACGCGACAAACTCAAAGAGGGGTTGCGCGAGGTGGAGGCGGAGCTCCGCAAGCTCGAGGCGGACCTGAAAATCCTACGCCAGCGCGAGATTCAGACCAAACGCGAGATCGAAGCCGTCGGTGTTTTGATCGACATCCGCGAGCCCAAGCCGGAGTGAGGCGCGCGCGGACGCTCAGAGCTTGGTTTCGCCGAGCTCGAGGATGCGCTTGAACTCGGCGGGGCTGGCCGGAACCACCGACAGCCGCGAGCGGCGGAGCAGGGCAAAGTCTTTCAGTTTGGCGTCGCTCTTGATCTCGCTGAGCGTGACGGCGCGCGCGAGCGGCTTCGCCGGCACGAATTCGACGACCGACCAATCTTCGCCTTTGGCCGTCGGATCGGGATATGCCTCGCGCGACACCTTGGCGATCCCCACGATCTCCTTGCCCTCGTTCGAGTGATAGAAAAAGACCAGGTCGCCCTTCTTCATCGCGCGCAGGTTGTTGCGCGCCTCGAAGTTGCGCACGCCATCCCACACCGTCTTTTTCTCGCGGGAAAACGTCTGCCACGAATACTTGAAGGGCTCGCTTTTGATGAGCCAATGCTGAATCGCCATGAGTCCTCGCGAGCGAGCTTACTTGAACAACATCCCGCGAAACAGCGGCTAAAGGGCTAGGCCGCGAACGCACTCGACGGAGCAGAGCGAGCGCGCTACTGTGCCGGAGACTGCGTGTTGGTTACCGCATGAATTCCGTGCCCGAACAAGGGGAGCAGCATGAGTTGATCGGTTCGCTCTTGCGGGGAACCTATCGAGTGCTTCGCACACTCGATCAGGGTGGCATGGGCATGGTGTTCGAGGCCGAGCACACGCGGCTGCACCGCAAGGTGGCCGTCAAGGTGCTCGCCAAACACCTGGCCGCCGACGAGCAAGCGCTCGCCCGCTTCAATCGTGAGGCGGAAATCGTGAGCCATCTGCAGAGCCCGTACATCGTGCAGATCTTGGATTTCGACACGACCGAGGCGGGTGAGCCGTTCATCGTGATGGAGCTGTTGCGGGGTGAGAGCCTGTCGGCGCGACTCGAGCGCGAGGGCTGCCTGTCGACCGCGGAGGCGGTGCGCATCGCCTATCAAACCGCGACGGGCCTGTCCGTCGCGCACGCGAGCGCGATCGTGCATCGTGATCTGAAGCCCGGTAACATTTACCTGGTCGAGCTGCCCGGCCAGGGCACCATGGTAAAGCTCCTGGATTTCGGGATCTCCAAGCGTGCCGGTGTCGGGCGCAGCCTGACCGGCGAGTTCGACGTACTCGGCACGCCAGACTACATGGCGCCCGAGCAAGCACTCGGTAAAACCGCGAGCGTCGACCATCGCGGGGATCAATACGCGCTCGCCGTGATCGCGTTCGAGATGCTCTGCGGCCAAACGCCGTTTTCCGGCGAGAGCGTGATGGACGTGCTGCAGAAGGTCGCGTCCGAGCCGCCACCCGACATCACGCGCATCGCGCCCCAATTGCCGGTGGCGGTGAACGTCATTTTGCAGCGAGCGCTCTCCAAGGATCCCGAGGAGCGCTTCGATGCGATTCTGACGTTTGCCACGGCCCTTTCCAGCGCCGCCGGTTGCTCGCTCCCGCCGCCGATGAGCGCGCTCGGTCTCGCCGCGACCGTGCCCGCTGCGTCGGACACGCCCACACCGGTGCCCGTCAGTCGCGAGCGCCCGGCCTCCGGCTCGCACAAGGTGCCCGACAAACGCGTCGCCCGCATCGCCATGGCCTCCACGCTTTCCGGCTCCAGCACGGTCTCCGACGTGCGCAACGCTCTCGATCTCGCGCACCAAGCCTTCGGTTTGGGGGATCTGAACTTGGCGGTGAGCTACGCGGAGCAGGCCATGCGCCTCGCCGACACCTTCGACACGGTCGAAGCCCGCGACATGATCAACGAGAAATCACCGCTGCTCGATCGCATTTTCGAGACGCGCATCGGCCGGCTCACACAGCGCCTGACCGTCAAAAACGTACCCTCGAGCGAAATGCTGCAAGTCTCCCCCGAGCAGGCCTTCCTACTCTCGCGCGTCGACGGCGGACTCACGGTGGAAGAAGCCGTCGATCTCTCGCCCTTGCCCCGCCGTGAAACGCTGCGCTTGCTGCTCGCACTGAGCCGCGACGGGCTCGTCAGTATCGGCTGAGCGCGTTTTTGGGAGTAGGGGGCTGCCTCGCGGCACTCGCGTGCACCAGTTCTGCTTGGCGCGGGCGCAGGCGCGGGCGGGTTTGGTGCCGAATTGCTCACGCTCGGTGTGCGGCTCAAGAATGTGCTCAGCCGCTTGGTCCACTGAGTGACCCGCAAGCGCACTGCTTGGCGCGGGCGCTACCATGTCCGCCCTGCTTGCCGGAAGAGTTCGTCGATTGCCGGTACGTTGGTGGGCTCGTACACGCTCTGCGCGTCCGCTCCCGCCGCCAGCAGCGCCGCGATGACCGCCTGGTGGCCGACTTTGGGTCCGCCGTTGCGGATCGCCCACGCGGCGGTGTCGAGGACTGTGCCGCCGTATTGGTTCTTGAGCTCGAGCGGCGCTTTGGCGGCCAAGAGTACGCGCGCGACGGCGACTTTGCCGTTGAACGCGGCCCAGTGCAGGGCGGTGAAGCCTTGGTTGTCCACGGCGTCGAGCGGCACGCCCTGCTCGACCAGGAAGCGCGCGATGTCGTCGTAGCCGAAGCTGGTCGCGGCGAATAGCGCGTCGGTACGTTGCTTCGCGGTCGAATCGGGCCAGAGCGCTTTGAGGCGTGCGAGGTCCCGCGCGGCCGCCGCGACGCGCGCTGTGTCGACGCGGGCCCCGGCTTTGACCAGCGCGAGGACCGCGCTCTGGCGACCCTGGTCGATGGCGCCGCCCATCGGGTCGCCGCGATCCTCGCTGCCGTTCGGATTCGCGCCGGCGCGCACGAGCGTGAGCACGAGCTCCTCCATCACTCCGGCCCATTCGGGAAATACGCTGGTGACGGTGAGGCTGAGCGGTGTTTGCGCCGGGCCGCCGCCGTACATGTTCGCGTACGCGTTGACGTCCGCGCCGCGCGCGAGCAAGAGCTCGGTGATCGCGACGATGTTGGGCGGCGTCTGCTGCCGCTCTTGCTCGACGCCGTTCGCGCCGACGTAGTGAATCAACATCGAGCGATGGTCGCGACGCGAGCGGGCCCGCGCGAGCGCGGGCTCCGCGTCGAGCAACGCACGTAGGCCCTCCAGATCGCCGAAAACCAGCGCGTCCGCGGCCGCTTCGAACGATTCCTCGCTCACCTCGGGCACGTCGGTAGGCTTCGCGCCGGCTTCGCTGAGCGTGCGCAGCAGAGCCGCGCGCTGTGACGCATCCGCGACGCGTTCGGCGAGGGTGAAGGGCGTCTCCAGGTCGTCGTCGGCGACGTTGGGATCGAGGCCGAGCGCGAGCAGCAGCGCCACGGCTCGGTAGCGCTTGCTTTGGATGGCCCAGCAGACGAGCTGATGATCGGTGTGCTTGAAGGCCGAGCGCGGCAACCCGCGTTCGGGCGCTTCGCCGAGCAGACACGCGCCGAGTGCGCGAGCGACCGAGTCGACCGCGCTGTCGAGCGCGCCGTGCTGCCGCAAATAGTCGGCTTGGGCGCGTTGACCCGTGCGCACGGCGACCGCGAGCGGTGTGCGACCGTCTCGGTCAGGCCGCTCGATATCCGCGCCGCCGCGCAGGAGGCTCGAGAGCATCTCCGTGCCGCTCTCGAGCCAGAGCGCGCTGTGCAGCGCGCCGCCAAAGTGCCCGAACTCGCGCCCGGCGTGATTCACGGCCGCGCCGCGTGCAATCAAGAGCTCGGTCATCGCGAGTTCGTTCCGCGAAATGGCGGTCTCGAGATCGTCGCGCAGCTGCCAGAGCTCCGGCTGTGCGTCCAAAACGAGTTCGAGGCAGCGCAGGTTACCGCCGAGCACGGCGCTGCGCGCGGGCATGGGACCCGTGACCTCGCCGAGCAAGTCCGGCGGTAGCCGGGCGCGCGCGCCGCGTTGCACGAGCAGCTCGACGAGCGCCGGGTCCGCGACGGCTTCCGCCGCGCCTTCGAGCGGCCAGCGCCAGCCGTGGTGTGCGCGTGCGTTGCGCACGGGCCGATTCGGATCGGCGCCGAGCTCGAGTAAGCGCGCAGCGATCGCCACGCGCGCGGACACGAGCTTCGGGTCGCGCCGGCCAAACGCGGCCGAACACGCACAAAGGAGCGGCGTGAAAGCGCGCGGGCCGAGCTCGCTCGAGCTCGCCGGAGCTGCGTCGAGCAGGGCGAGCGCGTGCTCGGCGTCGGCGAGCGCGGCGGCCAGGTGAAGCGAGTCGCGGACGAGCGCGGGCTCGAGCGCGCGCAGGGCGTCGACGCGCGCCTCGTCGCCAGCGAGTGCCGCGTCGAGCAGGGCGACCGCGCGCGTCGCGTCGTCGGCTGGGCCGAGCTCCACGGCATGCTTGAGCTTGGGCCATGAGCCAAAGCCCGCTTCGCGGGCGACCACGAGCTGCGCGTCGCTCAACGTGCAACCCAACCCCAAAACCAAGGTGTCCGAAAGCCCTGCAGCGCTCGGCAAATGCTTGCGAAAACGCGCGGCGGCTTCCGGTTCGCTCTTTCGATAGGCGCGCAGCAGATCCTTCGCGCGCTTGCGCTGCTGCTCGAGGTTGATGGACTTTGCGCTGCCCGCGCGTGTGAGAGAGCTCGATTCTTTGGACATGGGACCGCCTTCCAGCATTCCGGCGTCCGCTGCTCCGGAGGGAAGAGGTCTGAGTTCGCGACGACTTCCGACAATCAATCGAGACGGGCGCTGCCCTTTCCGCGGACCGGGTGCACTCTCGAGGTGCCAGGACAAGCTAGCGTGAGGCGCATGGTCTGGCCAGTCTAGGCTGAGGCGGCTCGGCGAGCGCGTTCGTCTCGTGGTAGTATTGCGCTCATGTCGCAGGGCGAAATCGCGCGAACCCCGGCTGAAGAGGCGCTGTTTTCGCACCTTCGCAGGGAGCTCGCCGCGCATCCGGGGGTGCGCCTCGCGCTCCTCTTTGGTTCGCGTGCTCGTGGCAGCGCGCGCGAAGCGTCGGATGTCGACGTCGCCGTGCTCGCTCCCAAGGTCGATTTGCTCGCGCTCGGTGCGGTGCTGAGCCGCGCGACGGGCGAGACCGTCAATCTGCTCTCGCTGGCGGATCCGGGAGTCCCGCTGCTCGAGGAACTCTTGCGCGACGGGATTCTGCTGCGCGAGGGCGCGCCCGGGGCCCTAGGTCAGTGGCGTTCACACGCGCTGATGGATCTCGAGCTCGATCGACCCTGGTACGAACGCATGCGCGACGCCTGGCTCGACCATGTCGCAAGACACGGAGTGTGATGGTCAATAGGAGTCTGGTCTCGTCGAAGCTCGCTGAGCTTGCAGAGCGTGTAGCGCGGATTCGCGCTCACGGCGCCGCGACCGCGGATGAGCTCAAGGCCGACCCAGACGCGTTCGACGTCGTTTCGTTCAATCTCATGTTGGCCGTGCAGATTTGCGCGGATGTCGCGAGCCACCTGATCGCGGACGAGCGTTGGCCGGCTGCCAAGAACATCGCGGAGAGCTTCACTCGCCTGGAGCAGCAGGGCGTCATCGACGTACCTGTGGCGGACGCTCTGCGTCGAGCGGCGGGCCTTCGTAACGTCGTTGCGCATGGCTATGGCGGCGTGGATCCGGTGGCAGTGTACGAGGCGGCCACGCGCGGCATCGCGGACCTCGAAGCTTTTGCACGAGCGGTGGCGAGCTGGCTCGCAACGCGCCGATAAACTTTGCGTCGCCGGAGGTGAGCGGCTCGCGATTGGCTTGACTACGCGGGAAATTCGCGCTATTTCGTCGGTCGCGTGATGCACTCCCTCATTCTCGCAAAGCCGTGCTTCCCGACGTGGAAGCAACTTCGTAGTGTTGCGAGCGGGCGAGGGTCTGCATAACGAAGCAAACAGAGTCGTTAGACAAAACCCTCCCCACTCGAACCGAGCGGAGAGGGTTTTTGGTTTTGTAGCCCTCTCAACTCTCCGGTCGGTTTCGAGGCGGGAATCGAAAGAGTCCCATGTCGTCTCGCCCAGCCCTACCCGATAGAAAAGACGCCGAACCTACAGCCATCGAGCCAGTCGAGCCGCTCTTCACACGGAGCTTCGTGCTCATGTTGTGCAACCAGTTTTGCTTTGGGCTGGCGTATTCCACGTTCTACTTGATCCCCAAGTACTTGACGCAGCGGATGCACGCGAGCCCGAACGAGCTCGGCATGGCGACGGCGGCGGCGCTGATCCCGGGCGTGCTTTCGGTGCCGCTGATCGGCCGCGGCATCGATCGCATCGGCCGTAAACCGTTCATCGTGTGGGGCGCGCTTTTTCACGCGCTGGGCGGTCTCGCGTTCTTGTCGGTGCATTCGGTCTCGCCGCTGTTGTTCGCGGCGCGCGCGCTGCAAGGCATTGCTTACGCGGCGGTGTTTACGTCGATCAGCACGCTGGCGGTCGATCTGGCGCCGATCGCCCGCGTCGGTCAGGCGATCGGCCTATGCGGCGCGGCGGGCATGGCCGCCAATGCGCTCGCGCCCGCGGCGGCTGAAATCATCGCGGAGCACGCGGGCTGGCGCACCGCGTTCCTGCTCTCGGTGCTGTGTAGTCTCGGGGCAGCCACGCTCGGTTTACGCCTGCAAGAGCGGCGTCGCGAGCCGGCCGCGGTGCGCGAAGCGAGCAGTCCCGAGCTCGGCCGGCCGCTGCCGCTCATTTTCTATGCGGGCGCCGTGGTCGGCGCGGGCTTCGGTGTCATGTTCACGTACACCCAGCCGTTTGCGCTCGGTCTCGGCGCGGAGCGGGTCAGCGCCTTCTTCATCGGCTATACCGTGGCGGCTCTCAGCATGCGCATCTTTCTCGGAACGCTCGCCGACCGTATGGGCCACGAGCGCGTCGCGTTCGCCACGATCGGCATGTACGGCTTCGTGCTCCTGCTCACCAGCCTCTTGCGCGCGGACATGCTGTTCGAACTCGGCGTCGCCTTCGGCCTGGTGCACGGCCTGATGTATCCGGCGCTCAACGCGCTGGCGCTCGAGGGCACGCCGCCCGACAAACGCGGGCTCGTGATGAGTTATTTTTCGGGCGCGTTCAACGGCGGCAACGGCGTGTGGCTGCTCGCCATGGGCGCGCTGGCGAGGGTGCAAGGTTACCCGCTGGTGTTCGTGGTGTCCGGTCTGCTCGTGTGGACTGCGCTGCCGGCGCTCTTGCACGTGCGCCTGCGAGCTCGCGAATCATGATCGACAAGCGCCGGATTTTAGCCGTCACGTTCATGGCGAGCTTTGCCGGCGTGCTCCTGCAGCGTGGCGGCTACTTCTTCACGCACGACGTGCTCGCCTTTAGTCAGAGTGAGAACTTGTGGTTCGCGCTCGGCTTCGGCGTGGTCTACGTGCTCGGCGCCGCGTCGAGTCACAATCTCGCTGCGCGCTTCGGAGAGCGGCGAATGCTGCTCGCCGCGCTCGCGTTCCTGGTGCTCATCCACCTCGCGCTCGCCGTCTGGCCGTCGGCTCACGTGTTCGCGGTGTCGTTCATCGCGATGGCCGGCGTGATCGGCGCGCAGTGGCCGATCCTCGAGAGCTTCATGAGCGCGGGGGAAACGCCGCTGCGTCTGGCGCGCGCGCTCGGGCGTTACAATTTGTCCTGGGCGCTCTCGGTGCCGCCGGCGCTTACCTTGGCCGGTCCGCTGATCGCGTCCGGCTCGCCGCGGCTGCTCTTTCTGGTGGCCGCTGCGCTCTACGCCGCGGCGCTGATCGGTTGTCGCGCGCTACCCGCGCGGCCGCCGCATCTCGACTCGGCTCACGCCGAGCGCCCCAAGGCGGACAGGCTCCCGCGTCTGCGCGCGCTGCTCTGGTGCGCGCGCCTGGCCATGCTCGAGAGCTATGTCTTGCTCTTCTTGCTCGCGCCGTTGATGCCCGAAATCATGCGCAGCGTCGGACTCGGTGTGTCGGTCGCGACGCGCGCCTCCGCGCTGCTCGACGTCGCGCGCGTGGCCATCTTTCTCGGCCTCTTCTTGTCCGCACGCTGGCACGACAAGAGCGCTCCGCTCGCGCTCTCGATCGCGGCGTTGCCGGCCGGTTTTTTCATGGTGTTCTTCGGCACGTCCCTGCCGGCCGTGGTGTGCGGCGAGCTCCTCTTCGGCCTAGCCGCCGGCTTCGTGTACTTCGCCGCGCTCTACTACGCGCAGCTCGTCGAGAACGCGTCCGTCGACGCGGGCGGCGCGCACGAAGCGCTGATCGGCGTCGGCTACGCGCTCGGTCCCGGCGCGGGTCTCGTCGGCACCGCGCTCGCGCACGGAGCCGGCCCAGGCAGCACGGCGTACGTCCACGGCATGCTCGTCGCCGTCACGCCGCTCGTGGTGCTCGGCACCATCGCCGCCACGCGCCCGCTCATGGCCGCCAAGCCCGCGCAGGTGTTGGAAGAGCCGGAGGTTCCGCCATAAGAGTGGCAGTAGGTGTTCGAGCAGCTTGCGGCGCCCGGCCCTTTTCGTCAAACTCACGAGCATGGTGAAGCGGGACAATGCCGGGCGGCGTGACGCGCTCACGGCGATCGGGGGCCTGGGTGCGGCCTTGCTTTTGGAGAATTGCGGAGGCCGCTCGCGCGTGGACGACTACGCAATCACCGGCGCCGGCGGCGGCCCAGCGCACGCGCCCGCGCTGCCCGGCACCTCGACCGAGTCCGCGATTTGCATCATCGATCCCACGCTCACGCGCGGACCGTTCTGGATCGACGAGGGCCTCAATCGCGTCGACGTCACCAGCGACACACACGGCCTGGCGAGCCCAAACCCGCGCCCCGGCCTGCCCCTCGAACTCCGGCTCACCGTGCTCGCGTACGACCCGAGCGCGTGCACGCCAATCGCCGGCGCCCAAGTCGACCTCTGGCACTGCGACGCGACCGGCCTGTACTCCGACGCCGCCTCAATCACCCCCGGGGGTGGTATTCCCACTACCGTCACCAGCGGCCAAAACTACCTGCGCGGCTACCAAATCACCGACGCGACCGGCACCGTCACCTTCAAAACCATCTACCCCGGTTGGTACTCCGGTCGCTCCATCCACATCCACGTCAAAGTCCGCGAGTTCGACGCCGCCCACGACACCACCACCGAAGCCACCACCCAGCTCTTCTTCGACGACACCCTCTCCGACCAAGTCATGTCCCTCGCGTCGCCCTACGCTCTGCGCCCCCCGCGCGACACCCGGAACGAAAGCGACGGCTTCTTCATCAACGAACCCGCGCTACTCGTCGCCCTCACACCCAAGAGCGCCACCTTCGCCGACGGCTACATCGGCACCGCGACCGTCGGCATCCAAATCGGCGCACTCAACACCGGCTGACCGGAAACGGAGCAAGACAGTCGAAGATCCGCGCTCTTCTTGAAGATCGCCGCGGTCCGTGCAAAATGCTCGCGCACTGCCGCCCCCGTAGCTCAGCTGGATAGAGCAGGGCTTTCCTAAAGCCAAGGTCGTACGTTCGAATCGTATCGGGGGCGCCGTGGTTTTCAGCATAAAACATGCTGAAGCGTGACGATCGAGCATGGCCCTTTACGCTCGTTAGTGACCCTTGATGCCCCCCATTTTGGGGTAATGGTGGGTAATAGACGGGTAACGACATGAGGCGAGGGTATAGAACCGCATGGAGGCGTCAAGCGTGGCGGCTTAGACGCCGGTCACCTCCGCCAGGACACGCGGAGGGAATCCAAGTGGACTGAACCAGCGCGGGGTGAATGCCGTTCGCGCGAAACTGAAAGAGGCGCCGCTATTCGCGCAGGAAAATTCGCGCGGCCGACAGTACCAACCGCCTAGGTCGCATCCTCTCTAGCGCACGCGCGTGCGGCGGAGTTGATCGGCGGCGCTCGAAACCCAGTACACGCTGTCGTCGTCTGCGCCGATGCGTACGTCGGGATTGACGTCGCTGGCCACCACGGTGGTAACGGCGCCTCCCAGCTCGGGGATGCTCTTGAGCGCGCCGTCGGCGGTCGTGAAGTACAGATTCGGGGGCACGACGGCGATGTAGCGCATGCCGTGCAGCGAATCACCGTCGGTCGGATCCGAGGCCAACAGCAACTTCGGCGCGTCGGGCAACGCGGGCGCGCCGTTCAGGTGCGCCGAGAAGAGGCCGCCGAACAGTGAGTTCCAGTACAGCGTGGAGCCGGACACGGCCATCGACCAAACTACGCACACCACGCTTTCGTCGTCGATGAATGATGCAAACGGGCTCGGCGCGCCCTCGCTCACGGTACCAGCGGGCGCGTTCTTGCGAATCTCCGCGATGAAGGAGGAGCAATTCCGACCCTCGGCAAGGAACACCTCGCGCGGGCTCACGGCGATCGAGACGTGATCAGCGCTCTGTAGCAACGCGACCGGCGACTGTGTCGCGATCGGAATACGGTACAGCTCCTCGATGCCGTCGGTTGCATAGACCTGCAGATCGTCCGCGAGCAGCAGCGGCGGGTCGGAGTTGTCGCCGAGGCCCGACGAAAAGCTCGGCGCGAAGCGCGACGTCCGCCCGCCGACCTTGGGCTGGTGGAAGATGGCGGGTTGGCGGCCGTTGACGGTGTCGACGGTGCCCGTGAAGAACACGCTGCGATCATTGACTGCGACGCTGCCACCGCCTTGCAGGGTTGCGTCGAGCACGCGCGGGCGGCCGCCCAACTTGCTCACGGCGGCGGCCCGACCGACGGTGTTGAGTGGCTGGCTTGGATCGAGCGCGGAAGCGGACACGTAATAGACGCTCGATCCGTCTACGGCCAGATCGCGAATCAGCGACCCGTCGCTCGCGAGCGTGCGCGTGAAGAAGTGACCGCCGCGGGGAGCCAGCAGCTCTTCCGCGCTCTGACTGTCTGCCTGCCCGACGTCCGTACCCGGCGCACCGCCGCACGCGACGAGCGAGCAGCCGACCATCATCATCAAGAGCTTCACACGTTCGAGCACTGCTTCCTCCATTGCCACCGAAAACCCCGGATCTCGTTAGCATGGGCGCCCGCACTTCTCAATCAAATGCCTGCTCATGTCCGCGACCTCCGGCTTGTGCCGGCCGGACTCGCCCACGCTCCCATAAACCCCTTATCGTCCGGTCCTCCCCCACTGCGAAGAGAGAAGAGCCGCGGTCTCCGCGATCGCCCTCTACACGAGAGCCTTCTCTAAGACTGCGCGGTTTGGGCATTCAAGCCGTGCGAGATCGTGCGCAGAGAAGACGGATTCGAGTTCCGACTTGGACATCACGGGCGAGATCGCGCGCGACGCGGAGCCAAAGGATCTGACGCTGCGAGCGAGCAGTCTGCGAGTGGTCAGGTTGCCAAGGATGATGGGTCGTTGCTTGCTTCGGAAAGAGTCTTGCTTCGGAAAGAGTCTTACCAACTCGCGGTGGATCGCACGGCTCGAAGGGGCCGCGCTTCCATGATAGCCCTCTTCGCAATGACCGGCTTGAGGCACATTGAGAGCAGAGGGTGCGCACGCGCTACCGCACTGCTCTTGCTTGGCTACGGTCTACTCGCGACCGTCGCCTGTGCGAGCAGCACGAGTGACGGCGCGGCCACGCCAGCAAGCAGCGCCGGCAACGCGGGAAGCGGCGCGGGCGCGAGTGGTAGCGGTTCAGGGAGCGGTGGCGCGAACGCGAGCGGCGGCGCGAACACGAGCGGCGGCAGCACGGGCGGCGCGAACACGAGTGGCGGCAGCACGGCGGGGGTGGCGCGAGCACCGCAGGCAATGCGGGTCTGAACGGCGCGGGCGGCACCGGCGAGAACGGCGGCTCTGCTGGCAGCGCGGGTGCTGCGGGCAGCTCGTCGGGCAACACACCGTGCGCGGACATCTGCACGCGAGAGCAGACGGCCGGCTGCAGCGATGCCAAGCCACTCGGAACCTGCGAGCAGGATTGCGTGCAGTCGACGATCGCCGCGTGCAACGGCGTGATCAGCGCCTTTGCCGCGTGCACCAGCACGGTGACGTTTCAATGCGACGCGAGTAGCAAGCCCGTCGCGCCAGCGTGTGCGACGCTGCAGACCGCGTTCGACGCCTGCGTCGGCCCGTAACGCAGCGGCAGCGCTCAGGCGAGGAGAGCGAGGGCCTCCGCTCAATCGACGACGTAGCTGGTCGGAGGGATGGTGGCGCTGCAGCCCCAATCGGTCGTGGCCCAGGTCCGCGTTGACCAGGTGAGCCCAGTGAAATGGAAGTTCGCGTGTGGCGCCTCCACGGCTCGCAAACCGGCACCTTGCGAGAACCAGACAGCGAAACACAATAAATCGCCGTCAGGCGAAATCGCGAAGCGGTGGGAGGCGCTGACGTTCGTGCCCTCGACCAAGAAAATGAGCGAGCTCGCGCACGGGTTCGCTCGTGCCCGACGCAAGATCGAGCACCTCTTCCTCGTCGTACTGGATGCCGGAACCGCAGGCGTCGGCCCGGCGTGGCCAGCCGAGCGCGAGCGATGCCGCGCCCGCCACGCAACCAGACAGCCATTGTCGGCGCTTCACCCGACAACCTACGGAGCGACGATGATGCACCAAAGGCGCATGCACTTTTGCGGCGCTAGCGGGTGTTGAAAAACACCCGGCGTCACGACAGACCAATGCCAGGCACACACGAGGTGCGGAGGCAAGCATCACGAAAGCCTCACACTTGCAGACTTTCGTGATGCGCTGCCTACACCATCGTGACGTCGCGCATTTAGCAGGGTGTTTTTCAACACCCTTGTATGAAGAGGATGGGGTACAAAAGAAGACGCGAGCGGGCTCGGTAGATCGCTCAGCCTAGGGCCGATCAGGCCGTCTAGCAGCGTGGGTCGCCGAGTCCTCCCGCCTCATTAGAGTCCGACCGGTTGCTTGGTTACCAGACCGTATTTGCAAGGAGGGACGACGGTGAGGTGCTCGTTAACTGGAGGAGAAGATGGAAATTTGGTTTGGCATCGACGTGAGCAAGGACGCTCTCGACATCGCGGGGACGTCACAGAGCAGCGTGGTACGAATAGCGAATGAATTGCGCGCGGTGCGAGCGTGGGCCAGCCGCCTCCCGTCAGAAAGCCGAGTGGTGATGGAGGCCACGGGAGGATACGAACGACTTGCCCTCAATGTGTTGCGCGAGCGCGGGCATCGGGTCTCGGTCGTCAATCCCAAACGGGTGCGTGACTTCGCGAAGGCGACCGGGCAGCTCGCAAAGACAGACAAGCTCGATGCACGCGTCCTCTCCGCGTACGGCCAAGCTCTCAATCCGCGTGAAACGCTCGTCAAGAGCGTGGACGAGCAAGAAATGCAGGCTTTGGTCGAACGCCGACGACAACTCGTCGACGCGAGAACAGCAGAAAAGAATCGACGCAAGCTAGCCCCGACGGTGACTCACTCGTCCATCGACGAGCACATTGAGTGGCTCGATGAGCAGGTCGGCAAACTCGACCAGGAGCTGGCGGAGCGGACCCAGAAGCTTGCGGCTCTGCAGTGCGAAGTCGAGCGGATGTGTGCCGTGCCAGGTGTCGGGAAACTGATCGCACTGACGCTCTTGCTCCAGCTCCCTGAGCTCGGCCAGCTCAACCGCAAGGAAATCGCCGCGCTGGTCGGTCTCGCACCCTTCGCTTGCGACAGCGGGCACCAACGCGGACGTCGCGTTATCTGGGGTGGCCGCGCAGAGGCACGCTCCATGCTCTTTCTTGCTGCCCTCTCGGGCATCCGTCACAACGCGCCGCTACGAGCATTCTACCGACGACTCGTCCAGGCCGGGAAGAACAAGAAGGCGGCTCTGGCCGCGACCGCCAGAAAGCTCCTGACCGCCCTGAACGCTATGACACGTGACTCCGCCGCCTGGAGCCCGCAGAGCCTTCTTCAACCCGGTTGCTGCTAGGGCGTTACCGTCAGCGTGCCCTTCATCACCATGTAGTGGCCAGGGAACGAACAGATGTACGGGTAGCTGCCCGCGGCAGGCGCCGCGAACATCACCTCGGCGTCCTTGCCCGGAGCGGCGAGCGGCGTGTATGCGAGCACGTCGGGGCCGGGATCGATATAGTTGGCGGTTGGTCCTTTGGCGAGGCCGGCGGCTGCAACGGCGGCTTCGGTGCCTGCCTTCACGAGCACCCAATTGTGCGCGAGCATGCCGGGCATCGCATTCTTTATCACTAGGTGAATTTGGGCTCCTGCGGGCACGGTGAGGGTCGTTTTGTCGAACGCCATGGTGCTCGCTACGGTGCCAATCGTCAGCTCGACTTTGGTTCCGCTCGGAGCGGCGCTCGCCGGCGCGGGCGGAGCGATCAGCACAGGCGTGGGGACCGACGCGATTGGGGCCGCAAGGGGGGCGACGGTCGCCGCGGCTGTCGCCTCGGGCTGGCCGGACACGCCTTTGCTGCACGACGCGAGCAGGATCAGGAGAGAAAGAGCGCTGCCGCGATAGCTTGTTGAGACGAACATTGGAACTTCCTTTCAACGATGCAGGGTGAAAGCGAGTTGCGCGTCGCCGGTCGCGACGACCACGGTTTGCGTGACGCTCGTCAAACGAGGTGCCCACGCCGTCGCTTGGTACGTGCCCGGGGGAACGTCCTTGATCGTGAATTCGCCTTTGGCGTTCGCCTTCGCGAAGTAGCTCGATGGGCTGACGAGCACGTAGCCGAGCATGTTGGGATGGAGATTGCAGAGCAGGGAATACGTGCCCGGCGTCTTGAAAACGTGCGCGCCCGTCGCGTGCGCGGCCACGCTGCCGACGTCGAACCGCTCGTGGTCAGGCGAGAACACGTTATGCGGAAATGGATCGCTGTTGGAGAACGCAACCTTGCCGCCGACCGCGATGACGCTGACGAACGGCTGGAAGCTCATCTGGCGGTTGTCGACGCCTGCAAGCGCGCCGCGCCCGGCCACTACGGGAGCATTCTCGAGGTAGACCACCGCGAGGCCCGCGGACTTGGCAGGCGTGGTCGTGACGACGCCCGTGATGTTCGCGTGCGCTGCGGCAGGTTGTGGGCTTGCGGCCGGCGCGCTGTCAACGGCGCCTGCTGCGCCGGCCGCCGGAGCAGTCGGGGCGGGTGCGGCGCTCGCCGACGGCGGCGGCGCCGTCGCGCTTGCGGCGGGTGTCGACATCATATCGGCGCAGGGCATCGAGCGAGTGCCTGGCAGAGGCCGCTGAGCGGGATTTCCGGTGGCCGCCAGCGCGGGCGCCTGCGCGTCCGTAGGCTGCGCGCTCGGAGATGGCTCGGGGGGCAGCGCGGCGTTGCTCGGGACTTTGGGCGGCTCGCCTTCGCAAGCCGCACTCGCCCCGCACAAGAGCAACGTCGCGAACAATCCAGATAGTGAATTTCGGAACATGGCTAGATTCTCCGTTCGATCAAAAGGCGACAGCGACCGTGGCCAGAACCTGCTCGGCTTCGAACTTCGTGGCGCCCGCGTCAGGCGCGACGATGCCGCCCGCTGCCGACCAATCACCCGCTGGAGGTAGTCCGTGCGCGCGTTCGATGTCGCCCGTGACCACGATCTTGACGTTCGGGCGCGCGAGCATTGCGATCCCGGGCATCACCCGCAAGAGTGATGCGTACTGCTGGGCGCGAGCGTCGTGAGTGCGGCTGAGCTCGCTGCGCACGCCCGGCACGAACCAGGGAAACACGACGTAGTCGAGCTCGTTGTACTGCACGATCGTAGTAGCCTCGGCGGTGTTGGGCACACCTGGGTCCGTATCGCTGCCTGGTGAGCCGGCATACGGGTGACGATGGCGCTCGACCTGGACGCCGCTGTTCAGCACCAGGGAATCCCATTGCGCGCGCAAGGACGCGCCGACGGCGTTGAAGGTATCGCGTTGCTTGACGGGAGCGGCCGTGCCGCCCTGCACGATGCCCGTACCGTTGTCGATCAGCGATAGCCCGTGGTACGCGAAGGCATCCAGCGTGATGGCCCTTTCGGCCCAGGGCTTGGCAGGGTCGGGAGCGTTGGGGCCATATTTCCCCTCGCCGTCCAGCGCGACGCCGCCCGACTTGAGCCCGACGTGCACGTAAGCATCCTCGGCGTTCGGTAGCCCGAGCCCGGAGGCGACGCTCGACGCAATCCAGCCCGCCGACCAATCGACGCGATGCATGATGATCCCGTTCAGCTCGACGCCGTCGCTGTGACCCTGACCGAGCGTGAACGACCCTGCAGGGTTATAGAGCCCCGCCACGGTCACGGCGGGCAAAAACGCGTCGCCGAGATACGAGCTGTGCAAGCCGAAGCTATTGATCTGCGGAGACATCAAGCGACCGAGCCAGATGTTCAACAGATGTCGCGGGCCGGCCACGTCGTTCCACAGCACATACGCGGTCTCGATTTCGATCGTGCCGTCGTCCGGGATGGTCAGCTGGGAGAAATAGGTGAGGTTGTCGTCGAACGCGCCCGCGCCGAACAAGTGGAATTCGCCTGAAATTCCCTGCCACGTGAAGGTATTGCCGGCGCCGGTTTTCGCGTCCGATCCGGGCAGATTGAGCGCGACCTGGCCGTTCATCATTGCAGACAGCGGTGAGTCTTGGCTGATCCGCCCTGGCCAAACCGTATCGGGGAAGGTCTTTTTGTACTCTTCTTGCCCGAGGGCGAGCGTGTCGGCCTTGGTGGCGTCGCCGTCCGTGCTGCCGTTCTGACTCGGGAAGCGATAGCCGTTGCGACGAAATGCTTCTCCAAACGGGTTGAGCACCGGGAAGATCGTGTGGCAGGTCGTGCAGCTCGCTCCGTACTTTCGCGCGAAGGACGGCACCGCCCTCGCTGAACGCAGCGATGTAAAGAAGGCAGACAGCACTGCTACGAGCACGAACAATCGTCGCAAGAAAACCAACATCGGAAAGACCTCCGCCCCGGCTCTGTGCAAGCGATGAGCCATCGCACGCACTCTCTCGCCGCCACACGAAAACTCGCAGAATCCGGTGAGCGCACAGCGCGCAGGCGGGCAGCAGACGCAAGAACTGCGCGGCTGGGCGCCTCCCACCGCACGTCCTGCGCCCCGTTGCACGGGCTCACGCGTTCATCAGCGTCGCTTTCCGGTCGCCATCTTCTGCGTGATCCGGCACAAGGGGCGTCGGGCGCGGATTGGCGCGGGCCTTGCTCCGGTGATGGTGAAATGAACGCGAAAAATGCTGACTTCGGTTCGCGCGCGCGGCTCCTCGGACGTCTAGATGCGGATTTTGGGGTCCGCTTCACCCCTCTCGGGGCCACAGTAGGAAGCCGGTGTTGCGCTTGCTCCATGACTCAGTTCAGCCAGGTCGATCGGCCGACGAACGGACCTGTCCGCCCGCGGCCGATCCCCTCGGCCAGCTCATCGAGCGCGCGTTAGCTGGCGAGCGGAGCGCCGAGCGCACCCTCTTGATCACGGTTGGGCCAGGCATGCTCGGGGTTGTGCGCCGCGTGCTCGGCGCTCGAAGCGCGGACTTGGACGATGTGTGCCAGGAGGCGTCGCTCAGTTTTTTGGCGGCCCTACCTAGCTTTCGTGGCGAGTGCACGGTGGTCCAATTTGCGAGTCGCATCGCTCTGCTCACGGCGCTGGGAGCGCGGCGGCGATCGCGGCGGCGCATGAGTCATGAAACGCTCGACGAAGGCGAGGCCGCGATCGATCTGGCGCCGACGCCCGCGGAGCGCGTCGAGGCGATGCGGCGTCGAGCCGCCGTGAGAGCCCTGCTCGACGAGCTGCCGATGCCGCGTGCAGAAGCCCTCGGGTTGCACCTCGCGCTCGGCTACACCGTGAGCGAGACAGCGTCCATGATGGGGACCCCGGTCGATACGGTGCGCAGCCGCGTTCGGCGAGGCCTCACCGATCTGCGCGACCGCTTGCTGCGTAGACCGAAGCTGCGAGACCTAGTCGGAGGTAAGCCATGACGGACGATTTCCCCGAGGATCTGAGTATCCGTTTGCGGCGCGGCGGGCAGCCGGCGGACGAAATGGGTGCGCTCGCACAGCAGCTGTCCGCGCTGCCTCTTGGCGCGCTCGCGGTGGATGCCGGGCAGGATTTCGACCGGATCGCGGCCGTACAAACCGGAGACGACGGGAGGGTTGTCGAGTTCGTGGAGCGCGCGCTGGATCAGCGCTGGCGCTCGCGAGCACCAGCGCGGCGAACGCTGCGCTCGCTGCATTGGCTGATCGCGGCTGCGATCGGGATTCTTTGTGGAAGCGCGTTCGCGTGGGGAGGCCTTTGGCTCGGGGCTCGCAGGGCGTCCCAGCAAGCGCGCGCACCACAAGTTGCCGCGGCCGCGCCGGCTGCGCAGCGCGCCGCAGCCCCGAGGCCGATCGCTGCGACGGCGGCGGCAGCTCCGGTCGTGGCTCTTACGGGGCCTTCGGCAACTGCTGCGCGAGCGCCCGTCGCGCGCACGACCGCGGCGTCCGCGGCCGTCGAGGCCACGCAGGCGGCGCCGGACGTTGCACCGGACGCAGCTCCCGCTATCTCTAGCTTTCCTGATCCGCCGGGGACCCTCACGGCACAGGAGCTCCTGAAGCGCGCGAACGCGGCCCGTTCGCGCGGAGAGCTCACGCGCGCCGCGGCGCTCCTCGGTGAGCTTCAGACACGGTTCCCCGCGTCGGGTGAAGCTCAAGTTTCTCGAGTGGCGTTGGGCAAAATTGAGTCAGCGCTTGGCGCTCACGAGCGCGCGCTCCAGCAATTCTCGAGTTATCTGGCGACAGGTGGCTCGCTCGACGAGGAGGCACTCGCGGGCCGCGGGGAAGCTCTGTGCGCGCTCGGCCGCAAACCCGAAGAGCTGAGCGCCTGGCAAACGCTGCTCACTCGCTTCCCTGCCTCGGTCTACGCTCGGCGCGCTCGTGAGCGTTTCGAGGTACTTACGAGCAGTGCGTCACCTTAGTCGCGCTCTTCTCGGGACACTGCCGCTGGCGGTCGCTACCTGCTGTCTGGTTCCGAAGTCTGCACAGGGCGCGGGTGTCGAGGGCACCACGGCGAGTGACGATCCACGCTCCCCCCTTGCGCCGCGCGCGCATGCGGAGCTCGTGTTCGTCGCGTTCGGCGAAGACTTCATGGAGCTCGCACGGGCCATGTTCGATCTGCTTCGGCTTCACGGCATCGACGTCGCGTTCGAGCGACGCTGGGCGCTCCTCGAGCACGACCTGCTCGAGCCGCAATTGGAAAGATCAGAGCACACCGTCACCGTATGGATCATGCTTCCCGAGCCAAGCAGAGCTCGCTTGGTCTTCGCCGACTCTGAGCTCGAGCACTTTCTCGTCCGCGATCTGCCGCTGCGGTCCGGCCTCGACGACATTGCTCGCGAGACGCTCGCGGAGATTGTGGAATCATCCGTGCTCGCGCTGCTGCGCGGGACCGAGACGCTGAGCCGCGCGGAGGTACGTGCTCGCATCGCCGAGAATCTTTGGCGCCCGCCGGAGCCTTTGGCCTCGCCGAAACCTTTGCGCCAGCCACCTCCAAACCAGCGACATCAACCCCAGCATCGGGCGCTACGCCATCGCTTGGAAGCGTTTTATGATTTCGCCTATTCGGGCCCCGAGCTCGGCCTCGTGCATGGCTTGGGCATCTCGGCGGGCATCCGCTTCGACGAGCCGTTCGGCGAGCTCGCTTTCGCGGGAGCGCTGGAAGCGCGCAGCGCGCAGCACGCGCATCTCTCCGCGTTCGATCTCGCGGTGCAAAGCAACCACGCCTGGCTGTCTTGCGGATTGCGGCGATCACTCGACCGCGCCTGGTCCTTTCGCGTCGCGCTCGCGCCGGGGATCGAGGTCGCGCGCGTCCACGCCGATTCCGACGGCATCGGCAATCGGGCGTCCCCGGAACCTGCGACGCTCTACTTCACGCCGTGGCTGCGCGCTCAGCTTTCCATCGAGTGGGGCGACGCGCCGCTCGCCATCGAGCTATCGGCGCTCGCCGACGTCGCGCTCTCCGACGTCCACTACGACATCACGCGAAATGCGCAGCGGGAGCAGCTCGCGCACCCGTGGCTGCTCCAGCCCGGGATGCTCCTCGGTGCGAGCTGGCGATAAATGTCGATCTCGAACGAATCCCGGGTCCAGCTGGCGCGTCGCCGACAACTAATCATTGGTATGACCAGAACGCCCTTTTTCGCCTGCGGATTGCTCACCTTCGCCGCGGTCGGATCCGCGTGCAGCAGCGAACGAATCATCGGACACATCGACGACGCGGGGGGCACGAGTGCGGGTGCGGCGAACACCGGCGCGGCCGGCGGAAGTGTGACGGGCGGAGCGGCCGGAGCCGGCGGTTCGTTCGGCGGCAGCGGCGCCGGCAGCGGCGGAGCGCACGTGGGCGGTGCGGGGTCCAGTGGAGCGGCGGGCAGCGCAGGTTCAGAAGCCGGGAGCTCGGGCGGCGGCGCCGCGGGCGCAGGAGCATCGGGCGGGGGCGCGAGCGGCGGCGGCGCTGCGGGTGTCGGCGGCGCGGGCGGCGCGCCCCTGGAGTGTCAGCACGGTGGTACACAAGTCACGCTGCCGTGGGGCAATGTCGTGTGCGATTGTCCGGAAGGCACGTGGGGGGCCACGTGTGAGCTCACGACGATGCACATCGCGGGCGCATTGAACGAGGTGCTCTCGTGTGCGCTGAAGAGCGACGGGACGGTTACCTGCTGGGGCGACAATCAGACCATCCTCTACGGTGACGGCGAGTCGAGCGCGAGCGGCGCGGCGACACCACCGCCTGGACAATTCACCAGCGTTTCGCCGGGCTTCGGTTGGGCGTGCGGGATCAGGCCGGATAAGTCGCTCGAATGCTGGGGTGACAGCGAGAACGGCATGCTGACTCCGCCATCCGGAACATTCACGAGCGTGTCCGTCGGCGAGGAGCACGCCTGCGCCCTGAGAACCGACGGAACCATCGCCTGTTGGGGCCTCGACTACTACGGCGAAACCAGTCCCCCACTGGGCGTGTTCACGAGCGTGTCGTCCGGCGAGCGCCTCGCGTGCGCAGTTCGCGAGGATCAGGTCGTGCTGTGCTGGGGGTACATCGGCTCTCCCGATGCTTCCTACAAGTTCAAGAGCGTGTCCGGAGGCAGAGTGCAGGCCTGTGGCGTGCAGACGGACGCTACGCTGCTCTGCTTCGACCCGGGCGCGATACCTCCTCCCCCGACGCCGCCGCCAGGGATGTTCACGAGCGTTTCGGCGGGCAACGGAGACTCCTGCGGTATTCAGGTGGACGGAGCGCTGAGCTGTTGGGGCTACAGCCAAATCGCACCACCTGACGGCGCGTTCACTGAATTGTCGGCGCACGACCTCGACGCATGCGCGATACGCGTGGACGGTACGGTCGCGTGTTGGTCCTACTACTCAGTCAATTCGATTGCGCTGGACCCGCCCACGGGTCGCTTCATCCAGGCGACGATGTCGTCAGGCAACCAACAGTGCGGGTTAAAGGTCGACGGCACGGTCGCGTGCTGGTCACCGGTCGGCGCCGACAAACCGCCGAGCGGGTCCTTCACGCACATCGAGGCCGGTTACGATTTCGTGTGCGGCCTCGGCGATGACGGAGCGATCACGTGTTGGGGCGAAGGCATGGCAGGAATCATGCAACCGGGGGGCACCTTCACGAGTTTCTCGGCGGCCGAGGACTATGTGTGCGGTACCCATGAAAACGGCCAAGCCGAGTGCTGGGCGCCGAGCGACGGCGTGACCGTGCCTGCAGACGCCTTCACGAGCGTGGCACCCGGCGGTGCCGTCAACATTTCCCCGCACGGCTGCGGCATCCACCTCGACGGCACGGTCGCCTGCTGGGGCGACGACACCTGGGGTGAGTCGGACGCGCCGCCCGGCGTGTTCACGGCGCTGTCCGCGAGCAAGACCGATACCTGCGGACTGCGCAGCGACGGCACGATCGCGTGCTGGGGCGCGACGCTCGCGAATCCGCCGTCGGGAGCCTTCAGGAGCATCGCGGTCGCCCACGTGGGTTATGCAGGTGTCATAGAGCACTCATTTGCGTGCGGTGTCCGGAGTGACGGCACGCTCGCCTGCTGGGGCGACAATACATTCGGCGAGGCGAACCCACCGAGCGGCGGTTTCGTGTCCGTGTCCACGAGCCCGCTCGGCGCCGCGTGCGGCGTCCGATCGAACGGCAACGTCGTGTGCTGGGGCAGCAGCGTGCGACCGGATCAGGGTTAGGCGTCACAGGGCTCGCTCAAACTCGACGCACGAAGGCGGCGTGCACGCGCCTCCGAGCGGTGTTCCTCACCGACGACCAAAGCTCGGCGCGCGTCTATCTCCAGAAGCTGATCGACCAGATCATCGTGGGCGTGTTCCTGTGGCGGGGCGCGCGCTCGCGCATGGAGTGCTCTTCCGCTCTTAGAGTTCCTTGCTCAGAAAGAGCCGCGGCGGGCTCGAATAGCCGCGGCTCGTGTACAGCCGCTTCGCCACGATGTTCTCGTGGCGGACTATCAAGTGCAATGCGCGAGCGCCGTGTTCACGCGCAAGCGTCTCGACTGCTCCAAGCGCGCTGCCGCCGTTGCCGTGGCCGCGCGCGGTACGCGGCACCGGGGCATCCGGTTACTGCGCGCACACCGCGTCAGCGGGCGAGAACTGAGGCGGCCGGCTCGAGCGCAACGTCGTTTTCGTATTTGAGGCACGGAGTCTTGTCGCGCTCCCGTCCGTTCGGGTAGAGCTCTCGGTAGGTAAGGACGCGCTCCGCGCTCAGGTACGGCGCGTCTTCCGCGTTGCGGTACAGCGCGACGCGCACACGGTCACCCTGTTTGAAAGACGGAGCGCTTTCACTCAGCGTGACCGTTAGTGTGTACTCGGCCGGGCCGCTAGCAGGTAGAGAAAACTTCGTGTTGCGTTCCACTTGCGCGAGCGTGGGCGAAACGAAAGCGGATGCCTCGAGCGGCCCAAACAGCGTGAAGGATGCGGCGCCGGGCCAGTGCGCAAGTCGCTGGGCGGAGTCTTCGTAGCTCCCGCAACGATCATTGTGACATAACTCGACGCGTATCCGCCCTTCGTCGCCAGCAACCGTTAGCGTGCTGCGAAGCACGGCCTCTGAGTCGCAAATTTGCCAGCGTGGCGCGACCTCGGTGCCGTTTCGCATTTCTTCCGGCGCCGGTCCGGCGTCGATCCCCGAGCTGCCGCAGTCGCGATCGACCCCCCAACGTGTGACCTGGCAGTGCCGAGCTACTGGGGGCCTCACGAGCACCACGCGGGGCGAAACACCGGCGTGCAGCAGGGCGCTCTTTATGGCCCCCGCGCGGCGGCCGGCGAGCTGCTTGGCGGCGACCTCGCCGTGCGTCTCTTCGATGCCCGCGCGGCCGTCCACGCTGAGCGACCTGACGTGGTATGCGAGCACGAAGCCGGCCAAGTTTTCCACGACTCGCTGCTCGCGGCGCGACAGCGTTGGACTTCCCAGCTCGAACCGCACCGTCTCTGCGAGCTCGTACGCCTCCAAGGTCGTCGAGGTGTGCACTCTCTTGCCGTCTGGACTGCAGTGCTCTTCGGTACCGTCGCTGGACAGCGACGCGCCTGGGACGCACTCGGCTCCGGGCAAGCGCTCGCACTCTTCGCGACTGCCGAACGCGAGCCAGATCGCAGGCGCGCTGCACACGTTGCGGTACGCGCAGCAAACGTGAGTGTCCGGTTGCTGCGACCAGACGGGTGGCTCGGTCGACGGGCAGAAAGCGTCGGGCCTACCGGGATAGTGCGGCTGCTCCTGGGTGTATGGAGGCCAGCAGCCGTTCGGCTGGTTGCTCGTAACTGCGGGAGCGGCGCCCACGGGCACGGACTCTGCCGGTGGTGATGCCGGCGCGCGATTCACGTCTGCTAGGCGCACGGGCCGCACGCGCGGCGTTCGTGAAAGCGATGTACACGCAAGCGCGCTCGTCCACGCGCCAAGCACCGCAATCTGCCGCGCACATTTGCCGAAGCCCATCACAAACTCCTTGCGGGACTAAGCCTCACCACGCCCAAGTTAGATCTCGTCATACGCCGATGCCGTGAAAGATCTCCCCCTTGCGCCCAGCCCGTTGTACGTCGCACTCGAGGTCTTCGAAACGCTTCACGCCTCGCGCACTCACTCGATGCACGCGCGAGCCTACGGCCGTCGAACTGGCGGCGCGCGCCGACATCTGGGGAATCGGCCCAAGGCGTCCGGCGTGCCCCTGTTTTCGCAGATGATGCCTGGAATCGGCACGAGGAGGCCGTCGTTGAAGCGGCGCTTGCCGGGCCAGCATGCGGAAGTGGTCGCGGGCTCGAGGTGGCCGTCGGGTGGCTTTGGATACAAGCCGGGATCGGGTATTTTTGGCGGCGTGCATCCGAGATAGCCGCCCCACTCTCCGCCAAAGATGGGCTCACCGCCGACGCTGCAGCAGTCGCGCGCCGGAACGTCGCTGTAGTACAGTGAGACGAAGCCGTAGCCGTAGTCTCGGAACATCTTGACGTGCTTGCCGTTACGTTGATCGACGCCCAACGGCGGCGGCGCGCGACACGGAGCCGGCAGTATCCCGAGCGGAAGCGAGCAGGCCACGTTCGCGTCCCTCGCGAAACGCACGATGTCCTCGGGTAACAACTTTGGCTTCGCGTAGCTCGATAGACATGCCAGCATCGCGTCACAGGCTTCGTCCAGACTCATGTCGGCGTCTGCCAGGGTTTCGAGGATCGTAGATCCGGAAGACCCCGCCGACCCTCGCATGACCGTGACATCCTCCGTCGTCGAAATGCGATGGTCGCCACAGCCCCACGCCGCGAGGCTCAGCACGAACACGGCACACTCTTTGACTCGCGCAGCCATCGGATTTCGGGTCCGACAACGAAAGGCCGGCACTTGTTCCCGCTACGCGACAGCATATGACCGCGCTGACGCTCGAGTCCGTAGAGAATGCGCGCTCGCGGCGAGCTCGCGCTCGATTCGAAGTGCGCTACAGATTCGGTCAGCAACTAGCGGGACGGTTATTCGGCTGCGGAATCGGTCGTTGCGATAGCAACTCGATCGTGCTGGTTGACGATTTACGTCCGATGATACCCATGGAAGAGTACCGTCGTCGCCTCGAATCGCGGCACGACGTGGGACGCGGGCAAGAGGAGATGATCACCCATGAATGAATCGAGCTCCCGCCTTCTCCGACTGGTATTCCTCGGTGTGCTGATCGCGTGCGGGGCGTCGCACCGCCTCGTGGGCTATCCCGTGCAAAAGCGAGTTGTCATCTATGTCGAGCTGAACCAGCAAGTCGTTGAGGCGGATAACGAAGGGGCGACGGCCGCGGTCGTCGATTCGCTCATGAGTGGCTTGAGAGAACACGGCATGGACAGTGAAATTCGCACGAGTGCCGATGGGCCCGTGCCAGCGGGACCCCGCGTCGAGCTGCATTTCCTGCACTGGAATGCGGGTAGCGCGGCGACCCGCCGGGGAGCGGACGTCGCCACTGCCGCGGTCGGACTACCTGCCGCCGTGGTGGAGATTGCCGCGATGGGGAGCTTAGAAGTTGATTGCCGCGTCTTTCCTGAAGCTTCTTCCGACGAGGCGGCCTTCGAACGCCATTACTCGCGGATCGTCATGGGCAGCGAATCGACTTCGAGCGCTGAATCGCTCGGCAGCGACATTGCGCGCGACGTCGCACGGTGAGCTGTATTGGTTCAGCGACTTTCCCCGAGAAATCGAAGGAAATTTCACTCAGATCAAGCTAGCGCCGCTCCAGAAACCCTCTGCCTTCGAATATCGCCGGCATGGCCTTTTCGATTCGCGCTACCCGCGTCGCAGACTGTTTGGCCGCGGCAAAGTGGTAGAGGTAACTCCTCTGCCGCCCCGGCGTCAGCGCCGCGAAGGCGCGCTTGAAACGCGGGTCTTTTCGGAACCGCGCCGTCAGCTCTTCGGGGACCGGAAAATCCGAGGTCTTCTTGCGCTCCATCCGCAGGCCAGCCTTCTCGACTGCGATGGCCTCGCGCACATAGGCCTTGATGGTCGCAGCCTTCGCGGTGATCTCCTTCACGCTGGTGAACTTCATCACTCGCCCGGCCTGCACCTGACCGAGCTGCACGAGCAGCGTCTTGGAGTCCTTCAGCAGCGCGCCCTGAAAGAAGCCGAGCGCGAAGTACTCCTTGAAGCCCTGCATGATGACGACGTTCTTCCCATCCACGGTATAAGTTGGTTTGCCCCACTTACACTCCTCCGTCATCGCAAAGCCGGCGAGCACCCGCCGCATCTCCGCGATCTCCGCCTCCCACCGTTTGCGATATGCCATCTTCATGCCAGCGGTCTCCTTCACTCGCCTATCATATCAGTCGCGAATTCGTAACCTAGCGGGCCCGCTTGCGACGGCGCGGGCGACCATTACCATTGTAGGGATGTCGATCAAGTACGACGAGGCGGTCACGGCGCTCTATCGCGCGCCGCATGAGGCGTTCGTGGGCGAGCGGCAGCGGCTTGCGGCCGAGCTCAAGGCGGGCGGGGACGCGGCGGCGGGGGCGCGGCTTGCGAAGCTCGCGCGGCCGCCGATTTCCGCGTGGGCCGTCAATCAGTTGTGGTGGCGCGAGCACGACGCGTTTCAAGAGTTGTTCGAGACGGCTGCGTTGCTTCGCGTCGGCAAGCTCGCGGCGAGCAGCGCTCATCGTCAAGCGATTGCGAAGCTCGGCGCGCACGCGCGAAAGATCCTGCTCGAAAGCGGGCACTCGGCCAATGAGGGAACGCTGCGTCGGGTCGAATCGACGTTGGCTGGGCTCGCCGCCGCCGGAGGTTTCGAGCCGGAACCCGCGGGCGCGCTCAGCAAGGATCGCGAGCCGCCGGGTTTCGACGCGTTCAGCGCCGCGAGCTTGAGCGGCGTTCGGGACCCGGCACCGAAACCGGCTCAAGCGCAAAACGCGCGCGAAGAAGCGAACGCGGAGCGCAAGCGCGTGGCCGAGGAACGCGCGCGGAAACAAGCCGAGCGGCGCGAGCTCGAAGCCGCGCTCAGCAAGGCGCAAGACGAGCACCTAACGCGCCGGCGCGCGCGCGAACGGCTGGCGCAAGAGCTCGCGCGCGCGGAGAGCGACGAAGAGCGCGCACGTGCGACGGTCGAGCAGGCCGAAGCGCGTTTGGCGTCCGTGAAAAAGGAAAGCTGAGACGCGGGTGCACGCGCCATGCAAAACGCAGTGCGGACGCGGTTTCGCTCGCCATTGATCGGGTCCTCTTGGCACTGAGACAAGACACCACGTCGCGGCCTTATTGCCTCGCTACCAGGACTTGAATGGTAATCGGTCGGGGGCACAAGTACCCGCTCGGGCGTGTCGTGCGCGCGGCGACGGCAGCCCGATACTCTCGGCATGTGACTTGCTCTTTCACTCGTCGAGACCCGCTGGTGTTCGAGTCGAGACAAACGCGCCATGACCCCAGAACCATTTCAGGTCAACGTGGACGAGTCAGTCTTGCAGGACTTGCGCAGGCGCTTACAAAGGACGCGTTTCGCGAGCTTGCTGGGTGACGACAGCTGGCGTCTGGGCGTAGGGGCCGGCTACTTGCAGGAGTTGGTGGCGTACTGGCTGATCGAGTTCGATTGGCGACGGGCGGAGGCCGCGCTCAACGAGTTTGCGCACTTCAAGGCCAACGTGGGCGGCGCTCGCCTTCACTTCATCCACCAATTGGGCAGCTCTACGCGAGTGCCGCTGTTGCTCCTGCACGGCTGGCCCGACTCCTTTTATCGATACTACAAGGTCATTCCGCGGCTGACCGCGCCCGCGAACTACGGCGGCGATCCGGCGAGCGGCTGCGACGTCGTCGTGCCGTCTCTGCCCGGTTTTGGCTTTACCGGTGCGGTGCCCCACGCGGCCTCCGAGCAACCGACGCGTCAAAGCGCGGAGCTCTTGTTCCGGCTGATGACCGAGGTGCTCGGCTACCGGCGGTTCGGGGTCGTGGGCGGCGACGGCGGCAGCGTGCTCGCGCAAATCCTGGCCATCGATCATCCGGATGCCGTGATCGGCATTCATCTGACGGACGTCGGCTGGCACACGGCGGGCGTCGACCCTGCGAAGCTGTCGAAGGAAGAGCAGAAGTACCTGGAGGTCGGCAAGAAGCAGTTCATGGCCGACGGCGCGTACGCCATGGTCCACTCGAGTAAACCGCAGAGTCTCGCTCCGGCGCTCTGCGACTCACCCGCGGGTCTGGCCGCCTGGATCGTGGATCGTTTTCACTCCTGGTGCGACGATCCGGATCGACTCGAGCGGAGCTTCAGTAAGGACGAACTGCTCGTCAACATCATGATTTATTGGGTGACGCAAACCATCGGTTCGTCCATCAGCACCTATTGGGCCGACGTGCGGTCGCCGTCCCTGACCGCCGCCGACAAGGTCGGAGTCCCGGCCGCGCTCGCGCTCTTTCCGAGGGACATCGGCGGCATCCCGCCGCGCGCGTTCGCTGAGCGCACCCTGAACGTGCAGCGCTGGACCGAAATGCCGCGCGGCAGTCACTTGGCCGCGCTGGAAGAGCCCGAGCGTTACGCAGACGATGTGAGCGCGTTCTTTCGCGCGCTCGGGAGCGTGCGGGTTCCGGAGAGAGACCATGTGCATCCAAGCCTTTGAAGTGAAGATTGCCGACGCCGTGCTCACGGATTTGCGGGAACGATTGGCGCGCACGCGCTTGCCCGAAGCCACGGTGGACGCTGGCTGGAACGCCGGCACGAGCCCCGCGTTTCTGCGACGGCTGATCGATCACTGGCAGAGCGGCTTCGATTGGCGCCTGCAGGAGTCGGAGCTCAACCGCTTCTCGCATTTTCACACGTGGCTCGACGGGCTTCGCATTCATTTCATCCACGAGCGCGGGCGAGGCGACGCGCCGCTACCGCTCATTCTCACGCACGGCTATCCGGACTCGTTTTGGCGTTTCACGAAGCTCATCCCGCTACTCACCGATCCGGCGGCGCACGGCGGTGACGCGGCCGATTCATTCGACGTGGTGGTACCGAGCTTGCCCGGCTACGCATTCTCTGAGGCTCCGGAGCAGGATGGTGTGATGTTCCGGGTGGCAGATCTCTGGCATCAGTTGATGACGCAAGAGCTCGGTTACCAGCGGTTTGGAGCACACGGCGGGGACTGGGGCAGTACGGTGACGGAACACTTGGCGCGCAGTCATGCGTCTTCGCTGGTCGGCATCCACCTGACGGACGTGCCGTTCTGGCACACGTTTCAGAAGCCGAGCGACCTGAGCGCGGCGGAGGAGGCGCACCTGGCGCGCACCGCCGAGTTCATGCAGAAGGAGGGCGCTTACGCGATGATCCAAGGCACGCGTCCGGTCACTCTCGCACAGGGCTTGCTGGATTCGCCCGCGGGGCTCGCCGCATGGCTGGTCGAAAAATTTCAATCGCTCAGCGACTGCGACGGCGAGATCGAGCGCCGCTTCAGCATGGATGAGCTACTGACGAACATCATGATCTATTGGACGACGAGCACCATCACGTCGTCGTTTTTGCCCTACTACGACTTTACGCAAGCAGGGGCGATGCGCTGGATCCTCGAGAAGGCCAAGGAGTGGTTCGGTTCGTCCGATGTGCCCGCGGGCTTCGCGCTGTTCCCTCGGGACACCGGTCACCCGCCGCGCGAGTGGGCGGCGCGCTTCTACAATGTGCAACGCTACGCCGAGCTGCCCCGCGGTGGTCATTTCGCCGCCTTCGAAGAGCCCGAGCTGCTCGCTGCTGAGCTACGCGCGTTCTTCCGACCATTGCGAGCGGCACGCGGGTAGCTCGCTGTTCGAGCCGTTTCGGACGGAGGCGAGCGGCGTCTTGTCTTGACGATTCGACACGTAGCGGTTCGTGATTTAGAGTTAGCGACGTGATTGCGCGCTTTGCGAGCCGGTTGCGGGCTTTGGTTTTTGGGTTGCTCTGGGCTGGCGTGTCCTCGCTGAGCTCGGCCTGCGGCGGCACGACGGTTCTGTCCTCGGGCGGAGGTGGCAACGGCGGAAGTGGCAGCGGCGCGAGCGCGGGCGCTGCCGGCTTGCTGAGCGGCGCTGGCGCTGGCGGTGTCGGTGTCGGGCCGATGCGCACTCAAGTCGCATCGATCGCGGTGAGCGCATCCACCAACTCGGCCGCCGTCGACGTCGCGATCTACGACGACGCGAGCGCGGAGCGGACGGTGCGTTCGGGCTCGTCGTACGGCAACGGCTTCAGCGTCAGCCCGCAAAGCTTTCCAGTCGATTCGCCGGAAGGCGTCGCGTTCCTCGCCGATTTGAACGCCATCGGCGATGTCTCGTCGATCCCAACGAGTCCCTGCGCCAAGTCCGTGTCGTTCGGCACGACCGCGACGTTGACTGCCTACGGCACGACGAGCGGAGACCTCGAGTGCGCCTTCAATGCGACCGCTCCGCAAGTCGCCCTGATCAGCGACTGTCGCGTCCTAGCTGGCGGCTTCTGACGCGAACGTTCGAGCCATGAACATCGATTCTTAGACTTCCTATTACGGGAGCGCCGAATAGAGGGAATCAGATAAGGGCTTTGACCGTGAGCACCTTGCCGAAAAATTCAAAAAATCATCGATGCGGAGAAGCGCGACATTTGTTGGATATGTGCGCGCCTAGGTGGCCTGGGTGCCCGCACCCGACCGACAGCCTCGAACCCGCGATCACCCGTCATTTGCGCGGTTGCGCGACCACCCGCGAACAAGAGCGGTCGAACAAACGACGTTAGCGATATCGCCGCTCTAGCACTGCTGCTTCAGACTTTGGGACGATCAGATCTCACCCCTTCGGGTGCGTCGAAGCGCCCCGATCGGCAAAGGGAGGCGAGAGCCAAGAAAACAAAAACTGGGCGACCGCGCCCCGTGGCACCCGAAGGGGTGGACCAGAGCCCGTTACGCACACGGTCCGCCTCGATCGCAGGAGCTCGAAGCAAGCCCACGGAGCTCCCTCCGAAAGTCGCGAAATTCTCGAGAAAATCTCAAATTTCAAGCAGTAGTGCTAGGCGCCCGCGCTGCGCGCGGCGCGGGAGCTCACGCGCTCCGGGTTGGCGTTGCGTGATCGTCCACTCTGCTGGCGTCGCTGCGCGCAAGAAGCTTCGACGACATACGCTGACGGGAAAATTTTTTTGACGACGCTTCTTCCTTGAGCGAGTGGCACTCTTTTCGAGCGAGCTTCGCCGGCAAGAAATGATACGGTATCGCGGCTCGGTTTCAGTTTCGCTTTCTTGTGCGTCGGTGTACCCTTGCGCGTGCGTGCGGGAGCTGTTCGCGATGGCACGGCGTGCCGCGCACCGCTCCGACCAGCTACTAGCCTTCTCAGGTCCGCGTCGAGCGACCTAACTACTGGAGATGTCGCAAATGAAGAAGATTCGCTCCCTCGTCCCGGTGGTCGTCGCCGTGGCCTTCACCGCGTCGCTCGGCGCCTTCGTCGCTTCGTGTGGATCGTTTTCATCCGGCAGCACCAACATTCCCGCCGCGGGGGACGGCTCGAGCAACGGCGGCGGCTCGGGTGACAGCTCGACCAGCGGCGGCAGCTCGGGTGACAGCTCGACCAGCGGCGGTTCGGCGAACACGTCGGGTAGCGGCGGCGTGGGGAATACCGCGGGCAGCAGCGGCAGCGGCACCTCCTGCGCGTCCGGCTCGATGTGTAACGCCGCGTGTGTCGATACCAACACGGACAACGCCAACTGCGGCATGTGCGGCAAGGTTTGTCCGGGCGGCTCGAGCTGCGGCACGGGCATGTGCAACTGCACCACCGCCGGGCAGACCTTGTGCGGGACGGCCTGCACCGATACCAAGACGGACAGCGCCAATTGCGGTAGCTGCAGTAACGCCTGCGCGAGCGGCCAAGTGTGCACCAACGGCACCTGCGGTTGCGCCGCGGGTCGCACGTCGTGCGGCACCGGGGCAGCGGCCACCTGTGCAGACGTCACATCCGATCCCGCCAACTGCGGCATGTGCGGCAAAGCCTGCACCACGGGCCAGGTGTGCTCGAACGGGACGTGCGGCACCTCGTGCCAAGCCGGCCAAACGGCGTGCTCAGGTGCCTGTGTGGATCTGACGAACGACATCACGCACTGCGGCAGTTGCACCCTCGCGTGCCCGAGCGGTCAAGGCTGTACCAATAGCGCCTGTTCGTGCGCCAGCGGTCAGACGAGCTGCAGCGGCGCGTGCAAGGATCTGACGACGGACTCGGCCAATTGCGGCACGTGCGGCAAGGCGTGTACGGGCGGGCAGACGTGTAGCAACAGCGCGTGCGCCTGCGGCGCCGGTCAGACCAGCTGCTCGGGCACCTGCACGAACACGATGACCGACACGGCCAACTGCGGCACGTGCGGCAACGCCTGCACCGCCGGGCAGACGTGCAGCGGCGGCACGTGCATGGGCGGCACCGTGACCGGAGTATGCGACACCTTGGCCGCCGCCGGCAACGCGTGCGTCGCGGCACACAGCACGACGCGCGCTCTCTACGGCGCCTACACCGGCAAGCTCTACCAGGTGAAACGCTCGAACGGGAACACTATGGACATCGGCGTCGTGGCCGGCGGCTATGCCGACGCCGCCTCGCAAGACACGTTCTGCTCCGGAACGACCTGCACGATCTCGATCATTTACGACCAGTCCACAAACGGCAATAACCTGACGCCCGGGCCCGCTGGCGGTGCCAAAAACACGGCCGACAACCCGGCAAATGCCACGGATCTCAAGCTCACGCTCGGTGGCCACGAGGTCTACGGCGTGCTCATCAAACCTGGTATCGGTTATCGCAAGTTGACGGCCAAGGGGACGGCGACCGGCGACCAGGCGGAGAGCATGTACATGGTGACCAGCCAGCAGACCTTGGTCGATGAGTGCTGCTTCGATTACGGCAACGCCGAAACGGACGCTCACGATGACGGCAACGGCACCATGGAGGCCCTCTACTTTGGCGGCGGCGTGGTGTGGGGCACAGGGTCTCCCGGTGGCCACAACAACGGCCCGTGGGTGATGGCAGATTTGGAAAACGGTCTCTATGCCGGCTGGGAAAAGAATCAAGACCAGAATATTTCGACCAATACGCCGCTCAAACTCAACTACGTCACGGGCGTGCTCGTCGGCGACGTGGCCGCGCAGAACGGCGGAATGGGCCGCTTTGCACTCTATGGCGGCGACGCCACGACGGGTAACCTGAAGACCGAGTATGACGGCATCCGTCCGGCCAAGAATGGCTACGTCCCCATGCACAAGCAAGGGTCCATCATTCTGGGCATCGGCGGGGACAATAGCGACAGCGACGGCGGACGTTGGTACGAAGGCGTCATGACGGGCGGCGCTTGGTCGGTGGGGACTGCTAACGCCGTCCAAGCCAACATCGTCGCCGCGAAATACGGGAAGTAAGCGACCCGCGCCAAACCCATGCTCCATGTGACGTGCCTGCGGCACTCGTAACCCCTCACTATTTCGAGCCCGCTCTACTATAAGCCTACGAACTGAGTTCGTCGCCACCGAGGAAGGACAGCCGTGCTGCGAAGATTGCAAGTGCTCTTTGTGTTGGGGATGTGCGGCGTGTCCGTGCGAGCTGCGGCTGCAAAGCCCGAACATAAGCCCGCGGCAGCGGCTGACGACGCCGATGACAAGGCTGCAGCTGACGACGCCGACGACAAGCCCACGTCGAAGGCCAAGAAGTCCAAAGACAAGCGCGCGGCAGCGGCGGACGACGCCGAGGATGCGGCTGATGACGCCGACGACAAGCCGGCGCCTGCGGCTGAAAAAAAGCCCGCTAGTGAGAGCGCGTCGGAGGAGGGGACAATCCCCGAGCCGTCTGCCCCTGAAGAAAAGCCTGCCGAACTAGAAGGCTGGCATACGGAAGTCCATGGCTACTTCCGAGCGCCCATGGCGTTGGGCTTCAGCTCACGACCGGGGCCCGACGACCCGAACGGGGCCAATCACACGCAGGTGTCGTACGGTCCGAATCGCACGGTCGACGCGAGCTACTACAGCTTTGCGTATACGCGCCTCCAGGAACAAGACTGGGCGGAAGTCATCATCCACGAAAAGAAGAAGCACGTCGACGCGGCCGTCGGCTGGATGGGATATTGGTTTCAGGGCGTCGGCTACCGGGACCTCGATGCCTCATGGGCACCGGCCATCGCGTCCGTCGCGCTCGATACGGACTTCGACCTGGGCGGCGTGAAACCGAACATCATGCTCACGATGGGCGCCTTTTGGCCCAAGTTTGGCTACTTCGAGAAGTACGACACTTATACGCTCGGGCGCTTTCGCCAAATGGGTGAACAAGTGAAGTTGACGGTGCCCGTCAATCCCGATCTCACGCTGACGCTCGTGCACGGCGTGGGGACCAGCCGGGATGGTAGCTACCAAACTCAGGTCACCCCTCTTTACGCGGGGACGACCGCCATCGATCTGCTGACCTACGTAAACGTCGATCTGGCGTACCAGAAGTACTTCAACGTCGGACTTCATTACAACACCGAGTGGACCGCCGACCCGAACCTGGCCAAGGGGACCATGCCGGATGACAAGTCCTATCAAGCCGTCCAGAAAGCCCATCTGACGGTGATCGGCGCCGAGGCCAACGTGCGTGCGCCAGGCTTCGGTCATTTGTGGATATCGCCGTCCTATATCCACGTTCGGAACGGCTGGGCGCTCGCCAACGGCGGCACCGAGGTCATGCATTCGCTGAGCGGCGCGGGCATCGCCACCAACTATTTGGGCTGGAACAACGCTCCGGAGAGCTCCGACGGGAGCGGCTCGCTCACCAATTTCGGCTTCATGTATGAGAACTCGCTCTCTAGTCTCCAGGCTAAAGAGCCGGGCATGGTGATGCCCGACCTGACGCTCAGTGTCTTCGGCCTGGTCACCAGCGCCAAGTTCGATTTGCCGTCGGGGTCTAACTTTCCGCGAACCAGTCTCACACAATTCAAGTACGGCGCGGACCTGACGCTCCAAGCCCTGAGCTGGCTCGCGTTCATGATGCGCTACGACTTCGTGAACTACGACACCGCCAACGCCGGCTATGTCTTCTCGGCCATCACGCCGCGCGTGGTGTTCTCATCCAACTTCCTCTCCAGCGAGCGCATCTACATTCAGTACAGCCGCTACACCTACGGCGACAACATGACACTGGCGGCGACGTGGCCCCAGCCCTGGGGCCAGGCGCTCGTAGCAGGCAACGACATCCAACAAAACGGCCCGTATGCGGGTCAGAGGCCCGACCGGAACGTCGTGAAGCTGCAAGCGGAGATCACGTTCTGAAACCTCGCCCCGTCAACGCAGCATGACTTCACTGCGCTCGCGTGACGCCAGCTTGCTGCGGTGGGTCGAACCAGACGTTCTGAGGGCGCGCCGCGAAGACGGTCGGCTTTTTGCCTGGGCCCGAGAGCGCGTAAACGATGCCGGTGACGACCGCGCACATCATGAACCACATGAAGCCGATAATCAGCGCGCCGCCCACGGCTCCGCTGGTGCCCTGCTTGCCGTCGTCCGTGGCGACCACGATGCCGCTGCACGCGCTGCTGGTGAGCACGGCCGCGCCGATGCCGATGATACCGAGTAGCTTGCGACGCTTCTGCTTGGCTTCGCGCGACGACTCCCAGCGAGCCAGCGCATCGCGAACGCTCGCGGGCGCGGCGCCGCACTGAGGACAGGGGCAGCAATCGAACAGGTTCCGCGCGTTGTTGCGCAGGGTGATTTGCGCGTTCTGCCCCGCCGCGTCGGCGTTGGCCTTCACGTACAGCGCGCTGGCGGAGCCTTTACCCTCCGCAGAGACGTGCGCGATCGTGGCGAGGCCACACGCGTGGCAATGAAACGGAAAATCGACGACGCCGCGGCTCGTGACCGTCACGCGGCGTCGCACTACCGGAACGAACATGAGCCCGATGGTAACGGCTCGGGCTCGTCGAATCCATTTCGATATTTTTTGCGACGTGCGTGACGAAAACCGGGGCGCGTCCGTGGCCCCCGGGAAGAATGACCAAACATTGGGTCGCACGATTGGCTTCTTGCGGAAAGAATTGCTTCAGGAGCTATTGACGAGCCGCTCGGGGGAAGGTCTCCGGGCGAAGCCAGGTCCCCACTCGGCCGCGGGCATACGGGCTGGCTACATCGCGCTTCGCGCGAGCTCAATTGCGTGGTTCGACGAGCCGTACGAGCGTACCGATGACGCGGTGAAAGAGAGCGAGGAGCTCTGGGTCCATGGGCCCGAGCCAGCCGAAGGCTTGCGCGGTCTCCCAACAAGCGAGCGCCTCACGCGCCGACGCGGCCGCCGTTTGATAACGAGCCTGCCGATTCCTACCGCGCGAGTAAGCGCCCTCCGCGACATTGAGCGGCACGCTGATGAGCGCGCGCTCGAACTGGTCCGCGAGCGAAGCGCTCCTCGCTTTCAGCCTGGGCAGCACCGGCGCGAGCCTACGAACCAACTCGAGAACAACCGGATAAATCTTGAGAGTCATGATGAGGGCTCCTTTGCAGCATCCCGCTCGGGGACGCCCTCGGGCCCCGCTGCTGCGCGCAGGCCGGTGCAAGGGCGCCGCAGGCGCCGCGCGGAGCGCGGGCGGCAGCCCCTTGCAGCGGCCTAGCACAGCAGCACACTCAAACACCCCGAGCAGCTCGCCCGCTCACCCGCCCAACCCTGAGCACGGGCCGGTACAATACTTGTGCACGCGAGCGTCGCGAGGCAACCAACCTCACCCTCTCGCTCTGCCTCTGCCTCACCCTCCCGCTCTGCCTCTGCCTCACCCGCCCGCTCTGCCTCTGCCTCACCCTCCCGCTCTGCCTCTGCCTCACCCTCCCGCTCTGCCTCTGCCCTCTCCGTCTTTTCAACAGAGCAAGATGGACGTTAGCTCGCTCGCTCAGCGGGGGCGGGTGGAGGCGCCGTGGGTGCGGCGCGCACACGGCGCGCTGCTTGCACGATGTGCACGACTTGGTCGAGCACCACGGCCAAGAGGATCACTGCGCCCACGATCACGAACGTCCAGTTCGGGTTGAGGCGCCACAGGCGTGGGATGCCGTCGCTGTCCTCGTACGGGATCTGGAACATGTTGATGCCGTTGTCGATGACCCGCATCATGGCCGAGCCGATCACGATGCCGAGTACGGTGCCCTCGCCGCCGCGCAGCGAGCAGCCGCCCAGCACCACCGCTGCGATCGCGTAAAGCTCGTAGGCCACGCCCACCTGCTGGGACATTTGGCCGATGTAGGCGGCGTACGCGACGCCGGCCACGCCTGCCAGGCCCGCCGAGATGACGTAGGTGAGCGTCTCCACCTTTTTGACGTTGATGCCGGAGTACTCGGCGGCGTCGCGGTTGCCGCCGATGGCGTAGACGTAGCGGCCGAACACGGTGAAGTGCAGGAGGTAAGTGCCGACCGCGATCACCGCCAGGAACATCAACATGGGGTAGGGGATCAGCGGATCGCCGTTGTGCGAAAAGAGGCCGCCGTTCGAGAGCCGCAAGAGCGGCGACGTGCCGAGGCTGAGCGTCCCGCCCTGCACGATGGTTTGCGACACGCCGCGGATGAGCAGCATGCCGCCGAGCGTGACGATGAAGGGCTGGAGCTTGAGCCGCGTGATGAGCAGTCCCTGCCCGAGGCCGATCAGCAGCGCGACCGCAAGCGCGACGGCGATGCCGAGCGGGAGGCTGTGCCCGAGCCCGCCGCTCGCCTGCGAAGAAACCTTGGCGATGATCACGCCGGTCAGCCCGACCAGCGAGCCCACCGAGAGATCGATGCCGCCCGTCATGATCACGAACGCGCTGCCCAGCGCGAAGATGCCCAGCATCGAGATCTGGCGGAGGGTGTTGACGACGTTCGACTGCCCGACGAAATCGGGGTTCGAAATGGCGAGCACCACGCAGACGGCGCAGAGCGCCCCGAGCATTCCGAGCTCTCGTCTCACGCTGCCGTCTCGCCTCCGACCGCCGCCTGTCCGGTCATTAGGGACGCGAGCCGCTGCTGGGTGAGCTCCGCGCGCGCGAGCACGCCCTTGAGGCGTCGCTCGTGCAGGACGATCACGCGGTCGCTCATGCCGATCACTTCTTCCATGTCCGAGCTCACCATCAAGATGGCGATCCCTTGCGCCGAGAGCTCCGCCATGTGCCGGTAGATCTCGGCCTTGGCGCCCACGTCGATGCCGCGCGTGGGCTCGTCGAGGATCAGCACCTTGGGGCTCATGGCGAGCCACTTGCCGAGCACTACCTTCTGCTGATTGCCGCCGGACAGCGTCACCACTTTTTGCTGGATGCTCGGTGTTTTGACGCGCAGGCGCGCTACTTCTGCCTCCGCGATGCGGCGCTCGGCGCTGCGATCGAGCAGGCCGAAGCGCGTGCGCTCGCCAACGCTCGGCAGCGAGGTGTTCTCGGCCACGGACATGGGCAGCACCAGGCCGTGGCGCTTTCTGTCTTCGGGCGCGAGGTAGACGCCGCGGCGGATGGCGTCGCGCGGACGGCGCGGTGAAAACGGGCGCCCTTCGACGGTCATGCTGCCGCTCCGCGCGGGCGTGACACCGAAAATGGCCTCCATCAGCTCCGTGCGCCCCGAGCCGACCAGGCCCGCGAAGCCCAGGATCTCGCCGCGCCGAGCGTCGAAGCTGACGCCCGCCGGCGCGCCCGGCACCACGAGGTCCCTTACGTCCAGCACGACCTCACCCGCGGCGGCCGCGGTTTTAGGCGGAAAATAAGCGGTCGACAGCTCGCGTCCCACCATCAACGCCACGATCTTGTCGTGACTGGCCTCGTCTCGTGACAGCTCGCCGGCGTTGCGCCCGTCGCGCAGCACGCTGATGCGGTCCGCGAGCGCGAGCACTTCTTCCATCCGATGCGAGATGTAGATGATGCCGATGCCGTCAGCGCGCAACTTGCGAACGATCGAAAATAGCTCCTCCGATTCGGCCGCGGCCAGGGACGATGTCGGCTCGTCCATGACGATGATGCGGCAATCGACGGACAGCGCCTTGGCGACCTCCACCATCTGCTGCTGCCCCGTGGTCAACGTGGAGACTGCCGTGGTGGGCGGCAGCGCAAGGCCGACGCGCTCGAGCAGCGCCGCCGCGCGCCGGTTCATCTCGCCGCGATTGATCGGCCACAGAAGACTGCGCCCTTGCTCGTTCCCCAAGAAGATGTTGGACGCGATGTCGAGGTTCGGCGCGAGCATCAGCTCTTGATGAATCAGCGCGATTTTATGCCGCTTGGCCGCGCGCACGCCCGCGAGTACTACCGGCGTGCCGTCGATCGCGATCTCGCCGCCATCCGGAACGAGCACGCCGCCGAGCACCTTCATGAGCGTGCTCTTGCCCGCGCCGTTCTCGCCCATCAGCGCGAGCACCTCGCCGGGGCGGAGTTCGAGCGACACGCCCGAAAGGGCCAGCACACCCGGAAAGCGCTTGCTGATCCCGCGCATCGCCAGCAGCGGCGGCCGCGAAGCCTGCTCCGGGTTCGCTGCCCGTTCGATAGCGGATTCTGTCATCGCATCCCGGCCGGCCTATTTTTTCATCTCGGCTAGCCGTGCTCTGAATTCCCCGAGGTTGTCCTTGTTGATCAGCTCGACGCCCGTATCGATCACGCGCCCCGGCGGTAGCGCAGCCTTGGCGGCGTCGCTTTTGGTCGCGAGATCGTGCATCCACTTGGCGCTCAGGTAACCGAACATGAAGGGTTTTTGCACGACCGTGACCTGGATGGTGCCGTGCGCGATGCCGTCGAGCGTGCCGTCGTCTTCGTCGAACACGGCGGCCAGCACCTTGCCCTTCTTGCCGAGGCCCTCCAGGGCCGCGGCGATGGCCGAGCCGTTGTAGTTCCAGAGCCCCACCACCATGTTCAGGTCGTGCCGGGCGTTGACGATGTCCTCCACGTTCGAGCGCGCTTTGGCCCGGTCCGTGTTGTCCTCGCGCTTGTCCACGACGTCGATGCCGTGTCCTGCGATCGCGTCTTCGATGCCCTTTTCGCGCTGGGCCGCGTTGTCGGCCGAAAACGTGCCGACGAACACGGCGATCTTGCCGCCCGAGGGCAAGAGCTTGACGATCTCACCACCGAGCGCTTTGCCGGCCGCGTAGTTGTTGGTGCCGATGTAGAGGAGTCGGTTCGACTTGGCCGCGTCCGAGTCGAACGTGATGAGGTTGGTGTGCGCCGCGATGTTGTTGAACAGCGCGGTCTGATCCGCGGGCGCGACGGCGCTGACCGCGATCGCGTCGTAGCCCTGGCTGGCCAGGTTCTGCAGGATCTGGTTCTGCTCGTCGAGCGTGCCGTTCGGCGGCAGCTTGATGTCGACCTGGACCTTGCCCTCCTGCTCGTACTTGTGAACACCGGCCGAGGCGATCTTCCAGAAGGAGCTCGTATTGTTGGTGACGAACGCAAGCTTGACCAGCTTGGTGGAGCTGGAGCTGCGCTTGCAGCCGGCGACGCCGACCGCGACCGACAGGCTTACCGCGGCGAGCAAAAGGGTTGCGAGCTTGGTTCTCATGAGGGCCCTCAGTTAAGCGTTCTGCGCGCAACCGCGTCAAGGTTGGCGTTCGGTCATAGGCTATCGCACCAGCGAAAAGAAGGGGCAATCGCCGCGCTGGCGCGCTGCCCGGGGAGAGTGACGCCCACGCTCGGCGCTAGAGCGGGCCCAAATCCGCGTCGATCTTGTGATCTTTGGTCTCACGAATCAGCGTGGCACTGACCACGACCGTGAGCAGGCAGACCCCGATCGGGTAGATCAGTCCGGTGTAAATCGAGGCGCTGCCAAACGTGCTCTTCGCCCAGCTGGAAGCCGTTACCGCGGTGGCGATTAACGGCAAGAACCCACCGAACCAGCCGTTGCCGAGGTGATAGGGCACGGACATGGACGTGTAGCGGATCTTCGTCGGAAAGAGCTCCACCAAGAACGCGGCGATGGGGCCATACACCATGCACACGTAAACCATCTGCAGGCTGAGCAGCGCGATCATCACGGGCCAGTTCAGCTCCGCCGGATCCGCGGCAGGCAACCCTTGCGGGTTAGAGAAGGCCTTCATGCCGATGTAGATGGGCACGTAGGTCACTGCCGCGAGGGCGCAGCCCGCCAGCATGATCTTTTTCCGGCCGATGCGATCGGAGAGCCGACCGAAAAAGATGAACAGCGGCGTCGTGAGCAACAGTGAGATCGAAACCAGCGCGTAGGCTGGCTTCCAGTTGAGCTTGAGCGTGCTCTGCAAGAAGGTGAGCGCGTAGAACTGCCCCGTGTACCAGACCACGCCTTGCCCAGCGGTGGCGCCCGCCAACGCGAGTAGGACATATTTGAGGTTCGGCCACTTGGTGAAGCTGTCCTTGAGGGGACTCGCCGACGTTTGCCCCTTACTCTTGAGCTTGGCAAACAGCGGCGACTCCTTCATCTTGAGCCGGATGTAGAACGAAACGGCGAGCAGCACGAACGAAAGCAAAAATGGAATGCGCCAGCCGTAGGCCTTGAAATCTGCCTCACCGAGCAGGCTGCGCGTGCTGCCGATGACGCCCATGCTCAAGAAAAAACCGAGCGTGGCCGTGGTCTGGATGAAGCTCGTATAGTAGCCGCGCTTCTCGTCGGGCACGTGCTCGGCGACATAGGTCGCGGCGCCGCCGTACTCGCCGCCGAGCGCGAGGCCCTGCAGCAAGCGCATCGCGACCAGCAAGATGGTCGCGAACAACCCGACGGAAGCGTAGGTCGGTAAGAAGCCGACCAAGGCCGTGCTCAGGCCCATGGTCGCCATCGTGATCAGGAACGTGTATTTGCGGCCGACGAGATCGCCAATGCGACCGAACACGACGGCCCCGAGCGGCCGAACGCCGAAGCCTGCTCCGAATGTAGCGAGGCTCGCGAGTAGCTGCGCGGTATCGTTGCCTTTTGGAAAGAACAGGCCGCCGAAGAATACGGCCAAGCTCCCGTACAAATAGAAGTCGTACCACTCGAACAGTGTGCCGAGGGACGCGGCCAGGATCACGCGTCGCAAAGTGGCCGCGTCCAAGGGCGCTTCGCTCCCGGAGATCGCGGTCTGTCCGTCAGCCACTGCGGTCATTTGCTTCAAGCCCACTCAGAAGAAATAGACTTGCCACTGGAGGTTGAACTGGTCGAAGCCTCGCGGAGCGCCATCGGTGCGGATACGGGTGTAAAATGCTTTCAGGTTCGAGTTGTGCCCATATGGCCAGAAGGCGAGGCCGCCAGCATAGCGGTTTTGGTTGCGGAGCGTGCCGCTGCCTTCCAGGTGCTCCACGCGCACGATTGGGCTCAAGTGTACCGCGTCGATGAGATAGCCGGCTTCTCCCATGATCGCAGTTTGGCTGAGTAGAGTGGGGATGAACGTCCCGCCGTTCCAGTGCGCGACGTTGAGCTGCGCGGTCACGACGCCTGGCCCGGCCGGCATGTCGACGATCGCATCGGCGTCGTAGTAGCGGTATTTGCCTTGAAAATCGACGGAGCCGCCGATGGACGCGACCTTTTTCTTACCGAGGTACGTGCCGGCGTAGAAAAAGCCGGTCTCAGCGTCGAGCAAGTTGACCTGCAGGCGGCCAGTGTAGCGGAACGCGTTGCGCGAGCCAACTTCGGTAGCGGTCTCTGCGTTGCGTAACCCCTGGAACAAACCAGCGCGGTACTCGAGGTGTTGGTCGAGCACGAGACCTCGCAATTCGACGCCCGCGTCCCGGCCGACTGGGTTCGCAGAAGAGTTGAACACGTTGCCGTGCTGAAAGGAGTACGCAAAGTAGTCCCAGCCATACAGGGTGCCTGCGCCTTGAACGGCGTTGTGGCTCATCGGCGGGAGCATGTAGCCGGCGTCGACCTTGAGCATGTCGCCCACGGCCTTGAACGTGGCGAATGCGTCCTGGATGTTCATGCCTGGAGTGCCCTTGACCGATGTATTCGGTGCTCCGTTTTCACCCGGTACGTTGTTGGCCAGGAACAAATTCGGATAGTCGGTATCGAAGAAATATTCGACCGTGCCGAACAAAGTGCCGCCCACGAGAATGCGTGTTCGCCGAATGAACAGGTTCTGCGAGACACCACTCAAGGTCGCGCTGCCCACTGCCGAGTATTGGGGCTGAAGGAGAAAGCCGAATTTGATGCTGTTACCAGCCTGGTCCTCGAGCTTGAGCGGGCTCACCAATGGAGGAGGTGCGGCGGCCGGCGCGTCCGCAGTCGGCATGGGTGCGGCCGGCGGCGGTGGCGGCGCGAGATTGGGTGGCGCAGGGTTGGCCGCGACAGGTGCAGGCGCCGCGGGTGCAGGCGCCGTTGCAGGTTGGGGCGCGGTCGCCGGCGGTGTCCCCGGGCCCTGAGCGTGGGCGCTCGAGGTGAATGCGAGTAGGTTGAGTACGACGCCTGCAGTTGAAAGAGATCGATAATGCACTTTCGCCTCCATGGCATGCCCACACCTTGAACGACACATCACGTGTGTTGCGCGAACGTGCCGGTAAATTCCCAACAACACGTTTGCTGATCTCAGGCCGCGACGAATCGGCCGTTCGGCACTAACGATCAGCGTCTGCGATATCTCATATTCGGCCGATGCGTCGCATTTTGCGGCGCGGGGCGTCGCGGCGCGTCCGCGTTAGGAAGCCTTATTGCCCCACGCGGATTTAGTAGATATCGAGTTTCGACTCGGACCGCTGCGCGATGATGAACGCGCGGCTCGGACGCCCGCTACTGCGCTAGCTGCTCGCACTGATACAAGTGCTTCTGGCAGAGGTGGTTGACGCACGCGCCGCAGTCGCATTGGGTGTCGGTCGTGCAGGCGAGTTGCGTGCAGCCGTTATAGCTCGTGCTCGCGGCGTCACAGCGATAGTTGACGGGGCAGGCCGAGCCGCCTTGATCGCAACGCAAGATCTTGCAACCGTGCAGGTCGGCGCCGGACTCTTGTTTGCAACCGGTCCCAGTGGGACACACGTAGCCGTCGCCGCTGCAGGACTTGGGACTGCAGCCGTGTGAATCGGCACCGGCGCGCGTTGGCGCGCAGAGCGCGTCCGCGCTGCACGTGTAGGCCCCACCCATGCAGAGCAGCGGCGCGCAGCGTCCGTCGCTGCCGCATTGCATGCCGGTAGCGCAGGAGGTCGCGCTGCACTTTGCGAGACAAGACCGGCCCGTGGAACCGCCGCAGTAGCATGCACTCGCGGACGCGGGCGCCGGGTCACAGATCTGGTCTGCGGCGCAGTCGCCGTCGACCTGACACTCCATGGGGGGCACGATGCAGACGCCGCATCCTCCTCCGGGACCGGAGGGCGGGCCGTCCGAGCATGTCTGCGCAATGCTGCAGTCGCTGGCGCTTCGACAGGTGGTGGCACCGGGTGGAGGCGGAGTGGCTCCCGGGCAGACTCCCGACGCGCTCCCGCCGGTGCCGCTCCCGCCTGTCGTTCCCGCTGTGCCCGCAGCCCCGGTTCCGCCTGTTGCCCCCACTCCGCCGGCTGCGCCCGCTCCCGCGCTGCCGCCCTCGCCGATGATGCCGGCAGTCCCTGCGTTCGAGATCCCACCCGCGCCGCTCCCGCCCTGAGGCCCGGCGCCGGCGGTGCCGACTCCGTTGTTGTTGCCGGCGTTCGAGTCAGCGCCCCCACAGCTCGGGGTGCCGACGAGCAAAAGAATCCAAACTCCAAAAGCAATGCCACGCCTCATGGCGACGAACATTGCACGCAACGTGCCGCTCATGCGGGTTGCGAGTAGCGACGACAAATAAGCCAATTTCCCGAGGATTCCTGACGTGATCGCACAAATTTCCGCCATCGATCGAGCCGGCTGTGCCACGTAAGTGTGCCAACCCCGATCGAACTGACGCGAATCACGCACGCTGAAGCGCGGAATCCTCGGCCGTCAGAACGCGCAGACGCTCTTGGGAGCTGCTCCTCGGTTACGGAACGCCCTGTAGCGTGGAGTTCACGATCGTGAGGCTTAGCGCGTTCGTACCGACTGCGGTGCCGGCATTGGTGGTGCTGCCGGTCGAGACGCTCGTCCAATGGCCGCCGGTGTTGCCGGTCATGGTCGTGTCTTTGATGCTGAGCGCCCCGCCGAAATCGTTGCTGGTGAAAAATACGCCGCCGCCGAAGGCGTTGACGCCGGCTGCATTGTTCACGATTTTGTTTCCACACAAGGTCAGGTTGACCGACTCTCCGTCGCTGTAGATGGCGCCGCCGTTGCCGCCCGAGCCCGTTTCATTTTGGTTGTTGTTGATCACGGAACACAGCTTCGGTTGATCGCCGTTCGCGTCGTGGCCGACCGCCTTGTTGCCTGAAAACAAGCTGTTGTAGATGTCGAGCTCCGATTGCAGCCCACCGACACCGCCCGCGTTGCTCGCTGAGTTGTTCAGAAACGTGCTGCTGACGATGGTCGCGCCGTGTTTGCTGCCGAGGATGTAGATGGCGCCACCGCCGGTATCGGGCCCGAGCGGCGCGCCTTGATTGTTGGTGAAGATCGAATCAATCACGTTGAGATTGCCGTCGCGCATGTAGAGCGCGCCGCCTTCGCCGTCGTCGTAACCTTGTGAACACGGCGGATCCGCCGGCGGGATGACCTGCGTGGGCGTGGTCTTGCCGTTCGTCAGCGTGATGTGCTGGAGGGTGAGGCTGTTTTCGTTGGCCTGATAGTTCGCGCTGTCGAAGCGCAGGATCTGCACGGCTTGGCCGCCGTCGAGCGTGATCTTGTTGCCGCCGTCGATGACGGTGGTCTTGTTGATCGGTAGTTTCATGGTCGCGGTGACCGCGATCGTGACGGGCGCGCTCCCGCAATTGAACGTGATCACGCCGCCCTTCGTGACGGCCGTATTGAGCAGGCCGAACGTGCAGCTGTCCGCGCTACCGCTGCCCACCACGCTCGTCGGGTTCGCGGTGCTTGCAGGCTGACCACGCGCCGGGATGCCGCTGCTGCATGAGCCGTCGGGGTTGCCGGCCGTTCCGCCGCCCGCACCCGCTGCGCCGGACATGCCCGCTGCGCCCGCTGCGCCGGACATACCCGCTGCGCCGGATACGCCCGCGTTGCCCGATACACCGGCGCTGCCCGCTGCCCCGGCGCCGCCGCCGGCCCCGCCCGATCCAGACTTGCCCGCGCTGCCCGCTGAGCCCGCGTTGCCCGAGCCCGCCGCGCCGGCCTTTCCCGCTGCGCCCGCTGCGCCCGCGTTGCCCGCTCCAGACGCACCTGCATTGCCCGAACCCGCTGCACCCGTGTTGCCCGCCACGCCCGCTGCTCCGGCACTGTCCGATCCAGACGCGCCCGCGTTGCTCATGCCCGACGCACCCGCACTCGCAGCGCCGCCGTTTGCCTGGCCCGCGGCTCCCGTCGCACCTCCGACGCCACCTGACGCCGCGCTCGTGCCGCCCGCGCCGCCACTGCCCGCACTGTTTGGAGTTCCGGCGTTGCCGGCATCCGAGCCCGAGGCTACCCCGGAGGCTTGGTTGCTACCGCATGCGACGGCCAACGGCAGCGCCGACGCGATGGCCAGCGCACTGGCGAACGCCCTGAACCGTCTCGAGCTTTGCGCGTTCTGATGTTCCACAATCTTGAACGTGCCCCCGGCGCCACGCGGTGGCTCACGCCGTGG
>DASXKQ010000208.1:0-3889 GCA_036496745.1 Polyangiaceae bacterium
GACTACAACCCGGATCAGTGGTCGGAGGCCGTTCAAGAAGAAGACGCGCGGCTGATGAAGCTCGCGCATTGGAACATCGCTACCGTGCCCGTATTCAGCTGGGCGCACCTCAATCCCGCCGAGGGCGCGTACACGTTCGAATGGCTCGATCGCGTGATCGAGCGGCTCACTCGGGCGGGTATCGATCTGTGCCTATGCACGGCCACGGCCTCCACGCCGGCCTGGGTCGCTCAGCACTATCCGGACGTGCTCACGGTCGACGAGCAGGGGCGGCAGAAGCCGCACGGCAATCGCCACGCGTTTTGCCCGAATTCACCGAGCTTTCGCCGACTCGGCGGGGCGCTCGTGCGAGAAATGGCGCTGCGCTATCGCGGGCAGCCGCGGCTCAAGCTCTGGCACGTGAACAACGAGTATGGCGGGCTCTGGCCCAACTACTGCTATTGCCCGCGCTGCGCGGACGGCTTTCGCGCATTTCTCGAGCAGCGTTACGGGAGCCTCGCGCGGCTGAACGAAGCCTGGTCGACGGCATTTTGGGGTCACACGTATACGAGCTTCACTCAAATTGACCCGCCATTTGCCCATGGCGAACGCAGCATCCAGACCATGATCTTGGATTTTCGCCGCTTTCAGTCGGCGAGCTACCTCGCGTGCTTCGAGCACGAGGCACGCATTCTGCGCGAAGCGACGCCGGACGTGCCGGTCACGACCAACTTGATGGGCCCCTTCTTCGCCCTCAACTACCACGACTGGGCCCAGGCGCTCGACGTGGTCGCGTGGGACAACTACCCGCGGCACGACACGCCGTTCACGGAGGTCGCTTTCAACCACGCGCTGAACCGCGGCTTGCGCGGCGGCGAGCCGTTCTTGGTGCTTGAGCAGAGTCCCTCACACCAGAATTGGGCTGACTATTGCCGGCTCAAACCGCCCGGCAAGCTACGCCTTTTGTCGCTGCAGGCCATCGCGCACGGCGCCGAATCCGTGATGTATTTTCAGTGGCGGAAGTCGCAAGGCGGCATCGAGAAGTTCCACGGCGCCGTGGTCGAGCATCATGGTCGCAGCGACGCGCGAGTGTTCCGCGAAGTGTCCGAGCTCGGCCAGGAGCTCGCAGCGCTCGGACAAAGGACGCTCGGCGCGCGCACACCCGCGAAGGTCGCGGTCGTGTTCGACTGGGAGTGCTGGTGGGCGCAGAAAGCGTCGAGCGGGCCGAGCCGAGACCTCGACTATCACGCCGAGGTCGTGCACCACTTTGCGGCCCTGCACGCGGCCGGCATTGCCACCGACGTCGTCGGTCCCCACGCCGATTTGGCACGGTACGACGTGATCGTCTTGCCGGTCGCGTATCTGCTGCGGTCAGCTCAGGCGCGCGCGATCGTCGAGCGCGTTCGGGCGGGTGCCACGCTCGTCGCTACTTTTTGGAGCGGCGTGGTGGACGAAGACGACCGCGTTCACGAAGGCGGCGCGCCCGGTCCGCTGCGCGAGGTGCTCGGATTCACCGTCGAGGAATTCGACGCCTTGCCGCCCGAGCTCGAGCAAGGCGTGCGCTTCGCGAGCCCGCTCGGTTCGCTCGGCGCGGACGTGACGCACGAAGCGTCTCTTTTGTGCGAACGGCTCTGGCTGGCGAACGCAAAGCCGCTGGCGCACTACACGCAGCAGTTTTACGCGGGTGATACGGCCCTCACCGTCAACGAATACGGCAAGGGCAAGGCTTACTATCTCGGCACGCGCTTGGCTCAGCCCACTCTGCTGGCGTTTTTCGCGGCCATCGCGGCGGCGCACGGCATCGCGTCGCCCTTGCGCGACGGCGCCGCGCCGCCTGCCGGCGTGGAGGTGACGAAGCGCGTCTCTCCGTCGGGTGAAGCGCTGCTCTATCTGCTCAATCACGGGGACGTGCCGCAGGCGGTCGCGTTGCCGGCCGGCGTCTACGTCGACGCGTTGAGTGGGGAGACATTCGAGGGCAGCGCGACGCTCGTGCCGCGCGGCGTGCGGATCCTCGGTGCGGCGTCGTGAGCGCCGTCCCCACAGACTCACTCCAAATTCAGGGAACCCGCCATGCTTAGAAAGTCCATGTCACTCCGCCGGGCAGCGGGCAGCGTGTCGCTGTTCGCGCTCGTACTGCAGGCCTGCCTCGTTCCCGATCGGAGCACGACGCTCGCGAGCGGTCCGCCCAAGTTTGTGGGTGAACCCAAGAGCGGCAGCGAAATACCGGAGAGCCGCTACATCGTCGTCGACCAGTTCGGCTATCGCCCGGATCTGAAAAAGGTCGCGATTTTAGTCGACCCACAAGAGGGTTGGAACGCAAAGGACGAGTACGTGCCCGGGGCCACGCTCGAGCTCCGGCGCTTCGACGACGGCGCTCAGGTGATGAGCGCGAAGCCCGTGCCTTGGAACAACGGAGACACTCAGCCAAGCTCTGGAGACCGCGGCTCCTGGTTCGATTTCTCGCAGGTGAGCGCGCCTGGGTCTTATTTCATCCTCGATCGCCAGAACGGCGTTCGCTCCGCGCGCTTCGAGATCAATCAAAACGTCTACCGTGACGTGCTGAAGGCGGCCGTGCGCATGTTCTATTTCAATCGCGCGAACTTCCCCAAAGAAAAGCCGTTTGCCTGTGTGGGCGACAAATGTTGGCTCGAGGGCGTGGACTACATGGGCCCGGGTCAGGACAGGGAAGCTCACAGCGTGCTCGACAAGAGCAATGACCAGACGATCCGCGACCTGAGCGGTGGCTGGTGGGACGCGGGCGACACCGACAAGTACACGACGTTCACGTACACGGTCATGCACCAGTTGCTCTCGGCCTACGAAGACCACCCGGGCCCATTCACGGATGACTACAACATTCCGGAATCCGGCAATGGTTTGCCCGATCTGATCGACGAGGTCGTGTACGAGCTCGACTTTCTGAAGAAGATGCAAGCCGCGGATTTGAACGGCGCCGCGCTGCTCAAAGTCGGTAACATCGAGTTCGGCGACCCCGTCCCGGAGGAGTCGAAGTTCAAACGCTACTACTACCCGGCGCCCTGCTCGTCGGCGACGATCACGGTGGCCGGCGTCTTTGCGCATGCCGCGCTCACGCTGTCGAAGTTCGACAAGCTCAAGGACTACGCCGAGGATCTTCGCAAACGCGCGCTCGCCGCGTGGGCGCATTACGGCAGTCACCCCAAGAGCGACGCCTGTGACGACGGCACCATCAAGTCGGGCGACGCGGACGTGAGTCTCCCCGATCAGGACGCGCGCGCCGTCGTGGCCGCCGTCTATCTGTTCGCGCTCACGAACGACAAGCAGTTCGAAGCGTTCATCGACAAAAACCGCGGTCTGACCCGTCCGTTCAAAGAGGATCGCTGGAGCGTGTACGACCCGCCCGAGGGCGACGCATTCCTATTTTACACCACGCTGCCGTCGGCGAATCCCGAACTCAAGCGCACGATTTTGGAGCGCAAGCTCGAGCAATGGAAGAGCGTCGACCTGTACGGCATGAAGCCGGAAAAGGACCTGTACCGCGCGTTCATGCGCGAGGATTCGTACCACTGGGGCTCGAACCAACCGCGCGCGAATTTCGGCAACACGAACTACGACCTCGTCCAATACAAGCTCGTCGACGGCAAACAGGCAGAGAGCGCACGCGACCGCGCCGCCGGCATCTTGCATTCATTTCACGGCGTGAACCCCATGCAGCTCGTGTACTTGACGCAGATGGCGGCTTACGGCGCGGAGCGCAGCGAAAATGAGATCTTCCACACCTGGTTTCGCGACGGAGACGCGCGCTGGGACAGCGCCAAGGACTCCAAGTTCGGCCCAGCGCCAGGCTACGTGCCCGGTGGACCCAACAAGAGTTACTGCTCGACCGATACGGATCACAAATGCAATGGGTCCGAGTTCAGGAAGCAGCCCG
>DASXKQ010000209.1:0-10111 GCA_036496745.1 Polyangiaceae bacterium
CGAGCGTACAAAAGATCTCTGCGCGAGAAAGGGAGTCTGCGCTCCCGAGTCGATGAAGCAGACCGGTCAACGAGCTCGGGTCAACATGCAACACTTTCGCCGCTCGATGTCACGAAGTGTAGGCGGCGCGTCAGGAATTCATGACGCCGTTCGACGCACGTCACGGCAGCATCTTGGGATCTTTCCCGCGTGTTGGTTTTTCAGCCCGAGCTCGCGCCGAGCGCGATGTCCGCTTTCGGGCAGGCCGCCAGTGCGGGCGGCCCGCCCGGCGCGGCGGCGGAGAATAGTTTGGTCAGAGCGGCGATTGTCGCGCCCCGATTCGCGTCGAGTACGGCTTTGCCTTCGGGCGTGATGCGGCCGCGTAACTGTTCGGTGTCGAGCACGAGGCCGTGGATACGAGAAGGAGGCACGCGCTTGAGCCGGGCGATGAGCTCGAGCATCTCGATTCGGCGCATGTCGGTTTCAAACGCGCCGTCGAATTCCGCGAGCAATGCGGGCAGCTTGAGCAGCGAGCCCGTGGCAAGCAACTCGTGTCGCATCGCCATCAGCAGAGCTTGCTGCCGGCGCGCGCGGCTGAAGTCGGAGCGACCGTGCCTGGAGCGCACGTACATCGCGGCGGTCAAGCCATCCATGCGCACCGCGCCTGCCGCGACGTCGAGCCGGCGATAGCCGGAAGGGTCGCGCGGGTCCACGAAGCGATCGATCAAGGGGCAAGGCACGTCGACCGTGACGCCACCGAGCGCGTCGACCGCGCGCTCCAAGACGCCGATGTCGATCGCCAGGACGTGGCTGACGGGCAACTCGAGCGTGTTCTCGATGACACGCGCCAAGAGGTCGAGCGGGTCCTGGCCCGAGCGGCGCGCGACGTTCATCACCGTGTTGATGCGATCGCTGTCGTGGCCCGGGATTTCCACCCACAAATCGCGAGGCACACTGACGAGCCCGAGCGCGCTGCTCGGCTCGTCGAACACCGCCACGACGATCGTGTCCGACAGCCCGGCGCCCCCGCCAAATGGCCGGCGATCGAGGCCTACCAGCAGGTAATTGTCCGTGTATTCGAGGGGCGGGGTGTCGCTCTTGGCCGTGTCGTGTTGCGTCGGAGGAGCGTCGATCGCGCTCGGAGTGCCTGGGCTCGCGAGCGCAACCAACGCGCTCGCGCCGCGCTCGGAGAACGCACGCGGCGCGCGCTGCCGGAGCGTGACGCCGGCGCGACGCGCGCTCGTGCCGTGCGCTCGATACGGCGCCGCAAGCAGCCAATTGACCAGCAGAACCAGCAGTGAAAGTGGCACGCCCCACCGCCAACGTTTGGACATGCAGCGAGCACTGCAACGCGCGGGCCAGGCGCGCCAAGCTTAGCTGCTGCTCGTCTTGGGAGGCGCAAAGCTCGTCGTCATGTTCAAGAGCGGGAGCACTTGCTCCGCGGGCAACGGCTTGGCCACCAGGTAGCCTTGAATTTGATCGCACCTGAGCAGGCGCAGCAAGTGTGCCTGGTTGGCGGTCTCGACGCCCTCCGCGATCACGGTGAGGTCGAGCGCGTGCGCGAGGGAAATGATGGTCGTTACGATCGCCATGTCCTGCGAGTCTTCCGCCATGCGAATCACGAACGAACGATCGACCTTGAGCGCGTCGATCGGCAGCCGGCTCAGGTAGCCGAGCGACGAGTAACCCGTGCCAAAGTCGTCGATCGCGACGCGCGGCCCCTGCTCTTTGACGGCGCGCAGCTTTTCGATGTTGTTGTTCAGATCCTCGATCAAGACGCTCTCGGTGATCTCCAGATCGAGGCCGGCGCCTAGCAGCGGATATTCGGCCGCGACTTGCTCGACCGAGCGCACGAAATCACGCTGTCCGAGCTGGATGGCGGACACGTTGACGGCGATCCGCGGCGGAGTCAGCCCCTGTTCGACCCAGGCCGTGTACTGCGCTGCGGCGCGCATCATCACCCAGCGGCCGACGTCCAAGATGAGTCCGGTCTCCTCGAGCACCGGGATGAAACGCCCGGGCGGCACGAGACCCTCGCTCGGGTCTTGCCAACGGATCAAGGCCTCGAGCCCCACGACGCGGCCGCTCTTCAGGTTGACCTTGGGCTGATAGTGGAGAAGAAATTCGTCTTGCTCGATAGCGCGACGGAGCTTGGTCTCGAGCGTCAGTTTCTCGCGCACGCGCTCGTTCATACTCGGCGCGTAGAACAAGTAGCGCTGCCCGCTCGATTTGGCTTTTTTGAGAGCGGCCTCGGCGTTGGCCACGAGCGCGTCGACCTCCTGACCGTCCGAGGGGAACAGAGCCACCGCGCCCTTCACCGAGATGCGCAGTTCGGTGTCCTCGATGGTGAAGGATTCGTTGAGGCGAGCCAAGATCTTTCGTTCGAGCCTGGCGGCCAGCTCCGACTCGCCCTCCGCCGGAGCCATCAAAATCGCGAAGGAGTTGCTGTCGAAACGAGCAAGCGTATCGTGTTGGGAGAGGGACTCTTTGAGCCGCTCCGCGATTTGTAGGAGCAGGCTGTCGCCGCCGCGCCGCCCGAGCGTCTCGTTGACGTGACGAAATCGTTCGACGTCGAGCAGTACGACCGCGAGTCGGCAACCGTCGTTGCGACAAGCGACGAGCTGTTGACGGATACGATCGGTCAGCAAGTTCCGCTTGGGCAGCTTGGTCAGCTCGTCGTAGTAGGCGAGGAAATCGAGGCGTTCACCTTGCGCGAGATGATCGAGCGCGAGCGAGAGATTGTCGGCGAGTTCGCGCAATAGCTTGAGCTCCTCGCCGTCGAAGAAGCCCACTTGCTTGGCGAACAGCGCGAAGACCGCCTCGAGCTTGCCCGCCGCGAACAGCGGAAATACCGCGAGCGCGCGGTGCCCGTGGCGGAGAAGTGCCGCTGTGACCGCCAACTCGGGTTCGAGCTCCAAATCGTCGATCACGCAGGGCTTCTGGCTCTTGAGCGCGCGCGAAAACACGTCGCTCTGCACCGCTGCACGCAATTGCGAGTCGATGGCGTCGATCAGGCCTTCGTCGCAGCCGTCGGAGGCCGAAACCTGCAGTTTTCCCGTCTGCGGCTGCACGGTTGCGATCAACGCGAGAGGCAATTCTCCTTCGCGGACCGCGATGCGGCAGGTCTCTTGCAGCAGCGCCCGGCGGTCTTTCACGCGCACGATCGCCGAGTTGATGCCGCTTCGCACGGCGTGAATACGACTCAAGCGCGCGAGCTTTTTCTCCGTGAGCACGCGCTCGGTGACTTCGCGCGCGACGCAAACCAGGCCGACGATCTGCTCGTCGGGGGCTCGGATTGGAGCCTTGGTCGTCGAAAACCAGTGGGTACTCCCGGCGAGTTGTACCTCCTGCAGGCGATCGGTCACGGCGTGGCCCTCGCGCATGATCTCCAGCTCTTCACGTTCGATGCTCTCGACCGTCGCGTCGTCGAGGCCCAGGTCCTTCAGGCTCTTGTTGACCAGACCTTCGGAGTCGCCGCCGTTCCACATGTTGCCGAGCGCGCGATTGGCGCGCAGGAAGCGGAGCGCTCGGTCCTTGAAATAGATCACGTCCGGAATGCCGTTCATCAGATCGCGAAGCAGCTGGCGCTCGTAGGCGAGCTCGCGGGTCAGCCGGAAATATTCCGCGCCCTTGTCAATCGTGAGTTGCAGATCCTCGGGATCCCACGGTTTCGACACGTAGGCGAAGATCTTGCCGTTGTTCACGGCCCGAATCACGGCTGACAGATCCGCGTAGCCCGTGACCAGGATGCGCGAAGCGTTGCAGCGCGAGCTCACGCGCGTCAGGAGCTCGTCCCCGTTCATCTTCGGCATGCGCTGGTCCGAGACCACGACGGCGATGTCGCGCTCGTGCTCCACCAGTTCGAGCGCGCGCGCCGCCGAATCCGCTTTGTATACGATGAACTTTTCCGAGAGCAGATCCTCGAGTGCGATCAGCACCTGCGGCTCATCGTCGACGAGCAGCACTCTCTCTTTGCGGCCGGGCGACGCCGGCTCCATGTGCTGGCTTTGTGTCATCGCGCTATCCCTCAACCTCTCAACGTAACATCGCCCACGCCCAAAGGATTGCCGTCCGACTGGGGCGATCGCACTATCGTCCTACCGTTGCACACACGAGGTGTCGCAAATTTACCGTGCGCCGCTTGTCGCAAATTGAGACGAAGCCCTACGCGCGCGTGGACGGCCGCCCCCAGTGCTTCTCCTTTTTTCAGCCTCAACTCAGCGCGCGCGCCATGAAATCGCGACCGACGTCGGTGGCCGGCCGCGCCAAGACCTCGCTCGGCGCGCCGCGCTCGACGATACGGCCTTGATGCAAGAGCCACAGCTCGTCCGCGAGCTCGCGCGCGAGGCGGAGTTCGTGCGTGACGAGCACGAAGGTGCGGCGCGAAGGCTCGCCGCCTGCCGGCGTAGCGTGAACGCCGCGGGCGACGCCGCGCAGGACCTCGCGAACTTCTTCTCGTAGCTCGGGATCGAGCGCGCTCGTCGGTTCATCGAGCAAGAGCACGCGGCTGCCTTGCGCGAGCGCGCGAGCGATCGCCACGCGTTGACTTTGGCCGCCCGAGAGTTGGTGCGGGCGTGCGTCGCCGCGATCCGAAAGCCCGACGGCGGCGAGCAGCGAACTTGCCTCCGCGTTCGCGTCGGCGACGGAGCGCGCGCGGACGAGACGCGGCGCAAGCGTCACGTTTTGTAGAACGCTCAGGTGAGGGAAGAGCTGGAAGTCTTGAAAGACCATGCCCACGCTGCAGCGGAGCCCCTGTAAGAGCGCGGGCTCGTGCGCGCCGGCAGCGAGCTTGAAATCCGCTATCTCGATGCGCCCGGCGTCGAACGTCTCGAGTCCGTTGAGACAGCGCAAGAGCGTCGATTTGCCGGAGCCGGAAGCGCCCATCAGTGCGACGATGCGCCCTTCGGGGATTTCGGCGTCGATGCCGGCGAGCACGCGCCTGCCGCCGAAGGATTTGACGAGCCCCGAGATCGCGATCATCGCGCCGAGAGCCGCCTTTCCAGCCGTAATGCCCAGCGCGAGAGCGGGACGCTCATCGCGAGGTAGAGCGCCGCGCAGAGTAGTCCCGGCATCAGCCAAGTGCGCAGTTCGGCGGAGGCGATGGTCATGCGCTTGGTGAGCTCCACGACCGTGATCACGCTGACGAGCGAGGAATCCTTGAGCAGCGCCACGAAGTCGTTGGTGATGGCGGGCAGCGCGTTTCGCAGCGATTGCGGCAACAGCACGTGCCGCAGAATCTGCCCTTGCGAGAGACCGAGCGCGCTCGCGGCCTCGGTTTGGCCGCGCGGAATCGCGAGCAGCGCGCCGCGTTGCACCTCGGCTTCGTAAGCGGCGTAGTTCAAGCCGAGCGCGAGCACGGCCGCCGCGAACGGCCCGAGCCGCACGAAGCCGGCGATGCCGTAGTAGAGCACGTACAGCTGAAGCAAGGCCGGCGTACCTCGGAACAGCTCCACGTAGATCAGCGCGGACAGCCGAGCGAAACGACCCGCGTATAGCCTGAGCGCGGCCAACAACAGACCGAGCGGTAACGCCAAAGCAAATGCCGAACAGGAGATGGCGAGCGTCATCAGCGCGCCGACCGCGAACAAGCGCAGTTGCCCGACGCTGAACAGCGCGCTCGCCGCGGAGCGTGGCGCCTCGGCGGGTTCTGGAGCTTTTGCCGGGTCGGCGCTAACGCTCGCGCCGAGCTCCGTCTGCCGCAGATCCCACAGGTGCCAGGTGCGCAGAATGTGTTCGAGTTCGCCGTCAGCGACGAGGCCGCGCAGCGCCGCGTCGATCGCCGTCTTGAGCGCGGCGTCCGATTTCGCGATGCCGATCACGTAACTTCCGCGCGCCACGTCACCGGGCAAGCAGACGAGTTGCGGGTTGAGGCAGCCGTAGCGGTCGGCGATCACGTGATCGAGCAGCACGGCGTCGGTGCGACCATTTTCCAGATCCAGGTACGGCTCCTGTTGGCCCTCGTACAGCGCGACCTCGAAGCCCTGACGCAGCAGCAGATCGTGCGCCACGGTTTGATTCAAGGTGCCGACGCGCTTGCCCGTGAGCGAGGCAAGGCTTCGAAACGGGCTCGCGCGGCGCACCGTCAGCGTCTCGCCGTAGCGGTAGTAGGGCAGCGACAGCAAGAAGCGCTCTCGGCGCGACGGCGTATCCTCGAGCCCGTTCAGAATGACGTCGAAATCGCCGCGCTCGAGCGACGAGCTCAGGTTCGACCAATCGTTTTGCACGAAGTGTTCGCGCACGCCCAGCTTCTGCGCGAGGGCGCGAGCAATCTCGACCTCGAAGCCGACGATCGCGCCGGAGTGCTCGGGGTCTTCGAACACGTACGGCTCACCGCCCTGCAGATCACCTCCCCAGCGCAGCTCACCCCGCGCGCGGACCGCGGGCAGATCCGCCGCGAAGGCGGAGCCCGCAAGCAGCAACGTGAAGAGCAGGACGAAAACGCGCACCGGGGCCGGAAGTTATCACGGCCCTGAGCGGTCCTTTCTGCACAGGCGAAGCACGGCGCGCGCGCGCACCAGGCGTTGCTCGACGGCTCCCTCGGTAGAGTGCATGATTTCGGCGATCTTGTGGGCGCTGAGGCCGTCCAGCGCTTGCATGGACAGCACGGCTTGTTGATCGACCGGCAGCGTGCTCATCCAACGACTGAGTTCGCGCAAGGCCAGCCGCGCCTCCGCCGACGACGCGCCGTCCCAAGCCAGGTCGACGAATTCGCCGTCGTCCGTCGACGGTTCGTCGGACAACACGTCGAGCCAATATTGCAGCTCGCGCAAGGTGAAGCGCGCGCCCGTCGCGGGCATACTGGGAGCGTCTGGTTCAGCGTCGTCGAACGTCTCGAAGCGTCGTGTGCGGGCGCGCTTGGCGTCGATCGCGCCGTTGACCACGATGCGATAAAGCCAGGTTCGCACGCTCGAGCGCCCGTCGAACTTGCCGGCGAGCAGCGCGCGATAGGCCTTGATATAGGCGTCTTGCACGACGTCTTCCGCGTCCGCCACGTTGCCCATCATGCGCGCGCTCAAGCGCACGAACCTCGCGCTGGTCGCGCCGACTATGCGCCGAAATGCGGCAGGGTCTTGCCCGAGCGCTCGCTCGATGCGCGTAGCGCGTGGCGGGCGCGCTACGCGCCGTGACGACTCATTTGTCTGCGGGGAGCGCACACGCCTTCGACGCCGAAGCGTGTGCTTCCCTACGTGAGCGTCGCATCACTGCACTGGATGCTATCCCCAGTGTCCGTTGACCCAAACCTTGCCGCGACCACGCGCTTCCCAGTGTCCTTGTACGTAGCGCGCGTCTGCGCGCGGCGGTCGTTCGTAGTGACCACGTTCCCACACGTAGGCACGCCCGTCCCAGCGGTGGTAACCCGGCACCCACGAGACGCCGGGCTGTGGTGGTGGCGGTACGGCTTCTGCTTGCGGAGGGGGCGGCGGCGGCGGATCGGCCACGACGACCTCCCCGCTCGCCGTCGGGGCGACTGGCTCTGCTTCCACATAACAGCCACAGAGCGTGGACGCGGCGACCAGCCACATCCAGGATCTGAAGAGGGATGGTGACATTTACTGGCCAACCTCCTTGTCGATCGCCGTGAGCACTTGAGCGGCATTGGCGGGAGTGATCGCCGCCTCCGCGGTTGCCTCGAAGTCGGCAGGCGTCTGGATCGTCTTGGCGGCGGCGACCGCAGCTGGGGCTGCAGCGGTATCGGCTGCAGCCGCCGTACCCGTCGGAACGGGATCCGCCGCCGCTGCTGCTGACGGTGCCGCGCTCGCGGCCGGGGCTGCGCTCGCGGCCGGCGGTGGTTCGTCGGATTTTTTGCAGCCGAAGGCGAGCGAGCCCGCGAGCAGCGCTAAAACGATGGCTTTCATTGTGCACCTGCCTGAGCGCGGATGCCTTGCATGACGCGCGCGTCACGCGCGATTTCGCGTTGCATCACGGCCCTCGTGCGCGCAACCAGCGCCGTGTCGCCCTTGTCTTGCGCGACGTCCAAAATGCGGTTCAGGCGGGCCATCCTGTCGTTGTGCTTGTTGAGCTCGGCGCGGGCGTCCGGCCTGTTGAGCGTGGTGCCCCAGGTCGAGGCGAGCTCGTTGCGCGCGTCGAGTGCGCGTTGCTCGCGCTTGGCGTTCCACTCCCTGACGTCCTTGCGTTCAGCCTGGCGCCGCGCGATCTCAGCGTCTTGATGCTGCTGGAGGCGGAGCCGAATTTGCTCCTCCGTCTCTTGGTGAGCGATAGCGGCCTCCTCGCGCGCGTCGTGACGGTCGTCCGCGCGACGATCGTCCAGATGGCGATCATCGGGGCGCTGTCCGACCGGAGGCAGGGGTCGCCCGGCTACCGGCGGGGCCGGGGCCACCGGCCGCTGTCCGACCGGCGGCGCTGGGCGAGGCTGAGCGTTTGCCGATGCGCTTAGTTGGACGAAAGCCGCTAGGGCGACGAGGACACTCAATGCTGTTTTGATCTTCATCTTTCCACCTTCAGATTGCAGATGTGTAAAATGCCTTACACGAACTACTCGGGCCCAGCGGTTCCCGTTGGACGTTTTAGCCATGGTGACTCCTATGGGCTATTCGGACTTTCGATGTGCTTATCGAGTGAGCGATTCATGGATTCGCTCCCTCAATGACGTTGAGGCACTCAGAGGTGCTCACTAATGCGACACTTGTCTTGTTCGCATATGCGACACAGGGGCAAAATTGGACAGACCGTATTGGAGCTTCAGTTGCTGCAGCAATAGATCAGCTCTCCAGAGTTTCCGCTCGTTGGCGTGCTGCAGACGAGTGACGGATCAGCTTGGGTGGGGGTGTCAGTGGACGTGCACGAGAAACCGAACGAGCCGCCCGTGCAACCGACCACGCTCGAGTCTTGCTGGCAGCTGCTAGAGCTGAAGTTGTCGCAACAGTAGAGTAGCTCTCCGGAGCTTCCGCTCGTGGGCGCGCTGCAAATCAACGACGAGTCGGCCTGGCTCGGCGTGTCAGTCGAGGTGCACGAGAAGCCGTGCGAGCCGCCCGTGCAACCGACGACGCTGGAGTCCGGCTGGCAGCTGCTCGACGTGCTGAAGCCGCTGCAACAATAGAGCGACTCCCCGGCGCTGCCGCTGATGGGTGCGCTGCAGACGAGGGCCGGGTTCGACTGATCCGGCGCGTCGCTGGAGGTGCAGGAAAACCCGCTGGAACCACCGCTGCATCCTGCCACGCTCGCGTCGGGGCTACAGCTGCCCGACGTGCCGATCGGCTGGCAGCAATAGTCGAGCAGACCATTGGCGCCGGTCACTGCGGCGCCGCAGCTGAGTGACGGATCGCTGCTGCTCGGCGTATCCGTGCCGGAGCACGAGAAGCCCGTGGCCGCTCCGGTGCATCCTGCCACGCTCGTGTCGGCGGCGCAGGTCCCGAGCGCGCCGGTCGCCGCGCAGCAGTAGTCCGTGGCGCCGTTGGCTCCGGGCACGCCGGGGTCGCAGCTCAGCAAAGAATCGGTTTGCGTAGGAGTTGCACCGCCGGTACAGGAATAAGCGATGGCGGTGCCTACACAGGTGAACGTCGAGTCCGCGCTACAGGCGTCCGGCGTGGTTGTTACGCTGCAGCCCGTTAGCGCAGCGCCGATCGTGGCTACGAGCAACAGCGTGAGCTGCTTGCGTGTGAGTGCCATGTCGAGATGCTACCAGACAAAGCATACGATTTCTCCCCGCACAACTAACGATTGCCGCATTCAATCGCGTTGTCGAATTTTCAAATTATCTCGTAGTGAGCTGCGCGCTTCGCGCGTCTAAACGCACAACCAATACGCCCCCAGCTAGTCGCACATCATAGTCACATAAGACTATACGCTAGTCATATATCATTGGTTCCCTGCGACGTGCTGCGGGGTTCGTCGGTAGACAGAGCTATTACTGGACTAGTCATATAGTGATCTGTTTATGGGATTAGTCCTGCGAATCGGTTATCAGCAAGTGACGATACGAACGGACATAACCCTCAAGGTGATCGGCCTGCGCATCCAGGAGCTGCGATATGCCCGCGACGAGACGCAGGAGTCGCTGGCGGGAAAGCTGCAAATGCTGCCGCCCAACTACGCGAGAATCGAGCAGGGCCGCTCGAACCTGACGGTCGATACGCTGGTGCGGGTCGCCAACGGCTTGGAGGTCGAGCTGAGT